>DATAPF010000662.1:0-28076 GCA_036265355.1 Kofleriaceae bacterium | reverse complement strand
ATCAAGCTCGCCGACGACGCCGGCGGCCTCAAGGCGCTGATCAAGCTCGCCGACGACGCCGGTGGCCTCAAGGCACTGATCAAGCTCGCCGACGACGCCGGTGGCCTCAAAGCACTGATCAAGCTCGCCAACGAAGCGGGTGACCTGAAAACGCTCATCAAGCTCGCCAACGAAGCAGGTGACCTGAAAGCGCTCATCAAGCTCGCCAATGAAGCAGGTGACCTGAAAACGCTCATCAAGCTCGCCAACGAAGCAGGTGACCTGAAAGCGCTCATCAAGCTCGCCGACGAGGTCGGCGGCATGGACAAGCTGCTCGAGCTGATCCGCAACCCCAAGATCGGGGATATCGCGACGCTCAAGCAGCTGCTCGGCAACGCCAAGATCCGCGACGCGGCCATGCTCGAGCGGCTGATCAACAGCGACAAGATCTCCGACGCCGCGCAGCTCGAGCGCCTGCTCAACGACGCCAAGATGCCGCACGGCGCGGTGCTCGAGCGCATGCTCGCCAACCCCAAGCTCGCGGACGGGGCGGCGCTCGAGCGACTGCTGGGCAGCCCCAAGGTCACACAGGCCACTCAGATCGAGCGCCTGCTCAACAACGCGAAGATCGCGGACTCCGCGGAGCTCGAGCGCCTGCTCGCCAGCACCAACATCGACAGCGCGAAGATGCTCGAAGATCTGCTCAAGAATCCGGGAGTCCCCGACGGAGCCACGCTCGAGAACATGCTAAAGAATCCCCCGGTACTGTCCCGGCTCCCGGGCAGCTTGGGCGACCTGGCAGCGCACGAGGGACCGGCGACCGGCCACCTGATCGCGAAGCACGTCGGGCGGACCGATGCCCAGCTCCTGGCGCGGCTCTCGGCCGAGACGACCATTCCTGCCGCCTCGACCTTCGACACTCTGGCCGAGGCTGAATCGGCTGTCGCCAAGGCGCTCGCCGACAACGCAGCGGACTTGTGGAAGTGGATCGCATCCGGATCTTCGGGCCCGCTGGAGCTCAGGGCGGCGGTCTCGGGTGGGCGCGTCCTCGCACGAGGCGCAGCAGCCAGCACACCGGGCTCCAAGGTGTTGATCATTTTCCGGAGTCAAGGTGGCGGTAGGTGGTTCATCCTGACAGGGTTCCCCGAACTATGATCACCGAATCGCAGTACAAGCTCCTGCGCCAGCTCTTCGCCGGGTTCTTTCACCAGGACTGGCGCATCGAGGCCGACACCCCTGAGGCTGTCGTCTCGCACTACGCCACCCAGATGAGCGACCGCGCTGCGCTTCCCGAGCTGAGCGACGCGATCCTCGCATTCATCGACGACTACCCGAATGACGACGAGCTCGCGGATGCGCTGTTTCGAAAGCTCAGCTGTTACTATTCACCCAAGGCAATCGGACAATCGACGAAGGAGTGGCTCTTGCATATTGCCGAAAGGGTCAGAGCGGAGGACCAGGCTCGTAGATGAATCCGCAGGACGAGCAGCAGCGAGCCGCCCGCGACGAGTGCATCGCGCGACACGAAATCTGGCTCGCAACGAACGGAGCCGAGGGTGAGCGGCTCGATCTCGGCTTCGCCGGACCAGCCCTTGTCGACTGGTCGGATGCAGACCTCAGCGAGCGGGATCTGCGCGAAGCCGATCTGCAGGGTACCCGGCTGGTCCAAGCGGATCTCTATGGAGCTCTGCTCGCGAGTGCCAGACTCGATCGTGCGGATCTCACCGGCGCCAACCTCGCCAAGGCGAACCTCGACGAGGCCAGCCTGGTGGAGACGTCGTTGCGTGATGCGAAGATTGTGCGCGCAACGCTGAGCGGCGCGGACTTGCGGCGGGCCGATCTCACCGGCGCCGATCTGCTCAAGGCATACCTTCGTGATGCCGATCTGCGAGGAGCGATCCTGACCGGCAATCTCGACCGCGTCAGCCTGACCGGGGCACGGCTGGCAGGTGCGACGCTCGCGGGAGCGACCGGGTTGTCGTCAGCGGTGGTGGAATGGATCGATGTCGGCGAGCACGAGCCGGAGCAGCTCGAGGGCGAAGCCGCAGTAGCCTGGTTGCGTGATCGAGCGTCGCGCCCGGCCGGCGCGGTGCGCTGATGAGGTGACTACTCTATGAAGGCAACCTGGGCATTTCATCGGCTGCTTCGGCCGGAGTACCGCTGGGTCGACTCGGCGGAGGCCGACGCTGAATCGACGTCCGGCGTGCTCGCAAAAAGCGAGCGCGAGCTCGAAGCGACGCTGTCACTCGATGGTCTCGTCGAGATCCGCGACGTCCTGTGGCCCCTGGCCTGGCGGTTCTGTCTCGAGCCGATCTCGATGTTGCTGGCCGGAGCGCAACCGGAATGGAGATATCGCTGTTTCGACCAGCCCAAGTCCTATACCTTGCGCATATCGGGCCACGAAGTTCGTGTTCTGGAGGAACGAGGCAAGGAGGTCGGCTTCCCTGCACGCGCGCTCTGGCCTGCACTGATGGATGCGGGAGCACGCGTCCTCGCATGGACCGAACGCGATCGTGGCGCTGCAGATCCAAATGTGGCAACGTTGCGGCCGTCGCTCGAGCGCGCCGAGGTGACCTTGCGCGAGTACGGATTGCTTGCAGCACAATCGTGATATCGATATGATACATGTGGCCGGAGACATGGACAAACTCAATAAATATGACTGTGTGGAATTGATCGACACACTGAATTCGTCTATCTTGCTCGAGCACCTCGAAGCCAGCGGCGCACGGACCATGCTTGTCGGAGGCAGCGCCGAGGCGCCCCGGGCCTACTACTCATTTTCGCTTCCATCGGGCCAAGGGCCGACGGAGATCGGCGCCATCTCATCTGGGCTTGGCACTGTCCCAGCAGCGCTTGTATCCAAGAACGGCCAGCGCGCCGTCATCGGTCACGATATCTGGATCACATGGATCGATCTGGAAACGCTTGCCACCGCTTCATCACACCGACTTGATGGCGTATTCTTCGAATTTCTGACTGTGGACAGCGATGACGAGACCGTTGTCCTGCATGAGCTTGGAGCCTTGCGGATAGATGTAGCCGGATCGATCAAGTGGTCGGTTGACACAGATGTCGTGGAGAACTGGAGCACCGGGCCGGATGGAAGCTTGATCTTGAACGTCATGGACGGCCCCAGCCCGGTGGTGTCGTTGGTATCTGGCGCAGTATCAACACAAGGTTAGACAATCCCCATGATGACGAGATCGTTCCGCCGGCGAACCCTCGCGCTCGCGCAGCACCACGCGGCGATCATCGACGCGGATCGCGTGTACTTCGTCGCGACCGCCGAGAGCCGCGAGGCGACGCGCGTCGAGCTCGCGGACACCATGGATCTCACGGCGGTGGGCGAAGAGTTCTGGGTCGTGGCGGGCGCATCGCCGCGGCTGCATCGCTTCGATCCGGAGGGCGGACGGCTGGCCGCGCCGGTGGCGCTGGGGGACGGCATGGGCGTGCTGCGGTCCACCGCGACGGGGCCGCCGGGGGCGGTGTGGGGGGCGGAGTCGCCGGTGATCGTCGCGGCGGACGGCACGGTCACGCCGATCGTCGGCGATCTGGATGCCGTGATCCCGGTGTCGCTGGGCCGCTGGGTGATCTGCCGGCGCGAGCGCGTGGCGCTGCGCGACGTGGGCACCGAGCGGTGGCGGATGGCGCTGGCGGGCGGCAGCCACGTGCTCGACGGTGCCGCGCTGTTCGACGGGCGCTGCGCGGCGCTGATCGTCGGGCGCGATGCCACGCCGAGCCAGCTGGTGGTGATCAGCCTGCACGATGGATCGATCCAGCATCGCGTGACGCTCGCCGGGATCGAGCTGGTGAGGTTCGCCGCGGCGCGCGGCTACGTGCTGCTGCGCTCGGGCCCGCGCACGCTGATCCTGTTCGATCTGCGGTTTGGCCGCGTGCTGGAGGAGCACGTGGAGAGCCGCGACATCGTCGACGCGGCGCTCGACCATACCGGGCGGTCGTTCGTCGTGCGCTACGGCGATGCGCCGGACGACGTCGCGTTCGGCGTCGTGCGCGATCTGGTCGCGGCCGGCACGCGGGTCGCGGTCGCCGCGGACGGGCTGGCGCCGGTGGATCCGATCGCCGCCGCGCCGGCCGGCGGGACGGTGGTGGCCGAGCCGCTGGTCGCGCTGCCGGCCGACCGACCGGATCGCCCGGAGTTCCATCGCGGCCACGCGGCGCTTGCCCCGGGTGTCGCGCTGGCGCCGCGCGCGCCGCGGCCGAGCCTGCCGCCGGGCCAGGCGACCGCGTTGCTCGACACCTACCGCCCGCTGATCGCGGCACTGGTCGGACGCGCGATCGCGCTCGCGTGGGACTGCGGCCGGATCGCATTTCCCAACGAGGGTCACCTGCCGTTCCACGGCGAGGTGCATGGCATCCTCGGCGGGGTGGCGGGGCGGGCGCCCGACGAGGTCGCCGGCGCCGACCGCCGGGTCGTGGCGGCGTCCGACGCGGTGCGCGCCGCCGAGGCCGCGAGCGCCGCGACCGGTTCACCGCTGCTGGCGCTCGCCGCGGAGTTCGGGCTGTCGCCGGTCGCCCGGCTGGTGCTGCTGCTGACCGCGGCGCCGTCGCTGTGGGGCGAGCTGGCGCGGCTGTACGGCGTGCTCGGCAACGACGAGCAACGCGCGCTGGTCGACGAGCAGCTGCTGATCCAGATCCTCGATGGCCAGATCGATCGCCACGCGGTGGCGCGCGAGCTCGATCGCGATGCGCCGCTGATCCGCCACGGCTTCATCCGGCCGGGCGGTGGGCGGATGCGGCCGTTCATCGAGCTCACCTGCGAGCCGATCCTGCTCCGCATCCTGAAGGCCAACGCGCCCGAGCGCGATCTCGACGACGTGCGCCTGGTCCATGCGAGCTGCGCGTTCGACCAGCTGCTGATCCCGGTCGAGACCAAGCAGGCGATCGCGCAGGCGATCGGCAAGCTCGCGGCGCCCGGGCGGATCGTGGTCCGCGGCCGCGCCGGCGCCGGCCGGCACACGCTGCTCGCGGCGATCGCCGCGTCCGCCAACCGGACGCTCGGCGCGATCGACGCAGCTCCGATCCTGCGCGATCTGCGCGCGCGGATCGGCCAGCTGAGGACCGCGCTGTGCCGCGCGCACCTGCTCGGGCTGCTGCCGTGCGTCGACGGGCTGGAGGCGCTGCCCAGCGACGACGTCTCGGGGCGCGACCTGGTCGCCGGCGTGCTCGATGCCCACCCGGGCCCGCTGGCGGTGCGGCTGCCGTGGAACAGCCAGCCGATCGTGCGCCCCGGCTACGCGCTGATCGATCTGCCGGCGCTGTCGCTCGGCCAGCGCAGCGCGGCCTGGGACCTGCTGCTCCGCGAGCGCGGCGTGTACGTCCGCGTGCCGGACGAGCTGGCCGAGCGCTACGCGGTCGGACCGGGCGTGGTCAAGCGGGTGATCGATCGGGTCGCGAGCTCGCCGCCCGCAGCCACCGGCGCCGGCGATGGCCCGATCGATCGCGCGCTCGATCTCGACCGTGCGATCCGCCAGCACCTCGAGAGTCAGCTCGAGCTGACCGCGACCCGGGTCACCCGGCTCACCAGCTGGGCGCGCGTGGTGCTGCCGCCGGATATCCAGGAGAGCGTGCTCGAGCTGCTCGCGCGGATCAAGCACCGCCGGGTCGTGTTCGATACCTGGGGCTTCGACCAGGTGCTGACCACCGCGCGCGGCGTGACCGCGCTGTTCCAGGGTCCGCCGGGCACCGGCAAGACGCTGGTCGCGAGCGCGATCGCCAACGAGCTCGGGATGGACCTCTACCGGGTCGACCTGTCGCGCATCATGTCCAAGTGGATCGGCGAGACCGAGCAGAACCTCGCCCGGCTGTTCGACGCCGCCGAGGACGGCCACGCGATCGTGCTGTTCGACGAGGCCGACTCGCTGTTCGCCAAGCGCACCGAGGTCAAGACCTCGGTCGATCGCTACGCCAACCTCGAGGTCAACTACCTGCTGCAGCGGCTCGACTCGTTCGAGGGCATCGCGATCTTGACCACCAACTTCGGCACCGCGATCGACGGCGCGTTCAAGCGCCGGCTGTCGTTCCGGCTGACCTTCCCGTTTCCGGACGAGGAAGCCCGCGAGGCGCTGTGGCGCTCGCACCTGCCGTCGCAGCTGCCGACCCACGGCCCGCTCGATCTCGCCGAGCTCGCGCGGCGCTACCAGCTGTCCGGCGGCTACATCCGCAACGCGACGGTGCGCGCCGCCTTCCTCGCCGCCGAGGAGCAGTCACCGCTGACCCAGGATCACCTCGAGCGCGCGATCCGCGCCGAGTTCCGCGAGATCGGCAAGATCGCCGAGGCCGGCCGGCTCGAGTAGCGTCAGCTCGCGCGGGCCAGTCGCTCGATCGCGAAGTGGTAGTCGACCGTGCGGCGCTCGCGCGCGGTGTCGAGCTCGAGCGTGAGCCGGTAGCGGCCCGCGCCCGGCAGGACGAGCGGCGACATGATGTTGACCATCCGGTGCTCGTCGGCACGCGGATCGTGGGGGTCGCGCCGCTCGGCGATCGGCGGCCCGGGCTCGCTGCCGTCGGGCGACAGCCACTGCCGCCACGCCACCTCGTGCACCTCGGTCAGGCCGGCGACCGCGGTGTAGATCGCGAGCCGCGGCAGCATGAGCTCGCCCTCGCCGGGCGGGACGTAGATCCGGTCGGCAAACACGCCGATCAGGCTGACCGTGCCGCCCGACTCCAGGCGCACGTCATCGCAGATGATCAGCGCGCGGACCCACATCTACGGCGTCACTTCGACGTCGGCGGTCGAGTGCGCGGCGCCGAGCGTCAGCACGAGCTTGTAGTTGCCGGGGTGCTCGAACAGCGCCTCGCCGAGCGGCCACCCCATCGCGACCGTCTGACCGGGCGCGAGCCGCGACCACGCGTCGTCGCGCGGCCCGTTCTGGATCGCGAGATCCCACGCATACGCGCGCTGGCCGTTGGCGGTCAGCACGGCGTCGTAGAGCTTGGGGTCGATCGGCGCGCTGCCGCGGTTCACCGCCTCGAAGCCGACCTTGAACGAGCCGCGGTCGGAGAAGGCGAGCTTCGAGGAGCTGACCACGAGCTTGATGTCGATTGCGGGTTGCACCTGGCTTGGTCCCGTGGGGGTGGAGGGGGAAGCTGCGCGGTCGCCGCAGCCCGAGGATAGCGCCATGGCGGCGATCGCGAGGCGAGCCAGCATCACGGCGTGCGCGACACCGAGGCGCCGGCCTTGGAGACCGACATGGTTCCCGCAGCATCGGTCATCTGGAACTGCTGCGTCGTCGTGGTGAACACCGTGCCACCGCCGCTGCTGCCGGCGACGCGGTACTTGTTCGGGATCGACCACTGGAACTGGCCCACCGAGTATGGCGGGGGAACCGAGTGCCAGGCCGCGTGGTCGCTCAGCCCGGTGTTGTGGTCGTTCCATTGCAGCCAGCTGGGGTTCGGGTGGTGGAAGATCGTCGCGGCGGGGAACTTCGTGAAGTAGCCGCTGACGCCGCTCGCCGGTCCGGGCACCTCGAGCCACTCGGTGTTGCCGAAGCACACGGTGGTGGGACCGATCGTGACGCTGGTGAGCATGCAGACGCCCGCGGTGCCGGCGGTGAGCCCGTGCTGCGAGCTGACCACCATGCTGAGCGAGCTCGGCGCGACCACCGTGATGTCCTTGGTCGCGGTCTGCTTGCCGACGGTGAGCGTGATGGTGATCGTGCCGGCGGCGTCCGGTGCCGTCCACACGAACGAGGTGCCCGACGCGCTGGCGGCGGGGCTGCCGCCGGACGCGGCCCACGTGCCGGCGGCCGAGCCGGTCAACTCGACGACCTCGCCGACGCCCACCGTCGTGCGCGTGTTGGCGGCGCCCGCTGCGGTCTTGCGGGTCGCCGACGTGATCGTCGGTGGCGCTGGCGGCGGGGTCGCGCCGGCGCCGGTCGGGCTCGCCTCGGCGGGCTTCTGTCCGAGCTGCTGCGCCGGGTCCTGTGCCTGCTGGCCCGGCTGTGCGGGTTGCGCGCCCGGCTGCTGCGCGCCCGGCTGCTGCGCGCCCGGCTGCTGCGCGACCTGTTGCCCCGGCGCGCTGGCCGGCTGGCTCTTGTCGGCGGGGGCGGGCCCCGACGGAGGCGCCTTGATCGGCGCGGCGCCCGCGTCGTCCTTGCCGCCACCGCCCTGGTCCGATTTCGCCTCGTTGACCGGCACATCCTCTTTGTCGTTCAAGCCGCGCGGCAGGCTGCCCGCGCAGCCCGCGCAGTTGCATGCGCCGCTCGGCGCGTGCTCCGCCGAGAAGCCGAATAGCCCGCCCAGCCAGGCCGGGCCGGTCAGCGTGCTCGGCGCTGCGGTGCCCGTCGCCCCGGCGCTCGCCGGAGCTGCCTGGCTCACGAGCCGGTTGGTCTGCGGCCGCTTGCCGGGCAGGCCATCGCTACCAGAGCCAGTACTGCTATCCGCACCGGTGGTGCGCCCCCGCAGATCGACGTCCATGGAGGTAGCGTAACACGACCCCCGGGCATCCGGCGGCACGCACCGGGAGAACGCCCTCGCTATAGGTCGCCCACCGCGCCGAGCCAGGGTGCCGCGCGGTGGCACAGCGCGCGGATCTCGTCGCGGGAGCAGCCGAGCGCCGAGGCGAAGCGCACCAGCACGCGGGCCTCGGCCTCCGAGATGTAGCTCTTGGCGATCACGACGGCGATGCCATCGCTGATGATCATCGCGGCGAGCTCGCCGGGGTGGACCCCGACGTGGCGAAACGGCCCCGAGCTGCCGCGCACCGCCTCGGCGAGCCGGTGCGGCTCGAGCGGCTCGGCGAGCAGCAGGTCGTCGAGCGAGATCGGCGCGGCGACCCGCAGCGCGATCCGCTGCTCCAGGCGCACGCCCTCCTCGAGGCTGATCTCGTCGTCGGCCCGCGCGATCGCCACCAGCGCCTGGGCGAACAGGCGGCCGAGCGCGATGTCGAGCATCGGATCAGCGACCACGGAACCGGCCCGGGCGGCGCTCGAGGAACGCGCGCAGCCCTTCCTGCATGTCCTCGCTGCCGGCCAGCGGCGCGAGATCCTGGAACAGCCGCGCGCTGGCGGCGGCCTCGCTGTGCGGCAGCGCGTGGCGGCACGCCGCCAGCGTCGCGTAGACCGCGAGCGGCGCCTGGTCGGCGATGACCTCGGCGATCGCGAGCGCGCGCGCCAGCTGCTCGCCGTGATCGGTGAGCTCCTGGACCAGGCCGATCCGGTGGGCCTCCGCGGCGTCGAACTCGTCGCCGGTGAGCAGCCAGCGCATCGCGTTGGCCCAGCCGACCTCGCGCGGGAACCGCAGCGTCGCGCCGCCGACCGGGTAGATCCCGCGCTTGATCTCGATCTGCGCGAACCGGGTCGACCGCGCGGCGATCCGGATGTCGGCCGCGAGCAGGAGCTCGATGCCCAGGGTCAGGCAGGTGCCCTGGACCGCGCACACCACCGGCTTTCCCACCCGCGACCGGAGGCCGAGCGGGTCCAGCCCTTCGTCGGGGATCGTGAAGCCGCCGCGCCCGAACATCGGCGCCCACTGCGGCAGGTCGAGCCCCGCCGTGAAGTGATCGCCGTGCGCGTGCAGCACGCCGACCCGCAGCTCGGGG
Organism: Kofleriaceae bacterium; assembly: GCA_036265355.1. Taxonomy (GTDB): domain Bacteria; phylum Myxococcota_A; class Polyangia; order Haliangiales; family Haliangiaceae; genus JABFXX01. The sequence continues at coordinate 18,538 of DATAPF010000662.1, read as the reverse complement.
TCGCGGTCCAGCTCGCCGTAGGCCCGGCACAGCCCGTCCCACATCGCGAGATCGAACGCGTTGCGCTTGGCCACGCGGTCGATGCCGATGACCAGCGCGTGGCCGCGGCGCTCGAGGCTGATCCGTCCCGTCGACATGCCTGCAAAGGTACGGCATCCCGCCGGGCACGCGCCATCGCACCGGCCGTGATGCGCCGCACCGCCGGCGCGCGGTAGGCTCCCCGCCATGCGGCTCCCCGCGCTCGCGTTCGCCCTTGCGATCCTCGCTGCCTCCGGCGCCGCGCTCGGCGGCTGTGCGGCCACCCCGCCGCACGTCGCCCGGCTCGAGCCCGCCGACCGCGCCGCGATCGCCGGCGTGCTCGATCGCCAGGTCGTGGCGTGGAACCGCGGCGATCTCGCGGCCTACATGGACGGCTACGCGCGCACGCCGGCGCTGGTGTTCACGTCCGGCGGCAACATCCGGCGCGGCTGGCAGGAGGCGTTCGATCACTACCAGGCGCGGTACGCGACCGATCCGAAGGCGATCGGCACGCTGGCGTTCCAGGTCGACTCGATCGATCCGGTCGGCGCCGACGGCGCGGTCGTGCTCGGCCACTGGGAGCTCACCGCCACGGCCCACGCGGGGCGCGGCGTGTTCACGCTGGTCCTCGAGCGCCGGCCCGAGGGCTGGCGGATCATCCACGACCACACGTCGGTGTCGCCCGAGCCCGCGACCCCGCCGAGCTGACTCACTGCGCCCGGGGGGGCGGCGGCGGGGGCACGGGCTGATCGCACGCCGCGGCCGCCACCAGGCGCTCGAGCTGCGGCCGGAGCGCGCTCGCCGCCGGGGCCAGCACGAACCGCCACAGCGCGCCGCTCCCACACGCCCCGCGCTCCGCCCACCCGACGAGATCGAGCGGCTGCTTGGTCTTGAACGCGTCGAACATGTGGGCGGCCAGCGTGAACCGCACGCCGGCCTGGATCGCGCGGACCGCGATCGCCTCGCGGTCTGCGATCTGCCGGGTCTGGTCGACCGCGTCGATCAGGCCGCGGAAGTACGCGGTCAGCTCACCGCCGACCGCCGCGGCGTCCATCGCCGCCGGATCCTCGGTCCGCCACACGAAGGCGTACGACCAGTAGCCCGGCTGCGCCGGTTCGAAGAACCCCGGCGCAAACCTGAGCTCTTCCACGCCCTTGTGCGGGATGCCGGGCGCGAAGTCGATCGGGAACGGGATCGTCTCGCCGCGAAACCCGTCGGGGACCGGCCATGGCAATGCTTGCCGCGCGGTGGGCTCGGGCGGCGGCGACGGGGGCGACGAACCGCACGCCAGGAGGCAAGGGACCAGGGCCAGACTGCGCATCGGGTCGACCTTCGCACGCCGGCTGCCGCGCCCGCCATTCCCGCAACGGTTTCGCGCCGCCGGCCCCCGGCGGCGCCGATCACGGCCGCTCGGCGGCGAGCATCACGAAGCTGCGCTGCGGGTCATGGCCGAACCGGCGCCGCAGCAGGTGTGCGAGGAGTTCGAGACCTTCAACCAGAGCGTCGCGTGCCACGCCGATCGAGCCGGCCGCGCAACGCTGCGTTCCAGGTAGCCGGGGGGTATCCGCGAAGATCTCCTAGCTGTCGGCGAACGCCTCGAACGCGGTGAGCTCGCCGCGGTCGAAGAACAGTCGCTCGCAGCCGTCGCACCAGTCATACTCGACGTCACCCGCCCCGCGCAGCGCGATCATGTCGCGGTCGCATACGTGGCAGTGCGCGGCGGTCGCGCGCGCGTTGCCGTCGGCCGGCGCGGCCGGCACCCCGCCCTCGATCACCGGGGCAAGCCCGAGCAACTCGATCGCATCGCTCTCGCCCTTGTCGAGCACGATGCCGCCGCACGACGGGCAGCGATCGATCTCGATCGATTGCACCGCGACCTGCACCATATCGTTCGCACAGCCGGGACATTTCATCGCCGCCGACAGTACCCCAGTCCTGCTCCGATCACGAAACAGACAATTGCACTCCGCCGCACGATACGACGGTTTCACCTGCCGGCGGACAATGGTAGCGATCCAGCATGGGACACCTCGTGGATGGTATCTGGCACGCGGGGTGGTACGAGCCCGATGCCCACGGCGCGTTCCAGCGACCGGCCGCGCGGTTTCGCAGCCGGCCCGAGGACATCGTCCCGGATCGCTACCATCTGTACGCGGCGTGGGCCTGCCCGTGGGCGCACCGGACGCTGATCACGCGCTCGCTGCGCGGGCTGGTCGGTGCGATCAGCGTCACGATGGTCGACCCGCACATGGGCGACGACGGCTGGGTGTTCCGGGCCGACGACCCGGATCCGATCGGCGGCGCGCACCTGCTGCGCGACGTCTATCTACGGGCGGATCGTGGCTACACCGGCCGCGTCACCGTGCCCGTGCTGTGGGACCGCCGCACCGCCACGATCGTCAACAATGAATCTCGCGAGGTCATGCGGATCTTCGACCTCGACTTCGCCCCGCTGGCCGATCGACCGCTCGAGCCGTCGCTGGCGCCGCCCGAACTGATCGCCGGCATCGACCGCGTGCTCGACGAGATCTATGCGCCGATCAACAACGGGGTGTACCGCGCCGGGTTCGCCACCAGCCAGGCCGCGTACGACGCCGCGGTGCGCGAGCTGTTCGCGGCGCTCGCCCACTGGGACCGCGTGCTGTCCGAGCAGCCGTTCGTGTGCGGCGCGCGGATGACCGAGGCCGACATCGCGCTGTTCACCACCCTGCTCCGGTTCGACCTCGTGTATCACGGCCACTTCAAGTGCAACCTGAAGCGCCTGCGCGATCACCCCAACCTGTGGCAGTTCACCCGGCGGATGTACCAGCACCCCGGCATCCGCCCGACCTGCAGGCTCGATGACATCAAGACCCACTATTACTGGAGCCAGCCGACGGTGAACCCGACGCGGATCGTACCGATCGGCCCGCTCCTCGAGCCCGAGCTGTCGGCTCCGCTATAGCGCCGGTCGCCCGCGGATCAGGTGCAGCACGACGAGCAGCACCACCGCGCCGATGAACGCGACGAAGATCGTGCCGGCGAGCCCGGCGAACGGCGTGTGCCAGCCGGCGACCTGGAAGATCCAGCCGCCGACGAACGCGCCGACCACGCCGATCACGATGTCCATGATGATGCCGCCCGCGGAGCCGACGAGGAGCGACGCGAGCACGCCTGCGATCAGGCCGACGATGATCCATGTGAGGAGGTCCATGATCGACGTGTCAGCACGGCGTGTGCCCGCGCGGCCCGCGGCGCAACGCGAGGTTGCCTCGTTGCGAGCCGCCCGGACCGTGCGCCTGCGCTCGATCGCCCGGTCCGGCGCCCGCTCGCCTCGCGCCTAGCGTTTGCCGGCGTACGAGTAGGCCGGCGGCTTCGCGCGCTGGCAGCTCGAGATCGAGCGCAGCGGCGTGAAGTCATGAACTGCGAACGCCACCCAGTCCTCCTCGCCCCACTTGCCGATGTCGGTGACCCGGTCCTCGAATGTCCGTCCGTTGCGCAGCTGCACCACCACCGGGATGCGACGGATCGCCGACTCCTCGAGCATGTCGATCACGTCTCCGCGATCAAAGCGATGTCCCATGGGTACGTACCTCCGTAAGGGAACCGTGGCGCGATCTGCGCTCCGCGCAAGCGGGCTACCCTCGCCAGATGCGCAAGCACCTGCGAACGACCGTTGTTTTCGGGCTGGTGGTCGCGGCGCGGGCAACCCCGGCGCGGGCCGACGTCGGCCTCGGACTATTTCTGGGCGAGCCGACCGGGATCAGTTGTTCAGGGCGCCGGCGGTGATCCACGCCGCGATCAGATCGACCTCGGCCGAGGTCAGCGGCGCCGCGGTGGCGGGCAGCGGCATCGGCGAGCCGCACGGCGGGTTCACCCCGAGCAGCTTGCTGTGGGTCTTGTTGAAGATCAGGCTGTTGTTCGGATCGCCGGGCGTGACCCGGACCAGCGCCGGCGTGACCGACGCGCAGGTGACGCCGGACGTCCCGGCGCCGATGCCCATCGCGTTGACGCCGACCAGGTTCATGTACGCCGCGGGCTGCGTGCTCATGTCGAGCATGCCGACGGCGACGCCGCTGCCGCCCGGGCGGTGGCAGCCGATGCAGCGCACCCCGATGATCGACGCGTAGACGTTGGTGAACGTCGGATCGAGCGTGTCGCAGTTCACCGTCACGCTCTGGGTCGTGACCGTGTTACACGACGACGCGCTCGGCGACACCATCACCGTGATCGTCACCGGGCCGGGCGTCGACGGACAGGTGAACGTCGGCGTCGCGCTCTTCGCGTTGTCGAACATGCCGGCCGTCGCGGTCCAGTTGAAGCTGACCGGGATCGTGCCGGCCGAGCCGGTCGCCGACAGCGAGATCGGCGTGTTGACCGCGGTCTCCAGCGGCGACGCGCCGAGCGAGTCGAGGTTGGCGCAGACCTGCGTCGTGCCGACCACGACGACCGTGCCCTGCCCGGCGGGCGCCGTCGAGCAGTTGAGCTGCAGGCTGACCGGCGTGATGATGAACGGCGAGATCGAGAACCCGGCCGAGCCCGAGCAGGTGAACGACCCATCGGCCGAGTTCCCCGACAGCGAGATCGAGTACCCGGTGGCCGCCGGCAGCGCGCCGACCTGGAACGCGACCACGTTGCTGAACCGGACCGTGACGCTACCCATCCGGCTGAAGCCGGTCGTCGAGTTGCTGATCGTCCAGTTCAACGTGTTGATCGTGACCCCTGGGCCGATCTGCAGATCCATGTTCATGGTGCCCATCGGCTCATCGGCCTCCGACGAGCAGCCGGCCGCAAGGCAGGCAATCCCGATCGCGACTCCAGCCAGTATCGTTCGCGCGTGCGTCATGACGAACTCCTTGTTGGTCTCGACTGCGCAGTTTACCGACGAGGTATTCGCATACAAGGAGAACAATGAACCGCGGCCGATCAGATCTCGAACGGTCTGTTTGTTTCTCCCGAGGAACATTCATGTCACGCGACATACGCTCGATCGTGCGGGTGTGCCACGCGCGATGTTCCGGACATTCACCGCGTGAAACCAGTCGATCGGAGATGGCGGCTCTCGCAAGCGAGCGCACGATCGTTTCGCTCCGCCATGCCGCGTCGGACCACCCGGCGCCGCGGCGACCGGCCGCCCGGTGCGCGCCGCAGCGCACCTACCGGCTCTCACGGACTCATGACTACGACAGCGCCGCAGCGGGGTTGTTCGCCACAGGCCGCCGTCGCCCCGTCGCCAGCTTGAGCAGCCCCGCGCCGACCGCACCGTACACGATCGCCACAAGCCCGAGCGCCAGCCACCAGGCCAGGCCGGCGGCCGCCAGCCCGGACGCGATCGCGACGCCCAGCATCATCACCGCCATCGCGAGCAGCAACACCCCGGCGCCGCCGTACTTGGCGCCTTCTCCGGCGCTCTTGACCTGCGTGATCGCCTCGGCCTTGAGCTTGTCGACCTCGGCCACCGCGAGGTCGCGCGCGTCCTGCAGTACTCCCGAGATCAGCTGCCCGGCCTGCTCGTCCTGATGATCGAGATTGGCTGTGGTCATGACTGCTGATCGACGCAAGCCTCGTGCCCCGGATGAGCCGCGTTTCAACCACTGTCTCTCAGAAAACTGTCGTGTCCTGGACAAAGCATGGGTCGCGACGGAGGCTTTTCTGAGCCAGCGATGCCTCTGTCGAGAGTGGGCCCTCACCGACGCGGTCGCGCCGCGACATCCAGACGGCCACAAACGGGGCAAGCTGGGGCGCGTCCGGAACCTGACACCGCTGTCGCAAGTCCGCCGTCGATCCGCATACTCATGCCGCCACCTGGAGTCACCGTCGACTCCGCCGGCGAGTGATATCGAGCGTCTGGGCGACGACGCCGCGCTGACTCACGGGCCCGCGGCACCCGGCACGGCGCAGCGGCGCACCAGCTCGGCGACGGCGTCGTCGACCGGGGCGGTCCACCGGCCATCGCGGGCGCGAACCGACAGGGTGTGCTCGCTGCGCTCGCGGTCGCCGACGATGACGGCGAACGGGACGCCGTCGTGGTGCGCGGCCGCGATCCGGCGCGACAGGGTGCCGCCGTCGGCGTCGAGCCGGCTGCGCAGGCCGGCGCGCGCGAGCCGTTCGTGTGCGGCGGCGGCGGCCGCGCCGGCCTGACCGGCCGACACCGGGATCACGGCGACCTGATCGGGGGCGAGCCAGGCCGGGAGGGCGGCGCCGTGATGCTCGAGCAGGATGCCGAGGAAGCGCTCGATCGAGCCGAACAGGGCGCGATGGAGCATGACGACGTGGCGGCGGTCGCCGCGCGCGTCGACGTAGCGGACATCGAACCGCTGCGGCATCACGAAGTCGAGCTGGATGGTCCCGCACTGCCAGGCGCGGCCGGTGCGGTCGCGCAGGATGAACTCGAGCTTGGGGCCGTAGATCGCGCCGGCGCCGGGCTGGATCTCGCACGGCAGGCCCAGGCCCGCGACGACCTCGCCGAGCTCGCGCTCCGCGCGGTCCCACCACGCGTCGTCGCCGAGCCGGTTGGCGGGCCGCAGCGACAGCGCGAGCGAGACGTCGTCGAAGCCGAACCGGCGGTAGAACGCGGGGAGCTCGCGGCAGAACCGCTCGACCTCGCCGGCGACCTGGTCGTCGGTGCAGAAGATGTGGCCGTCGTCCTGGGTGAACTGGCGCAGCCGCATCAGGCCGTGCCAGCTGCCGCTGGCCTCGTCGCGGTGGCACAGGCCCATCTCGGCGAGCCGGAGCGGCAGGTCGCGCCACGACGGGGCGAGCCGGCGCACGAGCTGGATGTGGCCGGGACAGCTGACCGGCTTGAGCGCGGCCTCGCCGGCGAGGTCGCCGACGGTGAACATCGCGTCGTGGAACGCGTCCCAGTGGCCGCTGCGCTCCCAGACCGCGCGGCGCAGCAGCTGCGGGGTGCGGACCTCGCGGTAGCCGGCGGCGAGGACGTGGGCGCGGGCGGCGTCCTCGAGCAGGCGGTACAGGGTGAAGCCGCGCGGGTGCCAGAACACCATGGCGGGCGCGTCGTCCTGGAAGTGGCACAGATCGAGCCGGGCGATCAGAGCGCGATGATCGTCGGGCGGAAGCTCCGCGGACTCGGCTGGCAGTGGATGAATGGACTCGTGAGCTAGCATCGTCGTCTCCTGGCTGGATGTGGCGGCCACGGGACGCGATGCGCGACGACCGCGCCCGGTGCCATGTGGCCGTCCGGGCGTGGGTCGTGTCGTGCTTTGTCGTGATTGACTCAGCCAGCGCGCACGACCACCTGCCCGAAACAGGCGGTGGTCGTGGTCGTCGTGAGGCGCGCGCTGAACACGGTTGCTACAGCCTAAGAGCGGATCGCCGAGCTCGCAACGGGCAATCGTCCGCCGGTCCTGCGACAGGCGCCGCTGTCGCGGTCAGTGCCGTGTCCAGCGGTCGATCCAGGCGAGGACCTCCTCATGCCACAGCCGGGAGTTCTGCGGCTTGAGCACCCAGTGGTTCTCGTCGGGGAAGAAGATGAACCGGCTCGGCACGCCCTTGCGCTGCAGCGCAGTGAACGTTGCCATGCCCTGGGTATCGACGACGCGGAAGTCCTGCCCGCCGTGGATCACAAGCGTCGGGGTCTTCCAGTTCTTCACCAGATCGATCGGGTTGTGCTTGGTGTAGCCCTCGGGCTTGTCCCACGGCAGGCCGCCGTGCTCCCACTCGGGGAACCACAGCTCCTCGGTGTCGAAGTACGCCATCCGCTCGTCGAGGTTGCCGTCGTGGCAGATCAGCGCCTTGAAGCGGTCGGTCTTGCCGTTGATCCAGTTGATCATGTAGCCGCCGAACGAGGCGCCGAGCGCGGCGACCCGGTTGCGATCGAGCCACGGGTTCTTGTCGAGCGCGGCGTCGAGGCCCATCATCAGATCGTCGTAGGGCGCGCCGCCCCAGTCGCCGTTGATCGCGTCGGTGAACGCCTGGCCGTAGCCGGTCGAGCCGTGGAAGTCGACCATCACGACGCCGAAGCCGTGACCGGCGAATACCTCGGGGTTCCAGCGGTAGTGGAAGTGATCGCCGAAGCTGCCCTGCGGGCCGCCGTGGATCAGGAACGCGACCGGGACCTTGCCACCAGTGAACCCGGCCGGCTTGATCACGTAGCCGTACACGGTGTCGCCCTTGGCGCCCTTGAACGAGTACTGCTTGTAGTCGCCCCAGGTGATCGCCTTGGCCCGGGCGTCGTTGAGGTGGGTGAGCTGGCGGAGCTCGCTGCCGTCGGGCCGAACGCTGTAGAGCTCGGCCGGCGAGGTCAGCGTGTCGCGCGAGAACACGATGCGATCGCCGGCGATCCGCGGCGCGGTGTTGGTGCCCTTGTCGACGACGACCCGGACCTTGCCGGTCGCGACGTCGATCGCGAACACCGAGTGGTTGCCGAGGTTGTCGGTGTCGGTGTAGATCGTGCCGCCGTCGGGGCTCCACGTGATCGACCCGGCAGAGCGATCCCAGCCCTCGGTGACGACCCGCAGCTTGTGCGACCCGAGGTCGAGCACGGCGAGCCGCTCGCGGTCGGCCTCGTACCCGGGGCGCTTCATCATCCGCAGCGCGAGCGACTTGCCGTCGGGCGAGAACGCCGGGCCGAAGTCGTAGGCCGGGTTGCCCGTGGTGACGTCCTCCGGCCGGCCGTGCCCGTCGGCCGGGACGACGAACACGTCGGTGTTGGTGCGCCACGCGTTCTCGCGGCCGGCGACCCGGGCGACGTACGCGACCGACTTGCCGTCGGGCGAGATCGAGACCTCGTCCATGCCGCCGAACGGCTGGGTCGGAGCGTCGGTCGCGGCGCCCGGCATCAGGTCGCGGGCGTCGTCGAGCTTGCCGCCGGCCTCCGGCGAGGTCCACACGAACAGGTGCGAGAACTTGCCGTCCTCCCAGTGGTCCCAGTGGCGGAACAGCAGCTGGTCGTAGACCTTGGCCTTGACCTTGGACCGCGCGCGCTCCTCGTCGCGCTTGACCGACTCGGCGATCGACTTCGCGTCGGGCCAGACCTCGACCGCGACGACCAGGTGCTTGCCGTCGGGGAACACCCGGAAGCCGCCGACGTCGGTCGGCAGCCGGGTCACCGGCTCCGCCTCGCCGCCGCCCGGCCGGATCCGCCACACCTGCGACGAGCCGGACCGCGACGACAGGAAGTAGATCCAGCTGCCGTCGGCCGACCACTGCGGATCCTGGTCGTTCTCGGGGTGGGTGGTGAGCTGCTTGACTCCCGAGCCGTCGGTCTGGGCCAGCCAGATGTCGAACCGGCCGCGGTTGGCGTCGAGATCGGTGTCGCGCACGGCGAACGCGACCTGCTTGCCGTCGGGCGACACCGCCGGGTCGCCGACCCGCCGCATCGCGAGCATGTCATCGATCGTGAGGCCCTTCGCGGCGGCGGGCCTGGCCGCGAGGGGCCCGCCGAGGCCGAGAACGACCGCGAGAACCGGCGCGAGCTGTAGCTTCATGCCCGTGGAGTATCACGGCCTGCGTCGGCCGGGCGGGCGACCGCGCGGTCGGGCGCTCGCTCCGGCGCTCGCTCCGGGTGCAGCTCGGCGCTCGCGGCCGTCGCGATGTAGTGACCGGCCGCGACCAGACCGAGGCCCCCGGCGACGACAGCCGCCGGCAGCGCGTGGTCGGGGGCCAGCGCGATGACGCACAGCGCGATGAACTGCGCGATCGTGGCGAGCTTGCCGAACCGGTCGGCGTGGAGCGGGCGATGCTGGCGGCGGCGCGCCAGGTACACCGCGACCATCGGCACCAGCACGAGCTCCCGCGCGCCGGTCAGCGCGATCACCGCCGTCTTGTGCGGGATCCGGGTGTGCACCCAGATCGCCGCCAGCACGATCGCGACGAACAGCTTGTCGACCGCTGGATCGAGCCAGCCGCCGATGTCTGGACCCCGCGCGCCGCGCCGCTGCGCCCACCGCGCGACCCGGCCGTCGGCGGTGTCGGTCAGCGCCGCGACCGCGACGATCGCGACCGACCACAACGGATCGCCCCACGCCCACCACAAGGCGAGCGCGAGCGGGATCCGCAACACCGTCAGCGCGTGGGCGAGCCACACCTCCTGCATCTAGCATCGAGCGGCCCGGTCCGGCATCGCAGCTTCCCGCGCCGCTGCGATCTCGGCGATCGCCGGTCGCGGTGGACCGCGGCGCCCGATCGCCGCGTGCTACGCTACCAGCATGACGATCACGATCCGCTACTGCACGTCCTGAGGCTACCGCCCCCACGCTGCCCGGGTGGCAGCGCAGCTCGAGCGCGAGCTCGGAGTCTCGACGAAGCTCGTTCCCGGCAACACCGGCGAGCTCAGCGTCTGGGTCGACGGCGCGCAGGTCGTCGCCAAGCAGGGCGCGAAATTCCCCGATCCCGGAGACGTGGTGGCGGCGGTCCGCGCGCACCGGACGTGACGTCACCGCGCGACGTGCCGGTGCGCCCGTACGCGTCACCGGGTCGGTGGGCAGCGCAGGTGACAGTCTGCCGGAATCGCTGTCTCGTCGGACGGTACCCCACTTGCAGAGCCCCACTGCGGATTAACCAAGGGGACTGTCATGAAACTTCGCGCATTCGCCATCGTCGCCGCCCTCGCTGTGCCCGGGCTCGCGAGCGCCACGCCAGCGGATAATCCGCCGACCAACACGCCGACCAACAACGCGCCCACCAACAATTCGCCGAACAACATGCCGGCCAGTCCGAATCCGGACAAGTCGCCGCCCAAGAGCTCGAGCGACACCGCTTCGAACAAGACCATGGGCAGCGACGCGAAGACCGGCGCGAAGCTCAGCGACAGCGACATCAAGACGATCGCGCACCTCCATCACGTCAACCAGATGGAGATCACGCTCGCGAAGGAGGCGCAGCGCCAGGGGACCGCGAAGGTCAAGGACTACGCCAGCACGCTGATCACCGATCACCAGCAGGCGGACAAGGACCTGACGGCGTTCGCCAAGGCTCATCACCTGACGACGATCCCGGCCGACAAGCCAGCGACCGACGCCGATCGCCAGGACGACAAGGACATGACGCAGGCGATGGCGCACCTCAAGACGCTCAAGGGCGCCGACTTCGACAAGGCCTACCTCAACATGATGGTGACGGGTCATGACAAGGAGCTGACCAAGATCGATGTCGAGATCAGCTCGACCAGCGATCCGGACTTCAAGAACCTGCTCCAGGGCGTCAAGCCGGTGCTGCAGCGCCACGCCGACCAGGCGCGCGATCTGCTGAAGAGCCCGCAGGCGTCGGCCAACCCGCCCGCGCCGCACCCGGCGTCGTCGAGCCGATAGCCTCGTGCGCTCCCCGCACCGGTGCGCGTGACGCGAGGCTGCGGGAGCACCGAGGCTTTCCGGATTCCGGGCGCTCGCGGTTGTCGTGAGCCTGGAAGGAGCCGCGCCCGTCGATACGCTTCCTCGTGCGCGCTCGCCAGACGCCAACGCGGCTTGCCGTGGGCGACCGCGAGCAGGATGGGGTCGGGGGCAGGCGCCGAGGCGATGTAGATCGGCTCCAGATCGCCGGGGCCGGCGCCGCAACGGCCGGAACTGGCAGGGGTCCGTGGTGTGGCACCGCGATCGCTCCGTGATTCTCGCAATCCGGGCGGAAGTGGTGGCACACTGCGCGCGTTTCATCGCGAACTTCCCCTGTCCAGGAGTCAGCCATGGCCATGCGTCAGACCCTCCAGATCGTCAGCGTCCTCGCACCCCTCGCATTCGGGCTCGGCATACCCGCCGCGGCCCACGCCGGAGGCGATGCCTCCGCAGGCGCGGCCAAGAGCCAGGCCTGCGAGGCCTGCCACCTCGTCACCGTCGGCGACACCCCGCAACTCGCCGGCCAGCGCGAGACCTACATCGTCAAGCAGCTCAAGGCGTTCAAGGCCGGCGACCGCAAGCACCCGGTGATGAACGCGATCACCAGCGTGCTCAGCGAAGCGGACATGGACAACCTCGCCGCGGCCTGGAACAAGCGCTCGCCGACCGACACCACGGTCCCGCCCAACGTCGCGGCCGCGCAGAAGACCAAGATGACGTTCCCCAAGGACTTCCCCAAGGGCTTCGTGCTCTACCGCACCGTGGCCAAGCCCGACGGGGCCACCGTCGCCAAGCAGTACATCAACAACGCCGGGTTTGCCGCGGTCAAGGCCGGCAAGGACAAGCTGCCCGACGGCACGATCATCATCGTCGAGAACTACAGCAAGAAGCCGGGCGCGGCCAAGGACAGCATCGAGACCGATGCGCTCAAGGCCTACGAGGGCATGGAGGCGCGCGCCGGCTGGGACAAGGGCTTCCCCGAGCTGCTGATGAACCACGACTGGAACTACGCCGTGTTCGGGCCCGACAAGGCAGTGAAGAACGAGGTCAACCAGGCGATCTGCCTGTCGTGCCACATCCCGGCAGCCAACAAGGACTACGTGTTCACGCTCGACCACATCCAGGCCAAGGCCAAGGGCAAGTAACGCGCAGCGGAACTGGCAATCTCTGCGCGACTGAATCCCCCAGATCGCCAGAGCGTTCGATCGCAGGTCCGGCCTCGAGGCCGGCGGCCCGGTCAGCCAGACCGAGCTGTACTGGCCGCCCGCCTCCAGCACCGCGAGGAACCGGCGATCTTGTACGTGCCAGCTGACATCGAACCGGGCCCGATCGGCGTCAGGCCGCTGTCGGCGCCGGCTCGGCGGCGCCGGTCAGCAGCTGCTCGAGCTCCTGCTCGTTGATCACCTGGACGCCGTGCTTCTCGGCGGCCTCGAGCTTGGACGTGCCGGTGTCCGCCCCGGCGACCAGATAGCTGGTCTTCTTGCTGACCGAGCCGGCGACCTTGCCGCCGGCGGCCTCGATCCGCTTCTGGACCTCGGCGCGCGGCGCGGTCAGCGTGCCGGTGACCACCAGCGTCTTGCCCGACAGCGGGCCGCCGGTGACGACCCGGACCGGCTGCTCGGGATCGACGCCGCGCTCGGCGAGCTTGTGCAGCACGGCGGCGACGTGCGGATCGCGCAGGAAGCGGTCGACGCTCTGCGCGATGGTCTCGCCGATGCCGTCGATCTCGCACAGCTCGGCGACCAGCGCCTCGGCGTCGAGCTCCGCGGCCCGCGCGACCAGCGCGCTGAGCTTGCGGTACTTCTCGGCGATCGGCCGGGCGAGCACGCCGCCGAGGTTGGGGATGCCGAGCGCCGCGAGCAGCCGGGCGAACGTGGCGTCGGCCCGGGCCTTCGCGATCGCCGACACCAGGTTGCGCGCCGACTGCTCGGCGAACCGCTCGAGGTTCTCGAGCTGCTCCGCGGTCAGCACGAACAGGTCCGACACGTCGCGCACCAGGCCGGTGTCGACCAGCTGGGCGACGACCTTCTCGCCCAGGCCGTCGATGTTCATCTGGCCGCGCGACGCGAAGAACTCGATCGCCGCGAGCTGCTGGGCCGGGCAGCCGAGCCGGTTGGGACACACCAGCGCGACCTTGCCCTCCTCGCGGATCAGCGCGGTGTGGCACGACGGGCACTCGGTGGGCGCCACGAACGCCGGGCCTTCCCCCTTCTCGGTGACCGCGAGGATCTGCGGGATGATCTCGCCGGCCTTCTCGAGCAGCACGCGATCGCCCTTGCCGAGGCCAAACTTCGCGACGATCTCCCAGTTGTGGACCGAGGCGCGCCCGACGGTGGTGCCCGACAGCTCGACCGGGTCGAGCGCGGCGACCGGGGTGACCGCGCCGGTCCGGCCGACGTAGCTGTGGATGTCGCGCAGCACGGTGGTGACCTGGCGGGCCGGGAACTTGTACGCGATCGCCCAGCGCGGGAACTTCGCGGTCGTGCCGAGCGCGGCGCGCAGCGCGAAGTCGTCGACCTTGATCACCAGGCCGTCGACCTCGTACGCCAGCTCGTCGCGGCGATCCCGCCAGCCGTGGACGCCGGCGATCAGCTCGTCCCAGCTCGCGGCCTGGGTGTTGCGCGTCGACACCGGCAGGCCGAGCCGCCCGAGCAGCGCGAGCGACGCCAGGTGGCCGGGCGCGTAGCGCTCGCCGTCGACGACCTCGTAGAGGATGGTGCGCATCGGCCGCCTGGCGACCTCGCGCGGATCGAGCTGCTTGATCGACCCGGCGGCGGTGTTGCGCGGGTTCTTGAACGGCTCCTCGCCGGCCTCGATCCGCGCCGCGTTGATCGCCGCGAACTCCTGCTTGGTCATGTAGATCTCGCCGCGCACGACGATGTCGACCGGCTCGCGCAGCCGGAGCGCGACGCCGCGCACCATCCGGACGTTGGCGGTCACGTCCTCGCCGATCCGGCCGTCGCCGCGCGTCGCGCCGAGCGCGAGCACGCCTTGCTTGTAGACCAGCTCGATGCCGAAGCCGTCGATCTTGGGCTCGATCGAGTACGTCACCGCGTCGCCGTCGAGCCCCTTGACCACCCGATCGAAGAACGCGCGCAGCTCGGCCTCGTCGTAGGTGTTGTCGAGCGACAGCATCGCGACCGGCCGGTGGACCTTGGGGAAGTCCGAGACCGGCGCGTGGCCGATCCGCTGGCTCGGCGACCACGCGACCACCCAGTCGGAGTGCTCGGCCTCGATCGCGCGCAGCCGCTGGCTCAGCCGGTCGTACTCGATGTCGCTGATCGTCGGGTTGGCCTCGACGTAGTAGCGCCGGTCGTGCTCGGTCAGCTCGTCGACCAGCGCCAGGTACTCGGCGTGCGGATCGGAAGGCATGGCGACGCGAGCATACCTCTGAACCCCGGCGACGCCCCGGCCGGCATCCCCGGCAGAAGCCCGGGATCTCGTCCACCGTGCGCGCAGAGCTGCTGCCAGGACCGGGTTGACCAAGTACTTGGTCAACCGTATGCTTCTCGGATGGCGTCGTTCAACATCTACGAGGCCAAGACGCAGCTCTCGAAGCTGATCCGCCAGGCGCGTGCCGGTGAGGAGGTCATCATCGCGGATGCCGGGGTCCCGGTCGCCAAGCTCGTCCCGATCGAGCCGCCGAAGACCGCCCGCGTGCTCGGAGCCGACCGCGGGAAGATCTGGACCGCACCGGATGCTTTCGAGCCGCTCACCGGGAAGGATCTCGCTGCATGGGATGGCGCGCTGTTTCCCGGGTCGCGCACGCAGACGCAGCGGTCATCGAGGCCCGTAAGCGGTCGCCGCCACCGACCTCGCCGCAAAGCTCACCGATGAAGCTGCTTCTCGACACGCACGTGTTCATCTGGATGCATGCGGAGCCGGACCGGCTATCGCGCCGTGCGAAGGACCTGCTGATCGACCCGGACACCGAGCTGCACCTCTCCGTGATCGTCGCGTGGGAGCTCGGCATCAAGATCGCGCGCGAACGCCTGACGCTGCCCGAGCCGCTCGATGAGTATGTGATGTCCCGCGCGAATCGCTCGCGGATGTCGCTGTTACCGATCGGCCTCGTTCATGTCCTCGATGCCGTCGCCCTCCCAGCACATCACGCAGATCCATTCGATCGCATGCTCGTCGCGCAGGCGCGAGCCGACGGCTTGACATTGCTGACCGCAGATCCGTGGATCGCACGCTACGACGTCACCCAGATCCGAGCCTGATCTCCGGTTACCAGGTGAGGTGGCGCTCGACGATCGTGACGTCACCGTCGTGGACCGGCACGGCACCGGCGGCATCGCGGGCGCGGACCAGCGCGGCGGCGGACGCCGGCAAGCCGATCGAGGCGTCGCTGACGATCGCCTCGGTCGGCCCGGCGCCGCGCTGGGTGATCTCGATGCGCGCCGCCGCACCGTACACGATGAGCCGGTTCCAGCCCGGCGCGAGACCGCGGCTCTGGCGGGCCGTGCGGGACAGCGGGGTCACGCCGTTGATCCGCACGGCCACGGTCTCGGCGTCGCTGTGCCACCACAGGCCCAGGCGCGGGGCGCGGCGCGGCGACGCGAGCTCGAGCGTGACGACGCGCGTGCCGTCGGCGGACGGCGCGATGGTCGCGGTCGTCGCCGGCGGCGTCAGCGGCTCGACCGGCGCGGGCGCGACGCTGGCGACGGCGTTGGTGGGGCCGAGCCACGGGGCGACCGGGCCGGGCTCGAACGCGGCGGCTGCGCGGAGCTCGGGCAGCGCGTCGTCGACCTGCCAGCGCGCGGTGCCGGCGCCAGCGTCCGCGACGTAGCGGATCGGCTGGTGGCGCGGATGGCTCGCCGACGCAGGCGGGACGATCACGGCGACGGCGCCGAGCGCGGCGGCCAGCACCAGGCAGCCGGGCACCACGCGCCGCGCGGTATCGGACACCAGCGGCGCGAAGGAGGTGGCGGTCAGCGCGAGCAGCACCGCGGTCACCGGCAGGCTGGTGTCGGCCAGCGCCTCGTAGCCGAACAGCGCGAACGGCAGGCAGACGATCGCCGCGCCGACCAGCGCGCCGAGCGACGCGGCGAGCTCGCCGACCGGCCACCGCGTGCGCGCCGCGGCGAGCGCCGCCATGACCAGGCCCGGAACGACGAGCACATACGACGCGCCCGGAGCGATCAGCGCGACGGCGACCGCGAGCGCGTTCCACATCAGCGCGTGGCCGGCGAACACCGCGTCGAACGACGCCCACCGGCGCACCAGGCCGGCCAGCCCGATCGCGGCGGCGATCCCGACCAGCCAGGCCGCGGCGATCCGGGGCTCGGGGTACGGCTCGAACAGCGCGCCGGGCGCCCGCAGCCCGAGCAGCCGGGCGAGCGCGACGCCGAGCGCGGCGGCGAGCCCGATCGCACCGAGCAAGGACAGCGCGCCGAGCGCCACGCCGCGCAGCGTGAGCCGGCCCGCGCGCATGCCGCGGACCACGGCGATCGCGAGCAGCGCCAGCGCCGCCGCCGCGATCCAGACCGTCCACCCCGCCGGCCACCACACCACGAACGCGGCGAACACGTCGAACCACACCGCGTCGCCGGGGGCGGCCGCGCCGAGGTCGGCGGCGGCGAACGCGCGCACCATCGCCAGCGCCTGGTCGCCGCGGCGCTGCACGCTGCCGGCATCGACGTGGGCGAAGTCGTCGAGCGGCGTGTGGTACTGCGTGCCACCGCCGATGTACGCGAAGTTGATCCCGGCACGCCCGGCGCGCTTGAACACCGTCAGGTCGGTGTTGTTGGGCAGCTGATCGTAGACCGCCGCGAACAGCGATGTGGTGACCGGGTGGGGCAGCGCGCGCGCCACGATCGGCACCAGCCAGCGCTGCTCGCGGCTGGTCTCGAACAGGTACGGCGTGCCGCTGGTCCCGCGCGCCTCGAGGTTGATGACCAGCGCCGCGTCGGCCGACCGCGCCGCGTCGGCGACGAACCCGACCGCGCCGAGCAGGCCCTCCTCCTCGCCGTCGTCGATCAGGAACACCACCGGATCGGCGAGCGGCTCGCGCCGGATCGCGCGCGCGATCTCGAGCGCGGTGGCCACGCCCGTGCCGTCATCCGACGCGCCGGGTCCGGCCGCCACCGAGTCGTAGTGCGCGGCGACCACGACCGCCTTGCCGCCGGCGGGCTGATCCGGGCGGCGCGCGATCAGGTTGGCGAGCTCGCCGCACACCGCGGCCGCGTTGCACGCGAACGTGTGCTGGACGTCGACCGTGTAGTCGAGCGCGCGCAGCGCCGCGGCGATCCGGTCGCGCACGGTGTCGTGCGCCGGGGTGCCGACCGGGTGCGGCTCGTCGATCGAAACCGCGTGCAGCGTCGCGATCGCGCGGCTCGCCGAGAACTGCTCGGGCGGCGCGTCCGCCGGCGCGGGATCGGGATTGCCGAGCCGGCAGGTCTCCAGCCCGGTCAGGGCCGCGAGCGCGAGGAAGCTGACCAGGGCGCGTCCGCGGGGCGTCATCTCGGCATTGTAGGCGAGCTGCGGTTTACTCGATCAGGTGGCGCGGTCGCTTGCGGCCGTCGATCAGCGCGTCGAGCTCCTGCTCGGCGCGGGCGTCCTCGTCGAGCTCGTACTCGTCGGACGCGAGCTCCTCGATCGCGGCGTCGCCCGAGTCCTCGACCCTGGAGCCGTCCGCGATGTCGCGCGGCGGCCACGGCAGCCCGGTCTCGATGTGGTCGAACGGCGAGTCCGGATCGTCGACCAGCGGGACCGGCGAGGTGATGCTGTCCGCGGTGAGCGGGTCGGCGGGGTCGATGCGCTGCGGCTTCCGGCCGGCCACCAGGCCGGCCTTGACCGTGACGTGGAACGGCCGGTCACCGAAGTAGGCGTCGATCGCCTCCTTGATGTACCAGAACACGTCCTGCATCTCCTGGCCGCCGCCGGCGACGACCTTCCAGTCGGCGAGCGGGCCGTACTCGATCACCGGCGCGAAGAAGAACTCGCGCGCGCTGCGGAACAGCAGCGAGAACTCCTCGACCTCGATGCCGCCGGTCAGGCCGGCCGCGGCCAGGCAGGCGTCGGCGTGGTCGTAGGTCGGGTAGCGTGCGATGTGGAGGTCGAGCCGGTCGAGCGCGTCGTGCATGTCGTGCTTGACCAGGACCTCGCGGTAGAGGTCGTGGAACTCCTCGAACGTCCCGGCGAGCGGCAGCGTGCAGCGGACCTCGCCGCCGGGCTTGGCGACCCGCGCGAAGTCGCGCAGCGCGACCTCGATGCTCGGCATGTCGCACAGCCCCAGGTTGCACACGACGAGG
>DATAPF010000661.1:0-12749 GCA_036265355.1 Kofleriaceae bacterium | reverse complement strand
TCGGCCGCCCAGGCCTCCAGCCGGGCGCGCACCGCCCGCGCCGCGCGCTCGACCACGCCGCCGACCACCATCGCCGTCCGGCTCGCCACCGTCGGCCCGCTGTCCGGCACCCGCGACGTCGTCGGGTCGATCACCGCGATCTGCGCCGGCTCGACGCCGAGCGCCGCCGCCGCGATCTGCGTGAAGATCGTGATCGAGCCCTGGCCCATCTCGGCCGAGCTCGACCGGACCTCGAAGCCGTGCGCGGTGGCCGCAACCATGGCGCGCCCGGCGAGCCGCTGCTCACCCGAGCCGGTGAACCCGGCGCCGTGGAAGTAGAAGCACACGCCGCGCCCGCGGCGGACCGGCGCGCCGTGCCGGTTGACCCCGGTGCGCGCCGGCGGCGTCCCGGCGACCGCCTCCAGCGCGGCGAACACCTCGTCGGTGCCGACCGACGCCTCGAGCCGCTGGCCGGTCGCGGTGGTGTCGCCGGTGCGCAGCGCCAGCCGCTTGCGCAGCGCCAGCGGATCCTCGCCGCGCGCCCGCGCGAGCTTCTGGATCTGGCGCTCGTAGGCGAACGTGGTCTGCGGCGCGCCGAACCCGCGGAACGCGCCGTGCGGTGGGTGGTTGGTCGCGACCACGCGGCCGCGGACCCGGACCACCGGGCAGCGGTACGGCCCCGCCGCGTGCAACACGCCGCGCGACAGCACCACCGGCGACAGCGTCAGGTACGCGCCGCCGTCCATCACGACGTCGACGTCGATCGCGGCGAGCTCGCCGCGCGCGTCGATCGCGAGCCGGTGGTGGGTCCAGCACGGGTGGCGCTTGGTGGTCGCCGCGATGTCCTCGTCGCGGTCGTACACCATCTTGACCGCGCGGCCGGCCCGGCGCGCCAGCAGCGCGGCGTGCGCCGCGAGCATCGACGGGTACTCCTCCTTGCCGCCGAACCCGCCGCCGGTCACCGACTGCGCGATCACCACGCCGTCGCCGTCGCAGCCGAGCAGCGGCTTCATCGCCTTGTGCACGTAGTACGGGCACTGCATCGAGCCGACGATGTGGCAGCGGCCGTCGCGCCACTCGGCCATCATCGCCTGCGGCTCGATGTACATCTGCTCCTGCGGCGAGGTCGCGTAGCGCCCGTCGATCACCTGCGCCGCCTGCGCGAACACCGCCTCGAGCTCGGCGTCGCCGGCGTGGCCCTTGCGGATCACGAACCGCTTGAACACGTTGTCGCCGGCGTCGCCGTACAGCCGCTGGGCGCCGGCGAGCGCCGCGGCGACGTCGAACACCGCCGGCAGCGCCCGGATCCGCGGCCGCACCCGGCGCGCCGCGGCGAACGCCTGGGCGCGGGTCGGCGCCGCGACCAGCGCGATCGGCTCGTCGCAGTGCATCACCCGACCGCCGATCGGCACCAGCGCCGGCTGGTCGTCCTCGATCAGCGCGATGACGTTCTTGCCCGGGATGTCGGCCGCGGTCACCACGCAGACGTCCGGGCCGAGCTCGGGATCGATCTCGATCGCCTCCAGCACGCCGTGCGCGACCGCCGAGCGCACCGTGGCGCCGTGCCAGGCGCCGGTGGCGTCGAGGTCGTCGAGGTACTGCGCGCGGCCGGTGACCTTGGCGACGCCATCGACGCGCGGCAGCGAGCGGCCGACGGGCGGCACGGCAGGTCGAACAGCTTCCATCCTCGGGATCTAACCTCAGCCCAGGCGCGGAGTAAACGCAGCAGCCCCCGCGCGACGAGCGCCTAGGGGGCGCGGGGCCGCCGCAGGCGCTGCGGCTGCTGCAGCGGCGGAAGGTACGTCGCGATGACGGCGCGGCCGGCGTTGCCGATCACGTACCCGGTCGGGCCGGTCTCGTCGTGGATATCGAGGATGTGCGCGCGGACCGCGTCGTAGCCGCCGGTCACCTGGACGTTCTGGATCGGATCGAGGCTCTCGATCTGGTCGTTCGGGCCCGGCTTCCAGTCGAACACGTCGCTCGGCAAGCGGGGGAGCACGATCCCGCTGGGCGAGTACGGCGCCACGATCTCCCAGTGCCACCTCGCGAACGGGTCCGGGCGCGTCACGAGGATCCCGGCGACCGTCAGGCTCGGCGTCACGCCCGAGGTCGCCTCGGTCCAGGAGATCTTGCCGGTCGCGAGATCGTAGGTCGCCGCGCCGGTCACCTCGCGGAGCAGGGTGGAGCCCACGTCGAGCGCGTAGCTCGTCGAGTACGGCCCCCAGTCGATCACCTCGTGCTGGTTGTTCAGCGTCAGGGACGAGTCGACGACCTCCATCTCCGCCGGCACCGCGGCCTCGGTGAGCGTCGCGCTGTTGTCCGTGGTGTCGTCCGCGGTCGCGGAGGATGGCCCGAGGAATCCGTTGGGCAGGACCGGCGAGTGCTGCACGAGGATCGGCGCATCGGACGTGCTGGTGTACGTGAACAGGAAGTCCGTCGCGCTCGCGTACGCGTCGTCTTGCAGGCTCACCATGACGTCCCCATCGGGCGGCAAGCTCGCGTTGGCGTGGTACAGGCCCACCGGGGCATCCAGCCCTCCCCCGCTCGCCACGACCGCGATGTCGGCCGCGCCGTGGCAGTTCTGCAGGTTCACCGGGTCGCCACCCGGCGCGATCGGTGTGGGCCCGCCGCCGCAGGTCGTGAACAGCTGATAGCCGGTGTCGGGATCCCCGCCGTCGGGGGTGGCGAGATCGAACGCGACCGTCACCGCGTCGGTCGCGGCCCGGCTGAGCACCAGGTGATCGCCCGGCTTGACCCCGAGGAACGTGCGCAGCTCGTCGGGGGCGAACGCCCCGGCCGGCGGCGGTGGCGTGGTGAACGGCCGGATCGCGGTCACCGAGCCACCCGCGGTGATCACCGCGCTCGCGATCCCGTTGCCATCGGTGACCGCGGCGCTCGCGACCGAGCCATCGGCGTCGAGGAAGTAGACCGTCACACCGACCGCCGGCACGCCGTGGTTGATCACCGCCAGCGACACCGCATCGGGAGGCATCGCATCGGCGGGCCCCGGAGAGGCGTCCGGCAGGCGCCCGGCGCTGTTGCTGTCATTGCACCCTCCGCAGCCACCCATGTCCAGGCCGAAACACACGACGAGCGAGGACACGAGGACAGAGCTGCGCATCGGTCGCCGATGATACCCAGGCGCTGCGGCGAATATCCACGTCCTCCGCGCTGCCCCGACACTGCCTCTTGCCCGACTGTGACGCAGCTCGCGTCGCGGGTCCGTTCAGCGCTTGCGTGGAACCGGACGCACGAACAGCGAGCGGCGTGGCGCGGCGGCCTTCCCCAGGAACTCCTGCTGGAAGATATCCTCGAACACGATCTGGCCGGTCGCGCCGGTCACCACGCTCGACGGATCCAGGCTGAACGCATGCGCGCGGAACGCATCGTACCCGCCAGGCGCCTTGACCGTGGTCAGCCGGTCGACCTCCGGCGCCTGGTCGTCCGTGCTCGAGTTGTAGTCGTAGATCGTCGTCGGCAACACCGGGTAGGTCAGCTTCGCCTGGCCCGGCGTGGACGGCGCGACGATCTGCCAGGTCCAGGTGTTGTGCCCGTTGTCGTCGTCGCGTTGCAGAAAGCAGGTTCCGAACGCGAAGTCAGGCGCGACGCCTCCGCTGGCCTCGCTCCATGCGATCTCGTGACTGCCGGCATCGGCGCTCGGCATGCTGGCATAGCCGTGCAGCGCGACCGCGCTGTAGTCGATCGTGTAGTCACCGGTCCCGCCCCAGTCGACGAACGTCTGCTGGCCGTTCCCGGCGCTGGGTTGATCCGTCGAGGTGGTGACTTCCAGCAGCCCGGCGGCTCCCGGCAGCGGCACGGTCACCGACGCGATCGCCGTGTCGGGGTCGGTCGTCGCCGTCTGGGGGAACGTGAAGAACCCGAGGCTGCCGTGGCTCGACCGCAGCTCGCGCTGGACGAGCAGGCCGGTGATGGTCGGCGCCACGCTGTTGTACGTGAAGGTGACATCGGTCGCGTCCTGGTAGGTAGCGTCGGTCAGGTCCACGGCGACCCCGTCGGCCACCGCGACCGCGGGCTTGTACAGCCAGGTCACGGCTTGGGTCTCGCTGTCGCTGGTGACCACCAGCAGGTCCGCGGTGGCACCACAGTTGGCGAGCGTCACCGACGCCGTCAGCGGGATCGTGCCCCCCGAGCCGACCCCGGCTCCCCGCCGGCGCGCCAGGCCCCGACGCTCCGGTCGCTGGAGCTCCTGCGCACCGCACGACGAGTACAGCGTGTACGTGCGGCCGAGCTGCTCGTCGGGCACGGTCAGATCGAAGGTGATGTCGGTTTCCGGTGACACCGGATGGAGGTCGAGATGGAGATCGTCGCCCGGCTTCACGGCGGCGAACGTGGTGAGCTGGCTATCGGGCCCCTGCGGGATCCCCTCGTTGGCCGTGACCTGCCTCACCGGCTGCGGGTTCGTCACCTGGACCACGGTGACGAACCCGCCCGCGTGCACGACCGCGCTCGCCTTGCCGTCGGCGTCGGTCTGCGCCGCGCGGACCAGCATCGAGTCCGATTCCTGGAAGTACACGGTCAGCCCCATCACCGGATCGCCGGAGTCGGTGACCGTGATCGTCACCGGGCTCGGCGGCGCCATGTCGAGCGGCGCGTCGGGCGGAGGCGGCGAAGCATCGGGGAGCTGACCGACCTTGTTGTCGTCATTGCACCCGCCGCATCCACCCAGATCCAGAGACACCACGAGCGATAACAATCCCAGAAAGGCGCGCATAGGCCGCGCATCATACCCAAAGACGGCGGCAAACATCTACCATCTGTCCCGTGCGCACCCGGCGACTCGGCTCGACCACCATCACTGCGGTCGGCAGCGGCGATCTCTGCCTGCCGACCTCGGCAAGCCGCGGGGTCCCGGTGCGCGACGTCGAGCAGGCCCTGCACGAGGCGATCGGCTTTGGCATCGCGCTGTTCGACGTCGCTCCCGACCCCGACAGCGAGAGGCTCGCCGGCGGCGCCGTCCGCGCCGAGCGCGCCCGTGATCGCGCGGTGATCGCGACCCGGGTGCCCATGCTCGACGAGCGGCCGGGCGCGCCGCGCCGCGATACCCTGGCCGAGCGCCTGCCGGTGGGGTACCTCCAGCACCGGGTCGAGGCCGCGCTGCGCGCGACCCGGCTCGACGCACTCCCGCTGGTCCAGCTCGCGCTGCGCCCGGCCTGGCGCGCGTCGCCGGCGTGGTCCGAGCTGGTCGGCAGCTGCGCGCGGCTGGTCCGCGAGGGCAAGGTGCTGGCGTGGGGCGCGTGGCTCGAGCCGCCGGCCGCCGACGACGAGGCCACTCCCGCGCTGCTCGCCGAGCCGTGGCTCGCCGCCGCCTCCGTGGTCTACCACCTGTGCGATCGCCGTGCCGGGCCGCTGCTGGCCGCCGCGGCCCAGCGCGAGCTGTGCGTGCTCGCCCGCCAGCCGCTCGCCGGGGGCGCGCTCGCCGGCCAGCTCGGCCCCGGCGTCCGCCTGCCGCCGCGCGACGATCGCAACGAGATCGACGCGGCGACCCTCGAGCGGATCGCGGTCGGCGTCGCCCGGCTCGCCGCGC
Organism: Kofleriaceae bacterium; assembly: GCA_036265355.1. Classification (GTDB taxonomy): domain Bacteria; phylum Myxococcota_A; class Polyangia; order Haliangiales; family Haliangiaceae; genus JABFXX01. The sequence goes on along the minus strand of DATAPF010000661.1, from coordinate 7,225 downwards.
TGGTCCAGCGCGAGCCGCCCGCCGCCCGGTCGTGCGACGCGGCGCGCCAGGCCGCCGAGCGCGCCGCGCTCACCCGGCCCGACCACCTCGAGTGCCGCGACGTCGCCGAGCTCGCGCTCCGCCTGGTCATCGACCGCGCCGGCGTCGCCCTGCCCCGGTTGCACCGCCGCGAGCACCTGCTGGCCGCGATCGCCGCCGCCGCCGCCCCGCCGCTGCCGGCCGATCTCGCCGCCGAGATCGACCGGATCTTCGCCTGACATCTATACATCGGTTCAGTACACTGCGCGGGTGAAGCCTCGGCCCACCGCGAACCCGCCGAACCGGTTCCACGACCAGGTCGTGACCTACGACGACGGCGAGGCCCCGCCGCCGGCGCAGGTCACCGTGATCGACGATCACACCCGGTCGATCCTCGCCCACAACGACTCGCCCGACATCGGCTTTCGCTGGAGCGTCAACCCGTACCGCGGCTGCCAGCACGCCTGCGCGTACTGCTACGCGCGCCCCAGCCACGAGTACCTCGACCTCGGCGCCGGCACCGACTTCGACACCAAGATCGTCGTCAAGCGCGACGCGGCGGCGCTGCTCCGCGAGGCGTTCGACCGGCCGAGCTGGCGCGGCGAGCTCGTGATGTTCTCCGGCGTCACGGACTGTTATCAGCCGGTCGAGCGCGAGCTCGAGCTGACCCGGCGCTGCCTCGAGGTCTGCCTCGAGTACCGCAACCCGGTCAGCGTGGTCTCCAAGAGCGCGCTGGTCGAGCGCGACATCGACGTGTTCCGCGCGCTCACCGAGCACGCCCGGTTCGGCATCAGCGTCAGCCTCGCGTTCAGCGACAACGCCACCGCGCGCGCGATCGAGCCCTGGGCGCCGTCTCCCGATCGCCGGTTCAAGCTGATCGAGACCCTCGCCGCGGCCGGCATCCCGGTCGGCGTGATGTGCGCGCCGATCATCCCCGGCGTCAACGACAGCCAGATGGTCGGCGTGCTCGAGCGCGCCGCCGCCGCCGGCGCGACCTGGGCCGGCTGGGTCCTGCTGCGCCTGCCGGGCGCCGTCAAGCAGGTGTTCGAGGATCGCATCCGCGCCGCGATGCCGCTCGCCGCCGACAAGATCCTGCACCGGATCCGCGAGACCCGCGGCGGCGACAAGCTCTACGACCCGCGGTTCGGCGTGCGCGGCCGCGGCGAGGGCGTGTACGCCGACATGATCAAAACGATGTTCGACAGTACGGTGACGCGCCTGCACCTCAACGAGCGCACCCGCGAGGGGATGTACGACGAGGCCGACGCCGGCGCCCCGACGACGTTCCGCCGGCCCGCCCCGACCACCGGCCAGCTGTCGCTGTTCTGAGGGCTTCAGCAGGAGCGACATGGTAGAATCACAAATGATGAGCACCGCCGAGCGAGTCCGCCAGGAGATGCGCCGCTTCGAGGCAAGCCTGCCTCGACTGCTGCCACTCTACGCCGATCGCTGGGTCGTGTTCCGCGACGGCGAGGTCGTCAGCGTCCATGACACCGAGGAGCTCGCCTACCTCGCAGGGCTCCAGCGATTTGGACGTCACGGAGGCCACGTGATCGCCAAGGTGGCAGAACAACACGCCGTGCCACTCAGCGCAGCGGTGACGTATCTGACCCGTGGCTAGCTAGCCTGTGGCAAGCATCATTCACCGTCGCCAGATAGCTCCGCTGGAGCCCATCCGATTTCAGGCGATCGCCGGAGTCACCGGCGATCTTGACTGTCCGGTATATCGACTGCAGATCAACATCCGGTCCAATGGCCACGACGACGGTCACATCCAGTTCAACTCGGACATCGTGGCAATCCCACCCGTGCCCGAGCTCGCGCGCCCGCATGTGGGCCTGCTCGGTCGCGACTTTCTCCGGTTCGTCCGGTTCGAGTACGACGGGCCGAGCGGGATGTATCAGCTGATCGACGAGCATGCGATGCGCAGCTGAAGACGCGGTGCGGTAGCCGGAGCGCCGTGATCCACGTGATCGCGCGCTGCTGGCCAGCCCCCGCGCTCGTGCACCGAGGTTCGACAAGGCCGAGGTCTCAGGGTCACGTTCCGCCGGCCCTCCCGCGGTGACCCGCGCACACCGCCGTACCCTCGACCGCAGCGGCGCAAGCGGGTGAGGCGGGACTTCCAAGAATTGGATGGACCACTTGACCAGCATGCCACCTTACCAACTTGCCACCGTACCACCTGACCATGCGCGCTCGTTTTCGCTGCGACAGCAGGCACTTCCAGGAACGATTAAATTACTCTGAATATGAGTCTCGACAGCTCAATATCCTTGACGTAGATTCCGCCGCACATCGAGCTCGCTGGACCAGCGAACCAGCGCGTCGCACAGCAGCGAGCCTGTAGCGCGTCGCGAATGCCAAGAACAAGGAGCTTCTATGCTGCGCAAGATCATCATCGGTGCTGTGGTCGCAGGAAGCGCTGTGGTCGCATTTGCAGCCACCAACCGCCCTGCCGGCTACGTCACGATCTGCAAGATCGGCGAAACGTGCTCGGTTCCGGCCTCGACGGATGTGGCGTTCGGTGCCGCCGGACTGTTCGTGCACAAGACGTTGAACGGTAGCTTCACGTGCTCCGTTGCCACCTTCGGTAGCGACCCGAACCCCGGCAAGGCGGTGAAGGAGTGCTCCGTGCCCCAGGGCAGCGGCGGTGGCAGCGGCAGTGGAAGTGGCAGCGGCAGCGGCAGTGGAAGCGGAAGCGGAAGCGGTAGCGGAGGTGGGGGCGGGATCACAGGCTCGTCGTGCGCTACCAACGGCGCCGAGACGGTCGTGCACGAGACGATCCGCGTCACCAGCGGCACGTTCGATGGCGGATGCCGCAGGTTCACCGCCGGTTCCGAGCTGGGCGACGGCGGTCAGGGCGAGGGACAGGACCCGGTGTTCCGCGTCGAGAACGGCGCGACGCTGCGCAACGTCGTCATCGGCGCCAACGGGGCGGACGGCATCCATGTCCACAACGGCGGCACCATCGACAACGTCGTGTGGATGGACGTCGGCGAGGACGCGCTCACGATCAAGACCAGCGGCACCGTCAACGTTCGCAACATCACCGGATTCAACGCCGACGACAAGTTCTTCCAGATCAACGCCGCGTCGACGCTGAACGTGTCGAACTGCATCATTCGCAATGCCGGCAAGGCGCTGCGACAGAACGGTGGAACCACGTTCCGCATCGATGTGACGTTCGATCGCTGTGACCTCAACACGATGGACGAGGGGATCTTCCGCACCGACAGCTCGGTGAGCACCGCACGCATCACCAACAGCCGCGTCCACGACGCAGGCTCGACGTGCATCGGCCCGTGGGCGAGCTGCACGTCGTCCGGGATCACCCAGTACTGATCCGATGGCGGTACGTCGATCGAAGTCCGTGCTGCACCGGCTGTCGATCTCGGTCGCGGCCGCGGCGGCGGCAGCGGTGGTGATCCTCTTCCTTGCCATGCGTGCGCCGAGCTCTCGGTCGGGGACCGCGGCGGCCCCGCGTGCGCCGATGCTCGCCACCTCCGGGCCCGCATCCAGCGCCACCTCGGAGCCCCGCGTGGAGCCACGCGGACATACCGCGGCGAGCCTGTCCGTGGCGCCCGCTGGCGACGAAGCCAGCGCTGAGGACCGCGACCTCCTGGCGTGGGTCGACTGGAAGTACAGATACCTGCTCGAGGATGCACAGCTCGATCCGGCGACGCGCACGCAGCTCGTGCGATTGGTGATGGCCCGCGAGCGGCTGGTACGCGATCCGGACGCCGCAAACCTGCACGACCAGCTCGCCGACATCGAGCATCAGCTGGACGCCCTGCTCGGCGCCGCCGATCGCGAACACTACAGGTCCCTGCGCGACTCGGAGACCGAGCAGAGCCGGCTCGGCGACTATGGTGGAGGCATCGACCACGTGGCGCCGCTGGACGACGACCAGCGGAAGAGGCTGCTCGCCGCCAAGCTGCGGTACAAGGCGATCTTCGAGCGCGAGCTCGGTGACGCCCACCTGGATCAGCCGGTACTGTCTGTCGCCGAGCGCGCGCGAGCGTACACCATCGTCAACGCGGCGCTCGACCACTATCGCGATGCGTTCCTCCGCGAAGCGGCCGGGATCCTCGACGATCAACAGATCGTTCTGCTCACCAGCTACGAGACCACCGAGACGGAGCGCGAGCGGCAGCGACTACAGATCGCCATCAACGCGAGGTGAGCCTAGAGCACGAAGCCGATCGAGACGTCGATCATGCCGGACTGCTGGCCGCCGGCGACGGCGCGATCCGGCGCGGGCAGCGGCGCGTTGCCGCGCGGGTCGTAGCTCGACATCGACTGCAGCTGGGCGCCGTTGTAGACGCCGCCCAGCAGGTACAGCCCGACGCCGAGCTCGAGGTCGATCCGGCCGGCGATCCGCGCACCCGCCGCGGCGCGCAGCGTGACCAGCCCGCCGCTCTCGCCGTCGACGTCGCTGCGATCGAGCCAGCGCAGCGTGCCGCCTGCGACCAGGTACGGCGTCACCGCGCCGCCGGACAGCGGCAGCGCGAGGTCGAGCGGGTACAGCCCGACGCCAAACGCGTGAAGCCGGTCCGACACGCTGGCGAGGCCCTCGAGCCGGAACCGCACGTGCTCGCCGCCCAGCTCGACGCCGGGCGCGAACGTGATCAGCGTGGTGTGCAGGCCGAGCGCGCTCGCGTCGATCGAGGCGCTCGCCATCGGCGAGCCGGGCGCATAGCCGTGCGCTCGGTTGTAGGCGGCCGACGCCGCATTGTACGCGGCCACCGCGTCACCGACGTGCGAGCCGACCACCGGCGTGTCCTCCGACGGGTCCAGCCCGAGCGGCTCGACGCCGAGCCGGAACGTGGCGTGCGCATCGGCGAGCGCGGCCGCGGGCGCGGCGACCAGCGCCGCGACGGTCACGGTTGCCAGCCGATGACAGCGCGATGACAGCAGTTTTCGGATCACCGTGATCCGCTTTGAATTTCACGGCGCATGCCACGATCGCCGACAGCGATCCTCATCGGTTGGGTCCGCTGACCCGGGGCCAGTCGCCTCAGCGCGCGCGACCGGACCCTGTGAGAAACCTGCACTCGAGTCCGCCGCGATCGCAGTCGTCACGGAATCCACCGTGTTAGCGTCAGGCGGTGTGGCGCCTGACGATCTTGCTGATCGGCTGCGGCCGTGTCGGGTTCGACCGCGCACCGTCCGATGCGGTGTCGGTCGACTCGCCCGCGGGCGATGCCGCGATGGTCAGCCTCGCCGACCACATGAGCTGCGGCCAGCCGGTGCTGCTCGACGCCGGCAACCACCTCGCGCACGACACGCTGGTGTGGGCCGCCACGCCGCTCGGCGAGTGGCTGGTCGGCGTGGAGCACGAGGACCAGGACATTCACCAGATCCAGCGCCACGCGCTGACCGCCACGCCGACCGGGATCGCGGCCGGCATGGCCGAGCTCATGCTCGCCGTCGATCACGTCGACCAGATGCGGTTCGAGTCGGTGCCGGGCGGCGGCTTCGTCCTGGGCTACACCGAGTTCGTGCTCGGCACCGCGGGGACCCTGCAGGTCAGCCCCGCGATGGTCGGGCAGTCGAACCAGTCGCTCGGTCCGCTGGCGCGCGGCAACCCCGCGCTGGCGCGCGCCGGCGGCGGCGGCCTCGCGATGGTCGGGATCAACGCCGGCTACGTGCAGGTCGTCGCGCTCGGCGATGGCGGCCTGCCGTCCGGCCCGACCGTCAACCTGGCGCCGCCGTCGGAAGGGCCGGACATGCCGACCTTGACCGCGCTCGACACCGGGCTCGCCGCGGTGTGGAACTCGGGGGTCACGGGCGCGTGCCGGCTGGCCGTCCTGGACAGCGGCCTCCACGTCACGTACGGCCCGGTCAGCATGATGACGAGCGGGGCCGCCTGCTCGGATGCCCACGTCGCCTGGCTGCCCACGTCGCGCCACCTCGTGCTGGTGGCGACCGACAGCAAGGACGACACGATCTGGCGCAGCGTGTGGGACGACAGCCTCGCGCCGGTCGTGCCGGCCGGCAAGCTCGCAGCGTCGGCCCACTGGATCCGCATCGTCGCCGATGGCGACGGCGCGTGGATCGCCTGGGTCGACGACAGCGCCGGGCAGCAGCTGCGCTACGGCAGGCTGTCGGGCGACGGTTCCCTGCCGCGGATGAGCGTGGGGCTCGGCCAGCTCGACACCTCGCTCGGCCACTACCACACGCTGCAGCGGGTCGGACAGAGCGCGGTCGCGCTGTGGACCGACACGACGATGAATCGCACGTTCAGCGCCATGCGGGTGTGTTTCTAGCGGCGCACCGGCTCACTCCGGTCGGGCAATGTCGCGTGGCACTTCCGCACGGGCGCGCGCTCGCGCCCGGCAGATGTGCGCGGCAGCCACCCTCGATCGGGCACATGGCTGAGCCGCTCGGGGCATCGGTTCGACGACAATGCCTGGAAGCACAGCCGGCTCGTGGCAGAGCGCACAGCCTGGCGCGCTGACTGCATTGCACGCGCCGGTGCGCGCGAACGCGTAGTTTACGACGGCACTTTACCCAAGAAAAGCGTCATGACGGACACGGATCGCGTGCTCGCCAATGGCGGCGAGGCCGGCGAACTGGCCCGCTCGATCGACTGGTCGCGGACGGCGATCGGTCCGGTCGAGGGCTGGTCGCAGGCGCTGCGCTCGACGGTCGCTCTGATCCTGCACAACCACTCGGGGCTGCTGCTGTGGTGGGGGCCAGAGCTCATCCAGATCTACAACGATGCGTACCGTCCGGTGCTCGGCGACAAGCACCCGCGCTCGATGGGCCAGCCGGTCAGCGAGTGCTGGTCCGAGATCTGGCACATCATCGGCCCGATGATCGAGTCGCCGTTCCGCGGCGGCCCGGCGTCGACGAGCGACGACCTCCAGCTGCCACTGCGCCGCAAGAGCTTCCTCGAGGAGGCGCACTTCGCGGTCGCATACAGCCCGGTGCCCGACGACAGCGTCGCGTCCGGCATCGGCGGCGTGCTCGCGACCGTCACGGAGACCACCGAGCAGGTGTACGCGCAGCGCCAGATGCGCGTGATCGGCGAGCTCGCGGCGCGCGCCGCCGCGGCGGCCGAGTCGGCGGAGCGCGCGTGCGAGGCGGCGGCCGGCGCGCTCGCCGGCGATCCGTGGGACGTCCCGTACGCGCTCGTCTACTTGTTCGACGACGCCGGCGGCGTGCGTCTCGTCGCGAGCACCGGCTTTGCCGACCGCGCCGG
>DATAPF010000660.1:0-10147 GCA_036265355.1 Kofleriaceae bacterium | reverse complement strand
CGATCTTCAGGCGCCCGCCCGCGCCGAGCGCGACCAGCGCGGTCTCGATCGCCTCGACGGGCACGCCGAGATCGATCAGCGCGCCGAGCATCATGTCGCCGGCCGCACCGCTGGCACCGTCGACGTGGAGGTGCAGGCCTTGCAGGCGAGGGCCGTCGCGGGTGTCCGTCCTCTTCGTCATCGGGCTGCCACCAGCCGGGCGATCCGCACCGCGGCGACCGCCGCGCCGACGCCGTTGTCGATGTTGACCGCGGTGATCCCCGGCGCGCACGACGCCAGCATCGCGCCCAGCGCGACCAGGCCGTCGAGCGACACGCCGTAGCCGACGCTGGTCGGCACCGCGACCATCGGCCGGTCGATCAGCCCGGCGAGCACCGACGGCAGCGCCGCCTCCATGCCGGCGACCGCGATCACGACCGCCGCGCCGCGGATCGCGTCGAGCCGCGCCAGCAGCCGGTGCAGCCCGGCGACCCCGACGTCGTGGACCCGCACGACCGGCGCGCCGAGGAACTCGGCGACCAGCGCGGCCTCCTCGGCGACCGGCAGGTCGCTGGTCCCCGCGCACACGACGGCGATCGGCGCGGCGGCGGGCCGCGGGCCGGGCGCGCCCAGCACCGCGATCCGCGCCAGCTCGTGGACGACCACCTCGGGCACCAGCGCGCGCAGCGCCTCGGCCCGGGCGGCGTCGATCCGGGTCGCGATCGCCCCGCCGGACCGCCGCGCCAGCTCGCGCAGCCCCCCGGCGATCTGCTCCGGGGTCTTGCCCCCGCCGAACACGATCTCCGGCACCCCGGTGCGCAGCTCGCGGTGGTGGTCGATCATCGTGCTGCCGACGGCGTGCGCGACCTCGGCGTACGGGAGATCTCGCAGCCGGTCCACCGCGTCGGCCGGAGACAGCGCGCCGAGCCGCACCTGATCGAGCACGTCCAGCAGCTGCTGCCGGTCCACGAATGCTTCGTACCATGCTATGCGAGCGTGTGGCGTTCACCCCAGGAGTCACCTCGACCGCGACCTCCGGCCGGCTCTACGTGATCACCGGCCAGTCGCTGTGCGTCACGTACCAGGCCGCGGGCGGCGAGCCGGCGGTCCCGAGCGGGCCGGCCCCGCGCGGCGCGCTCTACCTCGGGGAGCTCGACGGCGCGGCGTGCTTCGCGCGCCTGCTCGGCGACGGCGAGGCCCCGCCCGAGGGCACCGATCCGATCGCGCTGCGCCAGCTGTTCGGCGCCCTGCCCGATGACGACTTCGGGGTCGCCGGGCGCGCGCTCGGGCTCACCGCGTGGGACCGCGATCACCGCTACTGCGGCCGGTGCGGCGCGGCGACCGAGCGGTCGCAGACCGAGCGCGTGCGCACGTGCTCGCGGTGCACCCACGGTGCGTACCCGCGGCTGTCGCCGGCGATCATCGCGCTGGTCGAGCGCGACGGCCGGGCGCTGCTCGCTCGCAACGCGCGGTTCGCGCTGCCGTTCTACAGCACGCTGGCCGGCTTCGTCGAGGTCGGCGAGACCCTCGAGGCCGCGGTCGCCCGCGAGATCCACGAGGAGGCCGGGATCGCGGTCGCCGGCGTGCGCTACTTCGGCAGCCAGCCGTGGCCGTTCACGGGCTCGCTCATGATCGGGTTCACCGCGCGCTGGGCCGCAGGCGAGATCGTCCCCGATCCGGCGGAGATCGCCGACGCCGAGTGGTTCGCGCCCGACGAGCTGCCGCGGATCCCGCCCAAGCTCAGCATCGCGCGCGAGCTGATCGACGACTTCGTGCGGCGCCACGGCGGGACGCCGCGCGACTCGCCGGGATGATTGACCACCAGCTCGATGCCGAGTTGGACTTCGCCGTCGACCTGGGCCCTCGAGGGCACGTTGTCCGCAGCAATTTGCGGCGGCCACTCAGACGATCGCCGGCGGTACAAGCCCGTGCAGTAGAATCGTCATCGAGGTGACCATGCGGAGGGTGTTGCGCGCGCGGAGTCGGGACCATGTATGAAGACCGCCGTCGTGACGGGCCCGGCAAGGGGACGCTGGTCTCGAACGACGCCGCCGCCGGATCCGCGGCAGCCCCTGGACGAAACACGCTGGTTCCAGCGATCTCGGCGCAGGCTCCACTCTCCGTCGGTGCATCCGGGCCCGCAGTTCCACCCACCGGCGGCCAGGTCGGCCCCACGGTACTGCTGCAGACGCTGGATGGCGGGCAGGTCGGCGCGAACGGCTCACCAACTCCGGCGTCTGCGAGGCGCGCACCTTCGATTCTGAGCCTCTTCGGCCGCCACCCGGCCGCCGAGGCAGCGCACGCGCCCGTCACCTCGCACGTCGCCGCCGACCCAGCGCACCCGCCCGTCACCTCGCCGCACGTCGCCGCCGACCCAGCGCACCCGCCCGTCGCCGAGCCAGCGCACCCGCCCGTCACCTCGCCGCACGCCGCCGCCGAGCCAGCGCACCCAGTCGTCACGCCGCCGCACGACCACGACCCGGCCGCTCCCGTCGAGCACTCACTTGCGGCTGCGGCGCCGGTCGACCACCCGACGCCATCCGAGCCTCACGCAGTTGGCGCCGAGGCGTCCCACGATGCGGGCCACCCGCATCCATCGGAGCCGGCCGCCGATCCCGGTGGGCCCGGCGAAGCCGGCGGCCCGCACGATAGCATTGGCAATGATCCGCGCGTCCACGCTGAGATCCGCGATCTAGTCCAATCGTTTCGCGAGCTGACCGGTCACTTGCTCGATCAACTCTCGGCAGCAAGCTCGCGCGCCGCGCAAGGCATCCAGCGATCCGCCGACGAGCAGGCCCGCGCTGTCGAACAGCAGGCCACGCGACACCGCGGTGCGCTCCGCCAGCAGTTCGCGGCCCAGCGCACGGCGGCCACCGCCGGCCTCACCCGCCACCGGCAGGAACTCGCAGTCGGCATCCAGCGCCAATCCCAGGTCGTCGAGAACCGCGCGACTCAGCACGCAGCGGCCGTCGCACAGGACTCGACGGCGAAGCAGGCCGCCGTCACTCAGTCAGCCACACTCCAATCGACCTCCGCTCACGCAGCCGCTGCGTCACAGAGCCAACGGGTCTACACCACGCTCGGAGCACAGGCGGCCGGCATGAGCCAGCGCGGTGCCGCGGCGGCCGGTGGCTACGGCGGCGGCGACAAGGGGCAAGCACAGGGCGCCGCGGCGAAGGACGTGGCCGGCAAGGGCCAGTCTGCCGTCCAGCAGCCCGGGCCTGCGATCGCCGGCGAGGCCACGCAATCCGCCGCGCTGGCGGCGCAGAAGATCACCACCGCGGGCCAGCGGGTAACCTCGCGGCTGCAAGCCGAGCTTCCTCCGACGCAGCAGCGGCTCCACGGCGTCGCCCGCAAGACGGTGACCGGGCTGAACCAGCTGAATCAGCGCTCCGCCCAGCAGCTCGCACAGACCCACGGCAAGGTCGCCGCGGGCTTGCAGCGCAAGGAGGCTGAAGCGGTCGCCGGGCTCGACCGTCAGACCGCGACGACGCGCAACGCGCTGGCATCGGCCGCGGCCCGTCACCGAGGCGAGCTGACCACCACGACCCGCGCCGCCGCCGGCAAGCTGCGCAGCGATACGACCGCGCTCGCCGGCGCCGCGGCACGCGGTCAGGATCCGCGCGCGATCGCGGCTGCCCTCGAGCACGCCCGCAGCCTCATCGGCGCGAACGTCGAGCGCTTTGTCGAGCGGATCACCAGTGGCATGGCCGGCTTCCACACCCGCGCCGCGCAGAGCAGCGCGACCGCGCAACAGCACCTCGCGCAGGGCGCCAAGACTGCACAGGGCCAGGCGCAGTTGATCACCACGCAGAGCGACACGGCCGGCCAGCAGCTCACGGCACAGTGCCTCGCCCACGCGAGCCAGGGCGCCGGACAGGCCGGACAGGCGATCACCGAGGAGGCGACCCAGGCGCAGACCCGCCACCAGCACGTCGTTCAACTCGCCACGACGCACTTCGTCCAGGCGACCACTCAGACCACCGACAAGCTCAGCGCCGGCGTCGACCAGGCGACGGCCCGCAACCAAGCGCACGTCGGCAGCCAGGTCACAACCGGGATGGCCAGCGCGGCCGCTCAGGTTGGCGCGGACCACGACAAGAGCCTGCTCGACAAAGTCGTCGACTTCTTCAAGAGCGCATGGGACTGGGTCTCGTCGGTCGCCAAGGCCGTCGCGAGCGTCGTCGTCGACTTCCTCGTGTTCGCCAGCGGCGCGATCCTGCAGATCGTATCGGACTGCCTCGGCGGGCTGCTCGATCCGTTGCTCGATCGGATCGGCTCGGACGAGTTCCAGCGTGGCCGCGACGCTGGCGACAAGATCGCGCTGGTCCTCGCGGGCGCCGCGCTGATCATCGGGGGCATCGCGGCGCTGGGCGGCGGCCTGGTGATTAGCGTGGTCGAAATCGCCGGCACCGGCGGTCTCGCCATCCCGGTCGTCATCGTGCAGGACGGCGCGCTCGTGACGGTCGGTGTCGGTGCGATCACTGCCGGCATCCTGCTGATGGCGTCGAGCGGGACACCGGGAAACAACCAGGCGCAGAACCGCCAGTTCCGCGCTGCCGTCCAGGAAGGTGAGCGCGAGATCGGGCGGAAGCTGAGCAAGGACGAGATTCGCCGGGTCCACGACGAGATCAGCGGTAACAACTACAGCTATCATGAGATCGTCCAGCTGATCGTGGATATGTTCGGATAATGGCGGACGCAAACGATGTGGCGCAGATCCAGGCGATGCTCGCGCCGCTCGTGGGCCGCGCAGCCTGGGGCTGCCGGCTCGGTCACGGCAGCTTCGTGACCCTGGAGTTCGGCGAGCCGCAGCCGGCCACCGGCGACGTCGTCCACGGCGCGTGGCACCTGTGGGTGTACGGCTGCGCGTGGCGCGTCGAGCGCGGCGACGAGTTGCTGGCCGGCAGCGATGACGATCGCGACGCGATGGCAACCGCCGCCCATGCGCTGGACGGCCTGGAGCTCGAGGGCGTCACCGTCCATGCACCTGGCCTGGACGCGACCTGGCGGTTCTCAGGCGGCTTTTGCCTACGGCTGTTTTCGATGAGCGCGCTGCAGGGCGAGCACTGGCTTGTGTACCTCCCCGACGGACAGGTGCTGTCGGCTGGGCCAGGCGGAGCTTGGAGCTTGGAGCCAGCTGCGGCGGGAGGAGTGCCGTAGCGCAGGACTGCGCTCGGCTGCTCCCGAACACGGGCTGCGATTCACGCCTCGCGTGCACGGGTCGTCGCCGCGCAGGCTGCGCAAGCGCTGGCGTCGGAGCGATAGCAGTAGACGAGCCCCGGCTGCTCGGGCAGCGCGTCGGGACCGGCGACGAGGTGCTGCAGCTGAGCGCGCTGCAGCTGAGCGGCCGCTGCGCGCCGGCCGTTCAGCACGCCACCGACCGCTCGCCAAGCCGGTGCAGATCTCGCGTGGTCGGGCCGTCCGCCGCCCGGGCACCGCGCCCGGCGAGCAACCCACGACGCGGCTGTCCGAGGCACTGGACCTGCCCCCTGAGCAGCCGTTAGCGGCGCCGGAAGGACATCGGCGCCCTACTCCCGCAGCGCAGCCCTGGATCATGGGGACTCCTTGTGATCGATCAGCGCGAGGAAGCTATTACGCAGAAGACTACGGGCGAGCGCGATGCGTTCCGCACAGGCAGAGAATTTCGCTCGCGCGGTACCGACACGAGTCGTTCGTGTAGCAAAGCGCTGCGCCCGTGGGAGAACTGATTCGTCCATTGCGGTGAGAACCTAGGACTTGCCCGCACCGGCTTGACAGTCGGTTAACGGCTATGCGGCAATCTACAAAACTTGCGTGGGTCATACCGTGACGGCATCGCGCTGATTTCCAAAGGTCCCATGAAACACCTTGTCCTTGTGAGCCTCGGCGCAGTCGCATGCGGCCGTGTAAACCAGTCGGAGGGCCCAGACGCAGCTCAACCACAGACCGACGCACCGCTTGTCGATACGTCTCCAAGACCGAGGCGGACGGCGATCTCTGCCGATGCGATCGCACCGTTCACCGCGCCGAACGCGATGTTTGCTCGCGTGCCATTCGCGTCTGTTACGTATGATGATGAGCATGAGTTCGAGCTGGATACGGCCCGGTTCACCGCGACTCGCCGAGGCGACTACCAAGTGTGTGTTTCGCTGATGGGTGAACAAAACGTGACGTTCGAGCTCGATCTCTTCGTCAACGGACTTCGCGAGAAAGCGTTTGCCCTTGGCACGTTCGCCGCCAGCGGCTGCAGGACCGTTCGACTCTCGCCCCAAGACTTTGTGGAAGTCTGGATCTATCAGGCATCGGGATCGCCTCGACTATTCGGGAACAATCCATTCGAAGACTGGCTTACCATCCAAGAAGAGTCTGCGCAAGTAGCCGTCACCGAGAGGCCTGCATTCTCCGCCCCCAGCTCAGTGTTTACCAAAATTCCGTATTCCATGGAGGGGTACGACGATCGCAACGAGTTTGATCCCACGACCAGTCAGTTCACTGCGGCGCAGAGCGGCGATTACCAGGTATGCGCGTCGCTATCCGTGGGGCCTGGACTCAGCTTCGAGCTAGATCTATTCAAGAACAATGTACGTGAGCGTGCTCTCGCTTTCGGCACGGCAGCGGCCACAGGATGCCGTGTGATCCACCTCGCTGGTGGCGACCAGGTGACGGTGCAGATGCTCCAGGTACCAATGACGACGGCAACGATCCAGCCTGATGCACCATGGGACTGGCTCACTGTCCGCCAAGTCGTAGCGGACACATCAATAGGCGACACAACCGCATTCAGCATCCCGACCTCAAAGTTTGTCACCATACCATACGCCAGTGAGCTCTATGATGATCACGATAATTTCAATCCTGCGACTCATCGCTATACTGTCGGAATTAACAGTGACTACGAGATATGCGCTTCGCTTTATGTATCAAACTCCACTGACTTCATCGAGCTCAACCTTGTCAGATCCGGGGTCCGTGACAAGGCGATATCGTTGCGCGCAATTGCGTCGAATGGATGTCGCGTCACTCGCGCCCTGGTCGGCGACACGATTGAAATCCAAGCTCACTCACTGTCGGCGACAGACACCTCAGTAGATTCAAACATCTCTTGGAATTGGCTCACCGTACGAACCATTCCATAATCTGAACAATGAATTCGTCAGTTCCTTCAGAATGGTCGAAGTCAAGGGCTGCTCGGTCTTGCTCGACGTCGTGGTGAATCCGCCCAGTGCTATCCGCCCAGTGCTATCCGCCCAGTGCTACTTCATGTGGTTCTCGAGGAACCGCGCCGAGCGGGCGAGGAACCCGACGATGTTCTCGCGATGCGACAGCGAGTGGCCCTCGTTGGCCGCCACCATGTACTCGACCGGCACCGAGCGCCCCCGCAGCGCCTTGACGATCAGGTCCGACTCCGAGCGCGGCACGCGCGGGTCGTTGGCCCCGGCGTAGACGAACAGCGGATCGACGATCTTGTCGGCGTCGCGCAGCGGCGAGATCGAGTCGAGGAACGCCGCGTCCTGGTCCGGATCGCCGAACTCGAGCAGGAAGATCTCGCGGATGAAGCCGCTGGTCGTCGACATGAACGTCTTGAGGCTGGCGACGCCGAACAGGTCGACGCCGGCGCGCCAGATGTCGGGGTAGCGGGTCAGCGCGACCAGCACGGTGTAGCCACCGTAGCTGCCGCCGAACACGACCACGCGATCCTTGTCGGCCCACGGCTGGGCCGCGGCCCACCGCCCGGTGGTCTCGATGTCCTTGAACGCGTCGAGCCGCTGGTGCCCGTTGTCGGCGGCCTCGTAGGCGCGGCCGAACCCGGTCGAGCCGCGCACGTTGGGCTCGACCCACGCGTAGCCCTGGCCGAGGAAGAACCGCGACTGCGCCGACCACCGGATCGCCGAGCTGCCCGACGGGCCGCCGTGGTAGTTGACGATCACCGGCAGCTTCTTGCCCTTGCTGCCCGCCGGCACGAACACGTTGACCGGGATCTTCTGGTGGTCGAACGCGTCGACCTCGACGACCGACGCCTCGATCGGCGGCAGGCCGTCGAGCTGAGGCCGGGCGTCCTTGCGCAGCGGGGCGAGCTTGCCGGTCGCGACCTCGACGGCGTGGATGTCGGTGGGCGCGTTCGGGGTCGACCAGGTCAGCGTCAGCCGCTTGCCGTCCTGGGAGAACCGGCCGATGCCGCCGGTGCCGAGCGGCAGCGCCACCGCCGCGCGCGGCTTGAGCGTGGCGGCGTCGAGCAGGCGGATCTCGGTGTGGGTGCCGGCGTCGACGGTCACCGCGGCCGCGTTGCCCTGGTGCGCCACGGCGACCGCGGACAAAAGGCCGGTCACCGGCCGGGTCTCGACGTAGCGCGCGGTCTCCTTGCCGGTCGCGACGTCGATCGACAGCAGCAGCGCCTGCTCGCCGCCGCCGTCGGTGGCGACGATCGCGCGCCTGCCGTCGGCGGAGAACGAGGCGGCGAAGATCGAGACCTTGGCGTCGCCGCGCGGCCACACCGGCCTGGCCGCGCCGGTCGCGAGGTCGATCGCGACCAGGTAGTTCTCGGCACGCGACGGGAAGCGCTGGAACAGCCCCCACTTGCCGTCGCGGCTGACGTCGATCAGCGTGCCCGGCTTGTCGTCGTGGAAGATCTGCTTCTCCTCGCCCGGGGCCTTCGCCGGCATCATGTACACGCCGGTGCCGACGTCGGACATCGCCCGCGCGCTGTAGAAGATGGTGTCGGGCTTGGCGTCGGCGATGTGCGCCGGGTTGCGCTGGCGCTTCGCGCCCGGCGTGAGCTCGACCAGCCCGCTGCCGTCGAGGTTGACCCGGAAGTACGTCCAGTTCTCGTCGGCGCCGTGGTCGGACTGGAACACGACCGCCTTGCCGTCGAGCGTGGGCACCGGCCCGGTCACCCGGTCGGTCGAGGTCACCAGCCGGGTCGCCGGTGCGTCGGGCTTGCCGGCGTCGGCGACGTAGAGCTGCGGCAGCCCGTCGCGATCCGAGACGAACACGACGCGCTTGCCGTCGCGGGTCAACACCGGCTGGACGTTGACGAACGCGTCGACCACCGCACCGGCGGCCCGGGCGAGCTCGGCGTCTCGCGCGGCGTCGGCGCCGGCCGGCGTGTCGGGATCGGCGTTGACCGCGATCGGCGCGGGCGGCGGGGTCGGGGCCGCCGCGGGGGGCGCCGGCTCGGACGGTGGCGCCGCGGGCGAGGCGGACGGCGAGGACTTCGCCGGCGCGCCACACGCGGCGACCAGGGCGACGACCAGGGCGAGGATCGGTGTGCTCCGCATGGCGCGCACAGTAGCGAGTCCGCCGCGGCCGGGGAACGAGATCCGGCCTACTTCAGGTGGCTCTCGAGGAACCGCGCGACGCGCGAGTAGAACGCGATCTGGGTCTCGCGGTGCGCGAGCGAGTGGCCCTCGTTGGCCGCCACCATGTACTCGACCGGCACCCTGCGCGCGCGCAGCGCCTTGACGATCAGGTCCGACTCCGTGCGCGGCACGCGCGGATCGTTGGCGCCGGCGTAGACGAACAGCGGCGCGACGATCTTGTTGGCGTCGCGCAGCGGCGAGATCGAATCGAGGAATGCCGCGTCCTTGTCGGGGTCGCCGAACTCCAGGAGGAAGATCTCGCGGATGACGCCGCTGGTGGTGGCCATGAACGTCTTGAGGTTGGCAACACCGACGAGATCGACGCCGGCGCGCCACAGGTTGGGCATCCGGGTGAGACCGATCAGCACCGTGTAGCCGCCGTAGCTGCCGCCGTACACCACCATGCGCTGCTTGTCCGCCCACGGCTGCGACGCCGCCCACCGGCCGGTGGTCTCGATGTCCTTGAACGCGTCGAGCCGCCGGGGCCCGTTGTCGGCGGCCTCGTAGGCGCGGCCGAACCCCGTCGAGCCGCGCACGTTGGGCTCGACCCACGCATAACCCTGGCCGAGGAAGAACCGCGACGCTGGCGACCAGCGGATCGCCGAGCTGCCCGACGGGCCGCCGTGATAGGCCACGATCACCGGCAGCTTCTTGCCCTTGCTGCCGGCCGGCAGGAACACGTTGACTGGAATCTTCTGGTGGTCGAACGCGTCGACCTCGACGATCGACGCCTCGACCGGCGACAGGCCGTCGAGCTGCGGCCGCGGTTCCTTGCGCAGCGCGGTGACCTTGCCGGTCGAAACATCGACGGCATGAATGTCTCCGGGCGC
>DATAPF010000659.1:0-1536 GCA_036265355.1 Kofleriaceae bacterium | reverse complement strand
ACGGTCAGATCGACCCACTGGGCCAGCAGCAGCGGTTCGGCGAACTCGGTCGCCTCGATCGCGGAGGCGATCATCGCCACCCACACCTCCGTACCCGCGCTCGAGACCAGGCGCAGGTCGACGCTCGGGCGCTCGCCGCTCGCCGGCGTCCGGGACCGGCGGGCGACCTCCTCGAAGGTGGCGCTGAGCGCCGGACGGTCCTCGGGCTCGCATAGCTCGGCCGCAGCGACCCCGATCAGCTCGGCCAGATCGCGTCCCACCATGTTCGCGAACGCGGGATTGGAGCGCACGATCCGGCCCTCGGGATCCAGCACGATCTTGCCGATCGGCGCCGACTCGAACGCTCCGCTGAGCAGCGCCTCCGAGCGCTTGAGCGCCCGTCGGCTCGCCTCCAGCTCGGCGAACACCGCCACCTTGGACCTCAGCAGCTCGGGGTCGAACGGCTTGAGCACATAGTCGACCGCGCCGACGCCGTAGCCGCGGGCGATGTCGCCGACCTCGTCCCGCGCCGCGGTCAGGAACACGATCGGGATGTCCCGAGTCCGCGTTCGCTCCTTGATCAGCTGAGCAGTCTCGAGGCCGTCCAGCCCCGGCATCCGCACATCGAGCAGGATCATCGCGAAGTCACGTTCGAGCAGGAGCCGCAGTGCCCCATGCCCGGAGCTGGAGCTGACCAGCGGATATCCGAGCGGCTCGAGCACGGCCTCGAGGGTTCGCAGGTTCTCGGGCTGATCGTCGACCAGCAGGATCGGCAGCGACTCGCCCGCGGTCAGGTCGGCCATCGCCTCCGGATCGGCGACTGGCATGAGTGGCCGCAAGTCCTCTAGGCGTCCAGCCACACGCGCATCATGGACAGGAGCTGATCGACGTCCACCGGCTTGGTGATGTAGTCGGACGCGCCGGCCGCGATCGCCTTCTCGCGGTCACCTTTCATCGCCTTGGCGGTCAGCGAGATGATCGGCAGGTGCTCGAATCGCGGCATCGCGCGGATCGCGCGCGCGGTCTGGTAGCCGTCCATCTCGGGCATCATGATGTCGAGTAGCACCACGTCGGTGTTGGGATGCTGGTGCAGCCGCTCGATGCCCTCGCGGCCGTTCTCGGCGAACACCACCTTCATGCCGCGCTGCTCGAGCGTCGAGGTGAGGGCGAACACGTTGCGGATGTCATCGTCGATCACCAGCACCTTGCGACCGTGTAGGGGCGCGTCCCCGGTGCGCAGGTGCCCGAGCAGCTCGCGCGTCTGGGACGGCAGCGTCGCCTCCGCCCGGTGCAGGAACAGCGCGGCGCGGTCGACCAGTCGCTCGGGCGAGTCGGCGATCGTGATCACGGCGGACTTGGCCAGCGCGTCGAGCCGGGCCCGATCGGTCTTGGACAGCGACCCCTGGACGTAGGCGATCAGCGGAAGCTCGCGCAGCGCCCCGTCGCTGGCCGCCTCACGCACCAGCGCAAACGCCTCCGAGCGCGGCCGTCCCATCGCCACCACGACCAGGTCGAACTGACCCGTGCGGAGCACCTCGAGCGCGTCCGCCGGGGCGA
>DATAPF010000658.1:0-13993 GCA_036265355.1 Kofleriaceae bacterium | reverse complement strand
CGTGGGGAGAGCAGGGATGTTGTCGAAGTACCCCTTGGGTGCCACGTCCGTCGTGCCGCCCCTGGTGGGGTTGGACTTGACGGTGGGCAGGTCGTCGAAGAAGCCCTTGGGCGCGGGGAGATCGGAGCCGTGGCCCCTGGTGGGGTTGGACTTGACGGTGGGCAGGTCGTCGAAGAAGCCCTTGGGCGCGGGGAGATCGCGGTCGCCGCGGGTCGCTGGCTGGGGGATGTCGTCGAAGAAGCCCTTGGGCGCGGGGAGATCGGCGGCGGCGGCGGCGGCCGCGTCGTGCGGTCGCGGAGACGGTAGATCGGCGATCGTCGGGCCGTGCTGCGCGGTCGGCGTCGCGGTCGCGGCGGTCGCTGGCACGGGCACCGGCCGGGCGCCGTCCCTGACCGGCTTCGCCGCGTCCTTCGCGGGGTCCCGCGGCGCCGGCAGATCGAGGATCGCGCGCTGCGCCGGGCGCTTGGGCGCGGGGAGATCGGGCTCGCCGCGCTCCAGCTTGGGCGCGGGCAGGTCGACGATCTCGCCGCGCGAGGCGTCGCCGCTCGGAGCGCGTTGCGCCGGGCGCTTGGGCGCGGGCAGGTCGACCAGCCCGCCGGTGGCAGGCGCCGAACTCGGGGCGTCATCGAGGCCGCTCACCGGCGTGGCGTGCACCGAGCGCGTCATCTTCGGCGCGGGCAACTCGGGGTCGAGCGCGGCAGCCAGGCCTCCGCGCGGCGCGGGCTTGGCCGATCCGGGCTGCGTCGGGGCCGGTGCCGGCGGAAACGGCCCGAGCCCGCTCGGGCGCTTGGGGGCGGGGAGATCCGTCAGCTCGAGCCCACTCGACCGCGCCGCCGAGGGGATCGGCGGAGGGAGCTTCGCGGCGGGCGGGGCAGGCGGCGGCGTGATCGCGATGCGCGACTTGCAGTCGTTGCAGGTGATGAACTTCGCACCCGCGGGCACGGTGGCTTCGGACACGCGGTTGAGCGTTCCGCAGGCCGAGCAAGTGGCCTCGATCATGCTCCTGCAGCATAGCTCATACGGAAGCTGATCCCTCGATCCGGTACCCCGCTGCACACCGAGCCGGGTCGGTGGGTGCGATACACCGCCCGGATCCTCCACCGCCGACTAGCGACACGGCCCGCGCGCCGGATCGCAGGGCGGCGTGCTGCCGGGCGCGGCTCCGGCAGCGCCCGCGGCGCCGGCGACCCCGGGTCGCTGGCCGATCGCCTTGCGCAGCTGGTTCTGGATCCGGCGCTCGAAGTCCGGCAGCACCACCAGGAGCTTCGCGGTCTGCAGCGGTGTGAGAATCTTCCGTAGCTCGGCGAGCCGCCGGTCCTCGAGATCGCGGAAGCCGCGCTGGTTCGCGAGCGCCTCGTCGATCAGGCGATCGATGACCCGCGGATCGCGCATCCCCTCGACGCGGCGCAGCCGGCGCTGGACCTCGACCCGCTTCTCCAGCAGCTTGTCGGTCTCGTCGTCGTAGCGTGCGAGCAGCGGGAACAGCTGCCCTGCGACCTCGGGGTCGAGCTTGAGCTCCTCGGTCAGGGTGTACGCGCGCATCGCGCGGATCCGCTTCTTGATCTCCTCGCGGCGCGCCGTGGCGGCAGGCTGGGTGGCCCCGGGGCGGCGGGGCTGGGCGCCGGCCGGCGCGCCGAGCCCGGCCCCGAGCGCGAGCGCGGCGGCGGCGATCCAGGCGGCGAGCCGCGGCCGCATCAGCCCTTGCTCCTCGCCGGCCCGGTGGGCGCGGGGTGATCCGGACCCGGAGGACGCGCGAGCAGACGCTCGGCGCGGTCGAGCGCGGCGTCATCGAGGTCGTCGATCCAGGCCATCCCGGCCGCCGGCAAGAGGCCGATCTCGTCGACCGGGCTCGCCGCGTCGATCTCGTTGCCGGCCTCGTTGCCGGGCTCGTCGGCGTGCGCGGTCGGGCCGCCGGCCGTGCCGAGCACCTGATCGATCGCCCCGGGTGCCCCGGGCCGCGACAGATCGACGTCGACCTCGCTGCCGTCGAGCCACAGCGGGACGACGTCCTCGCCGGGCGGCGGCTCGCGGCCGGGCTGCAGGGCGGCCTCGCGTGCCGGCCCCGGCGCGGGCGCGGACCCCAGGCCGACCGGCGACCTGGGCCACAGCGCGATCGCGATCGCGGCCGCGGTGGTGCAGGTCATCGCCGGCACCAGCCATCGCCAGCGCCGCCACCACGGCACCGGCGCCTGGTCGGCGACCGCCTGGCGGATCGAGCGCTCCATCGCCGCCCAGTCCGGCGGCTCGCCGGTGTCGTAGGTGGGCGGCAGCGCGCGCAGCCGGCCCAGCAGGTCGTGGACCGCGTCGGCGTCGGCGCGCGCGGCCGGGTCGTCGGCGAGCCAGCGCTCGACCGTGCGGCGCTCGTCCACCGGCAGCTCGGCGACGCCGTCGACGTAGGCGGTCAGCAGGTCGGCGGACGCCCCCGGATCGGGGGGCGTGGCGGCGCCGTCGGCGCCCCCGGTGCCGGCGCGCGCGGCCGGATCGTTGCGCTCGGGGCGGTCGCGGCGGTCACGGCTCATGATCGCCTCCGAGGATGTCACGCAGCCGCTTGACCGCGTAGTGGAAGTTCACCTTGGCGGTGTTCTCGCTGCAGTCCGCGAGATCGGCGACCTCGCGGAACGCCAGGTCATCGAACACGCGGAGCTCCAGGACCAGCTTCTGCTTGGGCGGGAGCTGGGCGATCGCGGCGCGCAGCCGGGCGTGGTCGTCGCTCGCGCTGAGCCGGGCCGGGGCGGGGTTGTCCTCGGTCAGCGCGTCCTCGCCGATCTCGGTGGGCAGCTCGCGCCGGTGATCGCGCAGCCACGACAGCGCGCAGTTGATCGCGATCCGGTACAGCCAGCTGCGCACCGTGGCCGTGCCGCGAAACGCGGCCAGGCCGCGAAACGCGCGGACGAACGCGAGCTGGGTGACGTCGGCGGCATCGGCGTCGTTCTTGACGTAGCGCCGGATCAGCCGCCATACGCCCTTCTGGTGGCGGCGGACCAGGGCGTCGAACGCGGCGCGATCGCCGTCGCGAAACCGCTCTGCGAGCTCATGGTCCGGATCGGCCGCGGTCACGGCGGCCGACCGCTCGAGCAGGGGCAGTCCGGCCGCGAGAGACTCCACGGCGATCGGGACCCCCGGCTTGCCAGTGTGGTTAAGCGGGAGGTAGGGTACTCCGCCAACTTCTCTCGATCATTGCAAAAACGAGGAACGGAGTCACGTATGCTCGATCCGGCCCGGATGGATGGCGTTCTGCGACGCGGCCCCGCGGTTGCCCCGGTGGTGGCCGCGTGGCGCAGCGCAGACGAGCGCCGCCGCAAGCTGCAGGGCGAGCTCGACTCGCTGCGCCAGCAGCGCAACGCGGCCAACGAGAAGATGGCCCGGCTGGACAAGAAGTCGGCCGAGTTCGCCGCGGCGCGAGACGACATGAAGCTGCTCGCGGGCCGGATCAAGGAAGGCGAGGCCGAGCTCGCCCGGCTCGAGGCGATCTGCGAGCAGCACCTGCTCACGATCCCCAACGCCCCGCACGCCAGCGTGCCGGACGGCGCGGGCGAGGCCGACAACCCGGTGGTGCGCACCTGGGGCGACAAGCCGGCGTTCGG
This sequence comes from Kofleriaceae bacterium, assembly GCA_036265355.1. Lineage (GTDB taxonomy): Bacteria > Myxococcota_A > Polyangia > Haliangiales > Haliangiaceae > JABFXX01. Next base: position 10,409 of record DATAPF010000658.1, on the reverse strand, counting down.
GTTCGCGCCGAAGCCGCACGACGAGCTCGGGCGCGCGCTCGGGGTGTTCGACTTCGAGGGCGGCGCCCGGATCGCAGGCGCGCGGTTCACCGTGCTGCGCGGCGCGGCGTCGCGGCTCAACCGCGCGCTGCTCGGCTACATGATGGACCTCCATACCCAGCACGGCTACGAGGAGGCGTGGCCGCCGGCGATCGTCCGGCGCGCGGCGCTGGTCGGGACCGGCCAGCTGCCCAAGTTCGCCGAGGACGTGTTCCGGCTCGACATCCCGGTCGGCCCCGATCACGTCGCCGACAACGACCTGTTCCTGTCGTCGACCGCCGAGGTCCAGATGACCAACCTGTACATGGACCAGATCCTCGACGGCGACACCCTGCCGCGCAGGCACTGTGCCTACGCGGCGTGCTTCCGGTCCGAGGCCGGCGCGGCGGGTCGCGACACCCGCGGGCTGATCCGCCAGCACCAGTTCGACAAGGTCGAGCTGGTCAAGATCACCGCGCCGGACACCAGCTACGACGAGCTCGAGGCGATGGTGCGCGACGCCGAGCGCGTGCTGCAGGGCCTGGGGCTGCACTACCGCGTGGTCGCGCTGTGCACCGGCGACATGGGGTTCAGCGCGGCGAAGACCTACGACCTCGAGGTCTGGCTGCCCGGCCAGCAGGCGTATCGCGAGATCTCGTCGTGCTCGAACTGCGAGGACTTCCAGGCCCGCCGCGCGAAGATCCGCTACCGCCCCACCGCGGGAGACAAGCCGCGCCCGGTCCACACGCTCAACGGCTCCGGGCTGCCGCTCGGCCGGACCCTCGTGGCGATCTTCGAGCAGTACCAGCAGGCCGACGGCTCGATCGTGGTGCCGCTCGCGCTGCGCCCCTACGCCGGAGGCCTGGAGCGGATCGCCGCGGCGCGCTGAGCTGGGGCGCCTGGCAAGCGGCCGGTTTGTCCGAGATCAGACTTTACAAGCGACGGTCTATCCCTATACTGCGCCCCTACCTCTGGGATCGCCTGGAGGAGTGGCCGAGTGGTCGAAGGCAGCGGTCTTGAAAACCGCCGAGCGCAAGCTCCGGGGGTTCGAATCCCTCCTCCTCCGCTGGTTGGCTTGATAACCGAATAGTGTCACGCAAGTGGTGCCGGGTGGACGCGCGGGTCTGGTCGCGTCCCACCCGGGAGATCTGCTCGTTTCGAGCGTTTGGCATCGGTGGGCCGTCGGCCGATCGTCGGTCGCGGCCACATGGAGAGATGGCCGAGTGGCTGAAGGCACCGGTTTGCTAAACCGGCGTATGGGGTTTTCCTGTACCGAGGGTTCGAATCCCTCTCTCTCCGCCGTTCTGGCCGCCGCTCTGGCGGCCACGACAGTTGCTGTCGAAGCAGAGGATGAGGATCCGTAGCTCAATGGATAGAGCACCGGTCTACGGAACCGGGGGTTAGAGGTTCGACCCCTCTCGGATCCGCGATGGTATGCCAGCGAGGCGCGATGGCGGTGGCTTTGTGGCTTTGTGGTAGAGGAGCGCATGACCGACGAGCACTGGATGGGCGTCGCGCTGGACGAGGCGCGGGCCGCCGCGGCGTCGGGCGATGTGCCGGTCGGCGCGGTGGTGGTGGTCGGCGATCGCATCGCCGGCCGCGGCCGCAACCGCCGGGAGGTCGATCGCGATCCGACGGCGCATGCCGAGATCGTCGCGCTGCGCGAAGCGGCCGCGTCGCTGGGGCAGTGGCGGGTGGAAGGGACGCTGGTCGTCACCCAGGAGCCGTGTCCGATGTGCGCCGGCGCACTGATCAATGCGCGGATTGCTCGCCTGGTGTTCGGCTGTCTGAACCCCAAGGCGGGCGCCGTGGCGACGCTGTACCAGATCGTCTCCGATCCGCGCCTGAACCATCGCGTCGCGATCACCGCGGGGGTTCGCGCTGCCGAGTGCGCGGCGGTGCTGCAGGCGTTCTTCGCCGAGCTGCGGCGCGGGCCGAGCTACCAGTAGTCCTGGCCGCGAGGCGCGAGGCAAAGAGCTTCCTCACGTCCGACATGTCTCGTTTCTGGAGGGGTGTCCGAGTGGCCTATGGTGTCTGATTCGAAATCAGATGTGCGAAAGCACCGGGGGTTCAAATCCCTCCCCCTCCGCCCTGTCTTGCCGTCCTCCGCCGAGCACGGAGAAACCCCCTCACAAGGAGGGATGACCGAGTGGCCGAAGGTGCACGATTGGAAATCGTGTGTACTGAAAGGTACCGAGGGTTCGAATCCCTCTCCCTCCGCTCCCGGCCGTTGCCCAGCCGCTGGCCGGCCGCTGGCCGCGCTGCCTCGGCGCGGCCCACTTGCGTGACGTCTTATGGTCCCGGGTGACGCAACAGCTGTGAACCCCGCCAGGTCCGGAAGGAAGCAACGGTAGCGGAAATAGCGGGTGCCTGGGGCCACCTTTCCCTGTGAGCGACGATTCGCGACGAGTCGTCGCTCGCAGCTTTTTCGGCGCCGTTTCGGGCCCCGGGGAGTGCTATAGAGACCGGGATGTTGCGCAGAGTCGCGCTCGCAGGTGCCCTGATTGCCTCGGTTTCCTGCAACCGGTCCGAAGGCGGGGAGGGCGCGGGCAGCGCGATGGTGGCCAGCGCGGGCAGCGCGGGCAGCGCCGGGCCGCGCTCGGGCGGCAGCTTCAGCGCGGATCTGGCCAAGGAGCTCCCGGGTCCGACGAAGGGCGCTTCGACTCCCGGCACGGCGGCCGGCTCGGGCAGCGCCGAGCTCCGGTCGGGGGGAGCGGCGCCCAGCGAGCCCAAGGCGGCGGACTCCGCAGCGGGCGGCGCGAAGCCCGGAGCGGAACCCCGGCCGGGCGATCCGGCGGGCGGTGACAAGCCGGCGGGTGACAAGCCGGCGGGTGACAAGCCGAGCGCGGGCGCGCAGCCGGCGGCGACGCGCGAGGCCAGGCCCGCGAGCGCGGACTCCGCTCCAGCGGGCCAGCCGGGCGCGGGCGCGGCGGCCGGCGCGCAGCCCACTGCAGAGCCCGCGGCCCAGGTCAGCGAGGCACCGGCGCGCGGGCCGGTCAAGGTGCCGGCCGATCTCCTCGCGATCAAGCTGTCGCTGCTCCCGAACTGGGATCGCGACATCGGTCAGGCGGGCACGTTCCAGTACGTGGTGCGGATCAAGGGCACGCAGGGCACCAAGACGTTCACGTTCCATTACGGCTACGACGAACCCAGGGCTCCCAAGGATCACGAGCAGTACAAGAAGTACCTGCAGGACAGCAGGGCGCTGACCGGGGAGATCCGGGACCGCCAGCGCGGCGCAGCGTGGTTCCTCGAGGGGACCGATGCAGCCGGGATGCCGGCGTTCCGCTACGTCGTGCTGTACGGCGGCAAGCAGCTGATCTGCTACGGCTCGCTGTACAAGGACGCCGACTCCAACCGGCTCGGCGACGATCGCGATCAGACGCTGATCCAGGCCAAGCAGATCTGCGAGACGCTGGCGTTGTAGCGTCGGAGGCAGCGGGTATAGTCCCCCAGCCTTGTCCTACCTGGTCCTCGCCCGCAAGTATCGCCCGTCGACGTTCGCCGAGGTCGTCGGCCAGGAGCACGTCACGCGCACCCTGAAGAACGCGTTCGCGACCGGCCGGGTCCACCACGCGTTCCTGTTCTGCGGCCCGCGCGGCTGCGGCAAGACCACGCTGGCGCGGATCGTCGGCAAGGCATTGAACTGCCAGGGATCCCAGGAAGCCCGGCGCGACGCCGCGGAGCCGTGCGGGGTGTGCGCCGCGTGCACGTCGATCAGCAACGGCAGCGCGGTCGACTACCAGGAGATGGACGGTGCGTCGAACCGCGGGATCGACGCGATCCGCGAGCTGACCGAGGCGGTGCGCTACCAGCCGGCGGTGCTGCGCCAGAAGGTCTACGTCATCGACGAAGTCCACATGCTGACGACCGAGGCGTTCAACGCGCTGCTCAAGACGCTCGAGGAGCCGCCGCCGCACGTCACCTTCGTCCTCGCCACGACCGAGCCGCACAGGCTGCCCAACACGATCCTGTCGCGCTGCCAGCGCTACGACTTCAAGCTGGTCCCGGCGTCGCGGCTCGCCCAGCACCTGGCCGCGATCTTCGCGCAGGAGCAGCTGGCGATCGAGCCCGGCGCGGTCAGCCTCGTGGTCCGCGAGTCGGGCGGCAGCGTGCGCGACGCGCTGTCGCTGTGCGATCAGCTGATCTCGTACGTCGGCGACGCGACGATGACCGAGCGCCACGTCGCCGAGGTGCTCGGCGTCGCGGATCGCGCGCTGACCCGCACGCTGGTCCGCGCACTGGCCGCCGGCGCCGCCGGCGACGCGCTGGCCGCGGTCGACGCGGGGATCGAGCGCGGCGTCGACGAGGTCCAGCTCGCGCGCGCGATCGTGCGCTACCTGCGCGACCTCTCGGTGCTCCAGGTGGCGACCGGGCCCGGCGCGAGCGTCCGTCGCGGCCTGGTCGACGCCAGCGACGAGGAGCTCGGCGAGCTGGCCGCCGAGGCGGCGGCGCTCGACCGCTCGCGGGTGACCCAGATGTTCGAGCGCATGCTGCGGTGCTGCGACGAGCTGGGCAAGACGCTGCAGCCGCGGCTCGTGCTCGACTGCGCGCTGATCGACGTCGCCACGGTCGAGCCGCTGGTCCCGCTCGGCGATCTGCTGGAGCGGCTGGGCGAACTCGAGGCACGGCTCACCGGCAAGTCGGTGCGGGCCGGGGGCGGCGGCGGCACCAAGGATCGGCCGCGGCCGACCGGCAGCGCGAGCCCCGCGCCCCGTCCACCCCCGCCGGGGCGCACCGCGATGCCGGGGCCCGGTGCGGGCTCGTCGGCGCCGGCGGCACCGGTGCCAGCGGGATCGGGGCCGCGGGGCGCCGGATCTCCGTCGGCGGTCGGCGGCTCACCCTCGGCGCCCGCGAGCGCCGCGTCGCCGGTGGGTGCGCCCGCGCGCAGCGCCCCGTCCGGGGCGGGCGGACCGGCGTCGTCCGGCGGCGGCCCGTCGGGACCGGCCGGCGATGCCCGGTCGGCGCCCGAGGCAGTTCCCACCGAGGTGTCCGCAGGCAGCGCGATCTCCGGCCCGGTGTCGATGCGGCCGTCGGGGCCGGTGCCGCGGCCGGACACCGTCGCCTCGGGCTCCGGCCCCCATGACTCCGAGCCGGGCGACCCGGCGCGCGGAGCGGCGATCCCGGCCGAGCCGGTGGCGCGCAGCATCGCGATCCCGGCCAGCGCGGCGGACGCGCTGCGGGCGTGGAACGAGGTGCTCGCCGAGCTCGAGGGGCTGCGCAAGTTCTCGCTGCTCGGGCCGTTCCAGCATGCGCGCGTGCTGAGCTGGACGGCGGACCTCCTCGAGCTCGGGTTTCCGGTCGACGTGCACAGCATGGGCGAGATGGCCCGCGATCACGTGGACGATCTCCGCGCGATCGTGCGCGGCCTGGGGCCCGCACAGAAGACCATCCGGGTCGCGGTCAAGCTGCTCGACGCCAGCGAGTCGAACACCGCCGGGGCGCGCTCGGTGCTGGAGACCACCCGGGAGCGGACCTCGGCGGAGCGGAGCAAGCGCGAGGCCGAGGCACGCGAGCATCCGATCACCAAGCACGTCCTGCAGGCGTTTGGCGCGCAGATCAAGGAGATCAAGACCGATGTCTAACGGAAAGATGCCCGATCTCAACGCTCTGATGAAGCAGGCCCAGAAGCTCCAGGGCGACGTGCAGCGCGCCCAGGAGGAGCTGGCGAAGATGACCTGCGACGGGGCCGCCGGCGGCGGCCTGGTGACCGCGACGGTCAATGGTCAGTTCGAGGTCGTCCGCGTGAAGATCGACAAGTCGGTGGTCGATCCGAACGACATCGGCATGCTCGAGGACCTGGTGACCGCGGCGGTCAACGCAGCGGCGGCCAAGGTCCGCGAGACGACCAAGGAGAAGATGGCGCAGGTCATGGGCCCGATGGCCGGGATGCCCGGCATGCCCGGCTTCTGAGCGCGCGATGGCCGATCCGATCCGGAGGTTGATCCAGGAGCTCGCGCGCCTGCCGGGCATCGGCGAGAAGACCGCGACACGCCTCGCGTTCCATCTGATCCGCTCCAGCCAGCAACAGATCCGCGATCTCGCCCAGGCGCTGCTCGACGCCACCGAGAAGATCCGGCTGTGCTCGGTCTGCATGAACATGACCGAGGTCGATCCGTGCGCCCTGTGCACAGATGCGCGGCGCGATGGCGATACGATCTGCGTGGTCGCCACGCCCTCGGACCTGATCGCGATCGACCGCGGTGGACATTTCCGTGGGCGCTACCACGTCCTGCACGGGCTGCTGTCACCGCTGGAGGGCATCGGTCCGGATGATCTCCGGCTGGCCGAGCTGGTGCGGCGGCTCGCCACACCTTCCGGATCCGGTCCCGGATCCGGTCCCGGTGCGGAGGCCGGGGGCGTTCGCGAGGTCATCATCGCCACGAGCCCCTCGGTCGACGGCGAGGCCACCGCGATGTACATCGCCCGGACGCTCAAGCCGCTCGGGGTCCAGGTATCCCGGATCGCGACCGGGCTTCCCGTCGGCGGGGAGCTCGAGTACTCGGATCAGGCGACGATCGCGCGCGCGCTGGCGGGTCGGGCGACCATGTAGGGGCACCGGCGCGCGCCGCGGCAATGCGTGGGGTCGCTTGCCGGTCGAACGGCCCGAGTTGCGCCGGGCGCCGCGGGTTGCCGCCGGGTGCGGTCGCGGGCATCTGCTGGACGCAGCGCCGGCCGGCGAATGCCGGGCGCTGGCCGGGTGGATGCCGGGCGCGCTGGCCGGGCGGATGCCGAGCGTATGATAGATGGGCCAAAACGTTGAATGAATTTTGGGGGGTTGCTACCGTGACTCGACGGCGGAGAGCCCGAGCAGTCATGGGCATATCGGCCATCTTTCGAGGTCCAGGAGCCAAGGCGCGATGATCCAACAGCTCGTCATGTATGAGGAGGAGCTGCAGCAGATCAACCGGATCTGCGAAATCCTTCATCGAGACTCGAACGCGAAGGCCGTGCTGGTGATCGACAAGAACGGCCAGGCCATCGCGCAGGCGGGAGATACGGCGCAGCTCGACGTGACGTCGCTGTCCTCGCTGACCGCCGGAAACGTGGCTGCGACCGGGGGGATCGCCCAGCTGCTGGCCGAACGCGAGTTCGCCGGTCAGTTCCACGAGGGCGAGAAGACCAACGTCCACATCTCGATCGTCGGGGCGCGGGTGATCCTCGTCGTGCTGTTCGACGAGCGCAGCTCACTCGGGCTGGTCCGGTTGCGTGTCCGCAAGGCCTCGTCCGAGCTCACGTTGGTGCTCGACGTGATGGTCAAGAAGAGCGCCCTCGGGGCGGGACAGCCGTCCGTGTTCTCCGAGATCACCGATGACGACATCGACAACCTGTTCAACGACTAGCGCGCCGGGTACCCCATGAGCTTCATCAACTACTCGTCGCGCGAGATCAACTGCAAGATCGTCTACTACGGCCCGGGGCTGTGCGGGAAGACGACCAACCTGCAGTACATCTACAACAAGACCAACCCCGAGGCGAAGGGCAAGATGATCTCGCTCGCGACCGAGACCGAGCGGACGCTGTTCTTCGACTTCCTGCCGCTCTCGCTCGGCGAGATCCGCGGCTTCAAGACCCGGTTCCACCTCTACACCGTGCCGGGCCAGGTGTTCTACGACGCGAGCCGCAAGCTGATCCTCAAGGGGGTCGACGGCGTGGTCTATGTCGGCGATTCGCAGCTGGAGCGGATGGAGGCGAACATCGAGTCGCTCGACAACCTGCGCTCGAACCTGCAGGAGCAGGGCTACGACCTCGACAAGCTGCCGTACGTCGTCCAGTACAACAAGCGCGACCTGCCCAACGCGATCCAGATGAGCGAGCTCGAGGAGACGCTCAACCCGACCAAGGTGCCGAGCTTCGAGGCGGTCGCGCCCAAGGGCATCGGCGTGTTCGATACGCTGAAGGCGGTGGCCAAGCTCGTGCTCACCGAGCTGCGAAAGGGCGGGTGATGCAGCCGGCGAGCGCGGCGACCGGCTCCGGGGAGCCCGGTCGCGATCGGCCGCGGTTTCGCCAGGACCTGATCGCCGAGACCGTCGAGCACCAGGGCGCCCGCTTCATCGACGTGATGGCGCCCGAGGGCGACGACGTGTTCCGGTTCTACGAGGTCGAGTACTCGCTGGCGTGCGGGATGGACGGCGAGCGCGACATCGCCGGGATCGTGAAGTGGGCGCAGGACGAGCTCGGGCTGACGCCGTCGCCGCAGGAGGTGCGCACCGTGATCGCCACGCTCGGCGATCTCGGGTTCATCGAATCCGCTGCGGCCGAGGCCGCGGAGGCCCCCGAGCTGGTGCCGGGCGTGGTCGCGGAGCCCGCGGCCCGCGCGGCGCGGCCGACCCCGTCGGGCTTCGACCTCGGCGCCGCGGAGGCGGATCACGGCGACACCGAGCGCGGCGCCCCACTGCCGGTCGCGCCCGATCTCGCGCTGGGCGCCGCGGGGGCGCCCCGGCCCGCGCGGCTGACCCCACAGGCCCATGACGTCGTGCTCGGGGCGTCCGGTGCGGGCGAGGCACCCGGTTCCGGGGGATGGCCGGGCGCGCAGTCCGAGGCGTCCGATGTCTCGATCGACCTGAGCGATCACATCGCGGTCCGGCCGGACGACGTCAAGGAGGCGGTGCGCGCGTCCCGGGTGATGGACGCGGTCGAGCCGCCGCCGGACAGCGATGCGCTCGAGGTGATCCAGGACCCGGCGACCGCGCCGGCCTCGGCGTTCGACGCTCCGACCGTCGCGCGGATCCCGGATCCGGCGATGCTCGCCGAGCTCACGCCCCGCCCGCCGCCGTCCGCGCGGTCGCCGGAACCACCGCCCTCGGTCCGGGCGTCCGATGCCCACAGGGCGCAGGACCTGCCGACCGCCGACACGATCAAGGTCGGCAAGTCGCAGCTTCGCGCGCCGGCGTCCCCGAGCAAGCCACCGGTCGAGCTGCCGGCGGCGCCGGTCACGGTCAAGGTCGACAAGCCGATGCCGCCGCCGGTGCAGCGGGGCGGCACGAGCCCGTTGCTGCTGGTCGTGCTGATCCTGGCGATCCTCGGCGCCGGGGTGTTCTTCGCGTGGAAGTACGTGCTGGAGCGCCCGGCGATCGACGTCGACACCAGCTCCGCGCCGGTGCCCGCGCCGGTCAAGCCCGCGCCTCCGCCACCTCCGCCGGCCCCGCCGCCGACCGCGAAGATCGCGCTGGAGACGCCGGATCCCGAGGACGTCAAGGTCATGCGCCAGGGCCTGATCGAGTCGATCCCGGCCGGTGACACCGCCGTCAAGGATGCCGAGGTGATCGCCAAGCTCAAGGGTTACAAGCCGCTCGAGGCCCAGGTCAATGCGATGACCAACGACCTCAACCGGCAGCACGCGCTGCTCGACGCGGCGGCCAAGGTGTTCGAGGCCGCGCACGCGGCGGGCAACAAGGCCAAGGAGGCAGCCGCGCAGGCCGAGGTCACCGAGCGCCGCAAGCTGGTCTCGAACAAGCAGAGCGCGCTGACCGCCAAGCGCGCCGACCTCGACACGTACCAGGTCCGCGCACCCAGGAACGGCACGTTCGTGCCGTCCACCAAGCCCAACACGACGGTCGCGGCGGACACCGTGATCGGCAAGCTGCAGCGCGAGCCGATCCCGGTGGCAACCTTCAAGCTCGGCAGCACGCGCTCGTTCGCATCCAACGGGAGCGTCGAGATCTCGATCCACAAGGGCGAGCAGCGCGTGACCTGCACCGTCGCAGACGTCCAGTCCGACAGCGTCAAGGTGGTCTGCCCGTCCGATCCTGATCTCACCGAGGGGCTCGAGGTGGCGCTCCTGGCGCCGGCCGCGGCCAGCGCGGCGCCGCCCGAGCCGCCGCCGCTGCCGTCCAGTGGAGCCGGGAGCGCAGCGGGCTCCGCGGCGCCGGCCGAGCCTGCCGGGGGAACGGGTGTGCCGGCGCCTCCGGCGGAGGCACCGGGGGGAAGTCCGGCGCCCGGCGAGCCTGGTGGAGCGGCGGGTTCGGCGCCCCCCGCATCCCCGGCGCCGTCGGGGAGCGCGGCTCCGGCCGCCGGGTCGGACGGCAGGTTGCCGAGCTGACGCCGCGGCCCGTCGCGGGCCGGCCCGCGGTATCGCTGCAGCGTGCCCGCGGCGCGCGAGCCGCGACCGGGTCAGCGCGCGGTGATCTTCTGGACGTTGAGCTGGGGGCCGGTCATCCCGATCCCCATCGCGTTCTTGTCGACCTGGCCCTCGACCTCGGCGGCCATGCCGTCCTGGGCGCCGCTGAGCGAGCCGGTGAGCTGGTAGCGGTCGCCGTTGTCGGTCTCCAGCACCCAGTGCCCGCCCTCCAGATCGCTACGACGGATCGTGCCTTTGAGCTTCATTCTGACACGATAGCCGCTCCGCGGCGCCGCGGCCACCCCGGCTAGTAGGTCAGGCGATCGTCGAG
>DATAPF010000657.1:0-5775 GCA_036265355.1 Kofleriaceae bacterium | reverse complement strand
CACCAGCACGCCGCCCATGAGCCGCGCCCCGGGCCAGCTCTGGCGGGCATTCAGCCGTACGATCGCCAGGTTCGAGATCGCGGCACCCGCAAGCGCGAGGCCGAGCGCCCACCACTTGAGCTCGACGTCGAACCCCCAGCGCGCGAGCGGGAACAGGACCAGCTGACCGACCAGGAACAGCCAGCGCAGGCGGACGAGCCACGGCAGCGTGACGGTCGGCTCGAGGTCCGCCATTCCCGTTGATATCGCGCGTCCCTCGTCCCCGGGCGCTCGACCAGGTGCGGTAGATTTGCGCAGCGCCGGTGGCATCCGTCAGCGAGGATACGCCTACACACCAGCACATGGATCGGCGCCGCGGTGGTGCGCGTCAGGTCACGCGCTTGATGATGTGAAAGCCGAAGTCGCTCTGGCACACGCCGAACTCACCCGGCTTGAGCCGGAGCGACAGCTGGCGGAACTCGATCACCAGCTGGGCGTCGGGCGTGACCGTGAACGCGCGGCCGCTCGCCGCGCTGCCGAGGTCCTCGGAGTGCGCCTTCATCAGGGCGTCGAAGTCCGCGCCGTCCTGGAGCTGCTTGACCAGCGAGCGGACCACCTCCTCGGCGTCGGCCTTGCTGCGCTTGGCGGCCCTGGAATCGAGCCGGCCGCCGAACGCGTCGGCGAGGTCGCGCCAGCTGATCAGGATGTGCTTGACGGTCGCGGTGTTGGCGACCGGCTCGCGGGCCAGGATGTCGGACGAGACCACCGACGACTCTCCCGACGAAGCCGCCGATCCGGACGCCGGTTCGGGGGTCGGCTTGCCGGGGGCCGTCGCCCCGCTCGGGCCGCCCGGGCCACCGGGGCTGCCGGAGCAGCCGCCGAGGACACTCAGCACGGCGCATGCGATCACGGCGAGCACGGAGCGTGTCATTGGCGCACGCTATCACGGCCCGCCGCATCCGGCACGACCGCGTCGAACCGGGTCATGTCGACCATGAACTCGCCGTTGTCGAGGGCGATCAGCGTGTCCTCGAAGTGGTGATCGACCCGGATCTGGTCGTCGGTGTAGCGGTGGATCGCGTGCACGGTCTGCATCGTGATGTCGTCGATGCCGGTCAGCGCGATGTAGAGCTCCATCTCGAGCTGCTTGAGCTGGTCGGCGGTGGCGCCGTGCAGCGGGCTGCGCTCGTCGACCACGTGCATCACCGTCCACCCCCGGGTCATGCCGACCTGCCGGTCGCGCACCATCGGCAGGTCGACCGCCTTGTAGAACAGCTTGTCCTCCGCGGTCGTGGTGGTGAACACGGCGACGACATGGATGGTTGCTTCGACGATCACATTGCTCCGGCGGTTGCCCACCTTGAAGATCAGTGTGCGCTGGCCCTCATGCGGGGTGATCACCGCGTGGCGCGAGAACGCGACCCGGGTGGTCGGCCGGGCGAACTTGCTGAACACCAGGCCGGTCGCGAGCGCCGTGAGGATCAGGCTCGCCATCGCCTCGGCCGTCATGATCGCGGTCGCCGCCCGGCTGTCGGGGTACATCGCTCCGTAGCCGATCGTCGCCAGGGTCTGGATGCTGAACGACAGCGCGTCGAAGAACGAGCCATCGCTGCCCTTGACCCCGCCGACCACGTAGTACAGCGCCGCGAACACCAGGTTGGTCGCGGCGAACCCGGCCGCGATCAGCCCGATCGACGCCGACCAGCGCAGCCGCAGGAAGATGTGATACGCGTCGCGCAGCAGCGCCCGCTCGTCGCCGATCACGTAGAACGTCGAGCCCTGCTGGGTCACCCGGCGAGCGGTGCGGGGCAGCTGGGCGAACGGCAGCGGGGCTGGCACGCCGGGATCCTCGGGCCGCCCGCCCGGCGAGACCAGTTTTCGGCGGCCCGCGCGGCGGCCGGCCCGCGGACCGGGTACAACGGGTCATGCCTCCAGCGGACGAGGTCTCGCTCGAGCGGCTGGTCGAGCTCCTGCCGCCGCGGATCTGGTATTTGACGTCGAACGGGTCCGACATGTGGTGCCGCCGGCCGTACGGCTTTCTGTTCTCGACCGGCCAGGCCGCGGAGGCGTTCGCCGCCGCGATGGGCACCGGCGAGCAGCTGTTCGCGATCGGCCTCGACGCCGGCGCGCTGATCTCCGGCGACGTGCTCGCCGGGCTGCGCAGCACCGCGGTCACCCGGCTGTTCATCGATCCGGCGATCGACCCCGACTCGGGCGACGTCCACGGCAAGATCCTGCGGCTCGCCCCGCTGACCTGAGCGGAACCTGCGGGCTACGCCAGCAGGGCGAGCAGGTCGTCGCGGGTGATCGCGGCGGCCGAGCCGGCCTCGGCGAGCGCGGCGTCGGCGAGCGCGCGCTTGCGGTCCTGCAGCTCGAGGATGCGCTCCTCGACGGTGTCGCGCGCGACCATGCGGTAGACCATCACCGGCTTGTCCTGGCCGATCCGGTGGGCGCGGTCGGCGGCCTGGTCCTCGACAGCGGGGTTCCACCACGGGTCGATCAGGAACACGTGGTCGGCGGCGGTGAGGTTGAGGCCGGTGCCGCCGGCCTTGAGCGACAGCAGCATGACCGGCGGGCCGCCGTCGGCCTGGAAGATCGCGACCACGCCGGCGCGATCGGTGGTGGTGCCGTCGAGCCGGGTGAACGCGATGCCGGCGGCCTGGAGGTGGGGCTCGATCAGGTCGAGCAGGCTGGTCCACTGCGAGAACACCAGGGCGCGGTGGCCGTCGGCGACGACGTCGTCGAGCGCCTCGAGCAGGCGCTGGAGCTTGGACGACTGCGGGGGCGCGGGGCCGACGCGCACCGCGCCGGGCAGCAGCGCGGGGTGGCACGCGGCCTGGCGCAGCCGGAGCAGGGCCTCGAGCGCCGCCATCACGCCGCCGCCGGCCTGCAGCAGGGCGACGATCTCGCTCTGGGTCGCGGCGCGGATCGCGTCGTAGGTGACGCGCTCGGCCTCGTCGAGCTCGACGTACATGATCGCGTCGGTGCGCGGCGGCAGGTCGCGCGCGACCTCGGACTTCATCCGGCGCAGCACGAACGGGCGGATCCGCTCGCGCAGCCGGGCGGCCGCGCCGGCATCGCCGAGCCCGATCGGCTCGGCCCAGCGCTCCTGGAAGTCGGTGCGGCCGCCGAGCAGGCCGGGGTTGGTGAAGTGGAGCTGGCTCCACAGCTCGTCGAGCCGGTTCTCGATCGGCGTGCCGGACAGGGTCAGCCGCCAGCGCGCCTTGAGCCGGTACGCGGCGCGCGCGACCTGGCTGTCGGGGTTCTTGATCGTCTGCGACTCGTCGAGGATGACGGTGTCCCAGGTGACGGCGGCGAGCGCGTCGGTGTCGTTGCGCAGGATCGGATAGCTGGTCAGCACGACGTCGGCGCCGGGCTCGAGCGTGCGGCGCGCCCCGCGGTAGGTCGCGACCCGCAGGTCGGGCCGGAACCGGCCGGCCTCGGCGAGCCAGTTGAACAGCACGCTGGTCGGCGACACGACCAGGGTCTTGCCGCGGATCGCGGCGAGCGCCTGGATCGTCTTGCCCAGGCCCATGTCGTCGGCGAGCACGCAGCCCAGGCCGGCGTCGCGGCAGAACACCAGCCAGTCGAGGCCGCGCTGCTGGTAGGGCCGGAGCTCGCCGGAGAAGCCGCCCTCGGCGAGCACCACCGGGATGCCCGTGAACTCGCCGAGCAGCGGCCGCAGCCGATCGAGCTCGGGCGGCGGGGGCTCGTCGAGCTCGGCGCACAGCTTGGCGAGGTCGGGCAGGGCGTAGATCGGCACGTGGTGGTCGTCGCCGCGCGCCGCCAGCAGGTCGGCGAGCCGCTCGCCGTGCTGATCGAACCACGCCTTGGGCAGCCGGCCCAGGACGCCGCCGTTGAGCAGGACCAGGTCGAGCCCGGCGCGCCAGGCGTTCATCGCGGCCTCGACCGGCACGCTGCGCTCGCCGTCCGACAGCGTGGCCTCGACCCGCATGCCGTCGATCGCGATCCGGATGTCGAGCTCGACCGCCCGGGCGGGGTTGGCGGCGAGCGTGTCGCTGCGCAGCCAGGCGGTGAGCTTGTTGCGGGTCTGGGACGCCTCCTTGCCGGACAGCTCGACGCGGCGGCCCGGCACGAGGTTGAGCTCGTCGCGCAGCCGGTGGATCAGCTTGCGCTCGGCGTCGAGGTCGCGGATCGGCAGCGCGCCGTCGAGGTGGACGAGGTTGTTGGCGTCGACCCGGGCGCGCGGCGGATCGCCGTAGACCAGCGTCGGCAGCACCCACAGCCGGTCGCCGTCGGGCTTGACGTCGAACGCCATCCGCGGCGGCTCCCGGTGTCCGCCGATCTCGGGCAGGCCGGTCGCGCGGATGTGGACCGGCATGTGGCGCTCGAGCTCGGGCAGCGTGACACCGAGCAAGGTCGGGAACGCCGCCTGCGGGACGTGCTGCTCGAGCGGCAGCTTGTCGAGCCGCGGCCCGCTGTACTCGATCGCGCCGATCGGCCGCAGTACGCCGTCGGTGGTGCGCACGACGCCGACCGCGACCACCTCGCGGACCGCGGGGTCGGCCTCGATCCGGAGCTGCACGCCGCCGGAGGCATCGGCGATCACGGCGCGGGGTAGGATCGGCTCACGGCTGGTGGTGACCTTGTCGCCCTTCCAGCGCACATCGCGGGCGTCGGCGAGCACCTCGAGCAGCCGGTCGAGTCGCTCGCCGTTGAGCGGCCCGCCGCGCGCCGTGATCAGCTGGTCGGCGGTGAGGTCGGCCTCGATCGTCGCGATCGCCGACGCCTTGCCGGTGCCGACCAGCGACAGCAGCGATCCGGCGAGCGGATCGGTGCGGTCCTTGCGCACCAGCAGGCGATCGACCATCACCCCGCCCGGCGCCGGGGTCAGCAGGTAGCGGAGGGTGGCCAGGCCGCGCGCGGCGTCGTCCGGGACCTCGCCACCGGCCTTCTCGGCGTGGAACGCGGTCAGCACCCCGGCTACAACGTGGGAGCACACCGGAGCATCGCACGAGCACTCCCAGTCGCCGTCCGCCGGGTACAGCGTCACCTCGAACGGCCTGGCCTGGGTCGGTACGCGGACCTCGAGCGCGATCTCGCTCGTCCGCGGGGACTTGCGGCCGACCACGCGGCCGTCCCGGGCCAGCGCGACGCCCTGTGACCAGGTGCGCTCCGTGGCCTTCGCGTGGACGGCGTCGCGAAGCGCTTCGAGCACCGCCGGTGATTAGCACGCAACCACTCGACACGAAAGGCGTGCTAGCCTCTCGGCCAGATGGTCGCCGCTCCGCCGCCCGACGACGCCGAGGACGAGGTGCTCGTCGCGGCGATGGCCGCGGGTGATCGCGCAGCCCTGGCCACACTGTACGAGCGGCATGGCTCCCTGCTGCTCGGGCTGGCGCTGCGGATCGTGCGCGAGCGGCGCGAGGCCGAGGATCTCTTGCACGATGTGTTCCTCGAGGCCTGGCGAACGGCCCGGGACTTCGATCCGAAGCGCGGTCGGGTTCGTACCTGGTTGGCGATCCGTATGCGTTCCCGGGCCCTGGACCTGCAAAAGTCGGCACGCGTGTCGCGCAACACCGGCGACGGCGGGCTGGAGCTGCTGGTCGATGAGGGCGATAGCGCGAGCCCCGATCACGGCCGGGTGCGCCGGGCGCTCGCCGAGCTCGCCACCGACCAGCGCCGGGTGCTCGAGCTCGCGTACTTCGAGGGTCTGTCGTGCACCGAGATCGCCGAGCGGGTCGCGATCCCGGTCGGCACGGTCAAGTCGCGGATCGCCGCCGCCATGGAGCGCCTGCGGTCCTGGCTGCTCAGCGCCGGCGCCCCGGCGATCCC
>DATAPF010000656.1:0-28974 GCA_036265355.1 Kofleriaceae bacterium | reverse complement strand
AAGCCCCCCGTGGGGTCGAGCGCAGCGAGACGGGGGGTGGGGGCCCCGACGGCTCTGCCGGCGGGGCGGGGGGCAAAGCCCCCCGTGGGGTCGATCGCGCCTCGCAGCGCGCGGTCGAGGCGGTGCTGCGCCGGCTCAAGTTCTCCAACGACGAGTGCGCCGCGGCCGCGATCGCGGTCGGCGCGGCGGCGGCCGTGCTCGCCGGCAGCTGGACCGACCCCGAGATCCGCCGGCTGCTCGCCGACGTCACGCGCGGGCAGGCCGCCGGCGCGATCGCGCTGTGGCGCGCCGACGGTGCGGTCGAGCTCGCCGACCGCGCGGCCGCGATCCTGGCGCGCGGCGACGCCCTCGCGGTCGGCGAGCTCGCAGTGACCGGCAAGAACCTGATGACCGCGCTCGACATGCCACCCGGCCCGCTGGTCGGCCGGCTGCTCACCGCGCTGCTCGGCCGCGTGCTGGACGACCCCGCGCTCAACACCGCGGACGCGCTGATCGCCGCGGCGCGCGGGCTGGAGCTCGAGCTCGCCCGGTAGGCCGCCGTGATGGTGCGGCGACCGTCGGATGAGCGGGCTCCAGGGCCGCTGCGCGATGCACTGACCCGGAACCCGCCCGCCGCAACGACCGGCCGGGTGCCGGCGGCGACCCTGCCGATCCGGAGCCTGAGCCAGCGCTCGCGCAGCGCTCGCGTTGACGAGCTCGCGTCAATGCACTACGGTGTCGTGCATGGCGAAGACCGAGGTCTATTCGTGGCGGTTGTCGCCCGAAGTCAAGCGATCGCTCGAGGACGAGGCGCGCCGTCGCAGCGTCACGCTGGCAGAGATGCTCGATCAGATCGCGCAAGAGTTCCTGTCGAGGCGGACGCACACCGATGGTGCGCAAGATCGCATCCGGACGGCCGCGCAACGCTGGATCGGATCGATCTCGGGTGGCGGAGCACCTCGCTCGAAGCAGGTCCGTGAGCTCGTCCGTGAACGGTTGAGGGCGAAGCGTGGCAGCGACCGCTCTCGTTGATACCGGTGCGCTGCTGGCGATCCTCGACCGCCAGGATCCGTGGCACGCACGTTGTGTCGAGGCGTTCGAATCGCTCGAGCTCCCCCTGTTGACCTCGACGGCTGTCCTGACGGAGCTCTTCCACCTGGTCGGCTCGAGCCGCCGAGACACCGCTGCTGCCTGGCACTTCATTCGCGCCGGGGTCGTCACGATCGGGCCGATTGGCGACGAGGATCTCGGTACGCTCGAGCGGTTGATGGATCGCTATCACGACCGGCCGATGGACCTCGCCGATGCCACGCTGGTCTTGCTCGCCGAACGCGAGTCGCTCACGACCATCCTCACGGTGGACAACGATGACTTCGAGACCTACCGGATCGGTGGACGCAAGCGGTTTCGTGTGGTTCCGGGCCGGTGACGAGATCGCGTGCGGACTCGCCGTCCTTCGGCCGCTACAGCCCATCTGGCTTCGTACCGATCCCGCGCTCAACACCGCGGACGCGCTGTTCGCCGCGGCGCGCGGGCTGGAACTCGAGCTCGCGCGTTAGCTGTCCGGTAGATGCGTCATCGGAGCGAGTCGTTGACGGCGCCGCTGGCTGCCCGGATCGCCGACGGTGTGGTACGCCGACCGCCATGAAGAGACTGCTGCTGATCGCTCTGGCCGCCTGCGGGGGGAACAAGCCGGCCCCGCAAGCGCCGCCGACCCCACCGGCCGCCAACCCCGTCGCCGAGGCGCCGGCCCCGGCCGCGCCCGCTCCCGCCCCGGCCGCCAGGCCGGCCGGCCACCCCAAGGACGACCTGATCTCGCGCCAGGTCATCTTCGGCAACCCCGAGCGCGTGGGCCCGCAGATCAGCCCCGACGGCAAGCAGCTGGCCTGGCTCGCCCCCAAGGACGGCGTGCTCAACGTCTGGGTCGCGCCGGTCGGCAAGCTCGATCAGGCCACGGCGGTGACCTCGGACACCACGCGGCCGATCCGGCAGTACGCGTGGGCGTTCACCAGCAAGCACATCCTCTACCTGCAGGACACCGGCGGCGACGAGAACTTCCACGTGTTCCGGGTCGACATCGCCGACGGCAAGGCGACTGACCTGACGCCGTACAAGGGCGCGCGCGCCGAGATCGCCGGCGCCAGCCCGCGGTTCCCGACCACGCTGATGGTCGGCACCAACGATCGCGATCCGAAGGTGTTCGACATCTACAAGATCGATCTGCTGACCGGCAAGCGCACGCTGGCCGCGCAGAACAACGACGGGTTCGCCGGGTTCCAGCTCGACCACGACCTCGCCGTGCGGTTCGGCGTGAAGAAGCTGCCCGACGGATCGACCCAGCTGCTCATGCCGGAGACCAAGGCGCCCGACACCAGGTGGAAGCTGTTCGACACGATCCCGTTCGAGGACGCCGACACCACCGACGTACTCGAGTTCGCGCCCGGCAACAGGGCGGTGTACATGCGCGACAGCCGCGGCCGCGACACCGCCGCGCTGGTCCAGGTCGATCTCGCGACCAAGAAGTCGACAGTGCTCGCCGAGGACGCCAGGGCCGACGCGGGCGAGGTGCTGGTCCATCCGACCAGGCACAACCTGCAGGCGGTCGGCTTCAACTACCTGACCGAGTCGTGGAAGGTGATCGATCCGTCGATCCAGAAGGACCTCGACGCGCTGGCCAGGCTCGACAGCGGCGAGGTCCACGTCACGTCGCGCACCACCGACGACAGGACCTGGATCGTCACCACCACCTCGCCGCAGCACCCCGGGCACTACTACCTGTGGGATCGCGGCAAGCAGAAGGGCACGTTCCTGTTCGCGGCGCGGCCCGAGCTCGAGAAGCAGCCGCTGGTCAAGATGACGCCGGTCGAGATCAAGTCGCGCGACGGCCTGACCCTGGTCAGCTACCTGTCGCTGCCGGCGGCGGCGGATCCCGATGGCGACGGCAAGCCGAACAGCGCGGTGCCGATGGTGCTGTTCGTCCACGGCGGCCCGTGGGCGCGCGACAGCTGGGGCTACAACCCGATCCACCAGATGCTGGCCAACCGCGGCTACGCCGTGCTGTCGGTCAACTACCGGGGCTCGACCGGGTTCGGCAAGAAGTTCCTCAACGCCGGGAATCTGCAGTGGGGCAAGAGGATGCACGACGACCTGCTCGACGCCGTCGCGTGGGCGGCCCAGCAGGGCGTCACCGCCAAGGACAGCGTGTGCATCATGGGCGGCAGCTACGGCGGCTACGCCACGCTCGCCGGCCTGACGCTGACCCCGGACGTGTTCCGCTGCGGCGTCGACCTCGTCGGGCCGTCGAACCTGCTGACCCTGCTCGCCACGATCCCGCCGTACTGGGGGCCGATCGTCGCGCTGTTCCACACCCGGATGGGCAACCCGGAGACCCCCGAGGGCAAGGCGCTGCTGGTCGCGGCGTCGCCGCTGACCCATGTCGCGGACATCAAGCGGCCGCTGCTGATCGGCCAGGGCGCCAACGATCCGCGCGTCAAGCAGGCCGAGTCCGAGCAGATCGTCGCGGCGATGAAGGCGCACCACTTGCCGGTGACCTACATCGTGTTCCCCGACGAGGGCCATGGGTTCGCCCGGCCGGTGAACAACATCGCGTTCTTCGGCGCGGCCGAGGCGTTCCTGTCGGTCCACCTCGGCGGCAGCTACCTGCCGCTGACCAAGGGCGAGATCGAGGCGTCGTCGATCCAGGTCAAGGACGGCCGCGACGGCATCCCGGGGCTGTAGCCGGGCCTGACCGCTGCGACCCGCGCCGACCAGGCTCGCCGCGGTGGCGTCAACGCCGGGCGTACAGCCGGCCGAGGCCGAGCCACGCCGCGACCGCGAACAGCACGACGATGGCCTCGAACACGATCCATCTCGCCAGCGAGTCGGGAACCTTGAACCCCAGGATCGCCGCGGCGGCGATCGCGTCGAGCCCTGCCTTGAATGCGAAGGCACACCAGAACGAGCGCCGCCGCTGGCGGCGCACCGCATCGATCACGAGCACGCAGGTGTACACGTGGACCACCAGCGTGGCCGCTCGCTCGACGACGGGGAGCACGAACGCGATCCCGTGGCTCGCCATCGCCGCGGGCCCGCCGCTCGCCGGGGCCGCGCCGGCGCTCGGGGACACCAGCGCCCACGCGATCAGCGCGATCCCGATCAGCGCTGCCTCGACGGCCCCGAACCCGACTCCGAACCCGACCGACTGATCCCATTCCGCCCGCGCGATCTGTGTGCGCGACGCCACGAGCCACGTCAGCCCGCATTCGAACAGGCCGGTGATCAGGCCGATGTACAGCCAGAACGCCATGGCACCGGCGGCCGGCCCCAGTAGTCCGACCAGCGCGCGCTCGACCACGCCGTTGCTGACGATCGCCCACCCGAGCTTGAGGGCGACGCTCGCGGTCCAGGTGACCGCACCGATCGAGAACCAGAAGCGCGCGACGCCGCGGCGCCGCCACCATGCCACCGCCGCGGCCCCGACCGCGATCATTCCGAGGCCGGAGATCACGTCCCACACCGAAGGAGTGTCAATGCCGGTCATGTCCAGAACAAGGAATCCCATATGGCGCACGGCAGATCGACGTGTCGGTCCACCGCTCCGCATACGAGCGTACTCCTGATCGCGACAAACATCCACCGCCTGCGTGTCGTCGCGACCACGCGACGCGAAACTTCGGTGTGCACGATCGCTGTGCGCCCAGGCTCGTCTCCGGCAAGCGCCGAGAATCGCGGCGGGGCGATCGACGCGCGTGTTGCCGCGACGCAGGTCGAGGCGCGCGTCGACGCTTCCGTTTGACCAGCAGCTTTCGCAGTACCCTGCATTCAATGTTCTGGTAATCGAGTACCACAGCACATGAGAAGCAGGCAGTCAGTCTGCTTGTGGGAAGGGCGGGTCATGGCGAAGAATCCTCTCGAAAAGATCACCTATCAGCACATCCTCTACGGTGCGGCGACGATCCTGAGCGGTCAAGTCGATGTCGAGGATGCCCTCCTGCAACCGGAGGATCTGGAACGAGCGATCCTCCGCGCGAAGCCGCTGCTCCAGGCGCCGGAGGACGACGTCGAGTTCGTCACGGCGGAGGGCTCGCTCAGGACCGGCGAGTACGGTCCGCAGCAGGCCAGCATCGACCTGCGCCAGGTCCTCGATCTCTACAACGCCACCGTGATCGACGGCCGGTACATCGACGAGATCGCGACGAATCCCAGGTCCGTCGCGGCCAGGCTCGACATGCCGCTGTCGGACGCCGCCGCGGCGGCGATCGAGCATGCGCGCAAGCTCGTGGTGCAGCGGTTCGGGACCAGCTTCGAGCTCGCCGACGGCAAGAAGATCGTCGCGGTCGCCATCGTCGCCGTCATCGTGATCCGGGCCGAGGCGAAGCCCTATGACGTCGTGATCGACTCGTCCGGCCTGATCAAGGTATGACGCCGGCACCACCCCCGGACCGGGCCCGCGATGGCAGCGTCGACGTCGCGCTGGTGAGCATGCCGTGGGCGCCGCCCACCGAGCCCTGTCTCGGCCTGGGCATCCTCAAGGCGTGCCTGCAGGCCAACGGCATCTCGGCCCGCGTGTTCCACATGGCGTCCGAGCTGCTTCGCTGGTGCACGCTCGAGACCTACGCCTTCCTCGCCGATCTCTGGGGGCTCGATGACTTCCTGTTCACCGGGATCATCGACGACGTCACCGACGAGCGGCAGCGGGAGACCCTGCAGCGCCGGGTCGAGCTCTACGCGCGGCTCAGCCGCCATAGCCGGTATGTCGACGCGGAGTCGATCCTGGGCGTCGTTCGAGCGCTGCGAGACCGCATCGTGCCGGACTTCATCGACGACACGGTTCGCCGGGTGCTCGCCGTCCGGCCCAAGCTGGTCGGGCTGACCTGCTTGTTCGACCAGACCATGGCGTCGGTCGCGCTGGCCAAGCGGCTGAAGCAGGTCGCACCGGACACCGTCGTCGTGCTCGGCGGGTACGCGCTGGAGGGCCCACCCGGCGCCACGCTGGCCAGGGCATTCCCCTGGATCGACCTGGTGGTGCTCGGTGATGGCGAGCAGGCCATCGTCGAGCTGGCGCAGGACGTGCTGGCGGGGAGGGACGTCGGCGAGCGCGCCAACACCTCCACCAGGATCATGAGCGCCGCGCGGATCGAGCTCGAGACCAGCCCCGTGCCGGATTACGACGACTGGTTCACCGACCTCGAGCAGCTGGCAACGACCGCCAGGATCAGGATCAACACCAAGGCGCTGCCCGTCGAGAGCTCGCGCGGGTGCTGGTGGGGCCAGAAGCAGCACTGCATCTTCTGCGGCATCGATGACGAGACGCTGAAGTACCGCCAGAAGACCGCGCCCAGGACGCTCGCGATGCTGGCCGCGGTGCGAGAGCGCTACGGAGATCACATCTTCCGGTTCTCCGACTACATCATG
This sequence comes from Kofleriaceae bacterium, assembly GCA_036265355.1. GTDB lineage: Bacteria > Myxococcota_A > Polyangia > Haliangiales > Haliangiaceae > JABFXX01. The sequence goes on along the minus strand of DATAPF010000656.1, from coordinate 22,581 downwards.
CCCAAGGAGTATTACAAGACGCTGCTCCCGGTCCTCGCCCAGCAGGACACCAGGTACCGGCTGCACTCCGAGGTCAAGGCCAATCATCCCCCGGAGCGGGTCAAGCTGCTCGCCGACGCAGGCTTCCGCGAGATCCAGCCCGGGATCGAGTCGTTCTCGACACCGGTCTTGAAACAGATCAACAAGGGCGTCACCGCGATCCTGAATGTCAGCCTGATCAAGGCCGGGTACGTGAACGGGATCGTGGTCAATTACAACATCATCTATGGGTTTCCGGCTGACTCCCCGGCAGATTATCGGGAGATGCTGAAGGCGCTGCCGCAGCTGTACCACCTCATTCCACCGGTCACGTGCACGGAGGTCGGGATCACTCGCTTCGCGCCGTTGCAGTCCAATCCGGTGCGCTTCGGGATCCGCGCCCCGAACATCCACCATCATTGCTACGACATGATGTTCTCCAGGGAGTTCCTCGAGCGGAGCGGATTCTCCCTGGACTCCTATGGCTACTTCTTCGAGCGGCACTTCGACTACTCGGAGGAGCACGAGGTCCTCTATCGCCAGCTCGGCCAGCAGGTCGACCACTGGAAGAAGCTCCACCAGGAGCGCCTGGTGGAGCTGTCGTTCGACGTGGTCGACGGCCTGGTCTCGGTCGTCGATTCGCGCTATGCCAGCGAGAAGCGCTATCGCCTGTCGCGAGAAGCGTCTGCGATCTACCTCGAGTGCGACGCTCGCCCGACCGGCGTGAACCACATCCGGCAGCGGCTCGACGGCGCCGGGTGCGGGCTCGCCGAGCCCCGGTTTGCCGGGGCGATCGAGGAGCTCGTGGCCGCCCGGCTGATCTGGCGCGAGGGGGACCTGATCCTGGGGCTGGCGGTCCCGCGCTCGATCTGGACCGAGCACACCCGGAACGAGTGGTTTCGAACCTGGGTCTCGGTCTGGCACTGACCTGAACCCGAGAGCCACCGGGCTCGCACCCGGGGGCAACCTTCCAGGCGAAGGTTGTGGCGCCGCGTACGGTGATCTCGGCTGATCGTGACCCGCCGACCGCTCTGCCGATCGCGTGCTCGCAGCGCTTGGGCCACTCGCCAAAGTGTCGCGTAGGATCGCGTGCTTGCGGTGATAGCCGGTGAGCGCGACGAACTCATCGAGGATTCGCTGCTTGTCAAGTAGGGATGCCGATTCCTAGCGGTCCTGGATAGCCTTCACCAACTCGTGTCGCGTCTGGGTACTGATCTTGGACATCGTGCCTCTGCCGCTTGCGGTAACAAGTTTGGTGAGGCAACGGTCCCCGCCGGGTAGCAGATCCGGCGAGGCAATGCGTTTGCCGCGTTCGCGACCACATCATGTCGGATCAGGAACGCTGCCGCGAGTGAGCTGGCCGCCCGGCTTGCCCTCAGCGCAGCTCGACGGCGGCGTCGACCACCAGCGTGCGGGCGCCGCGGCCGCCGATCACGACGCGCGGCAGATCGAGGCGGACCAGCCGGTCGCCGAGGTCGACGACCAGGTGCGACGCGCGGCGCAGCAGGTTGGCCAGGCCCGTGCGGTCCGGTTCGGGGTCGCCGGCACGCGAGGCGGCGACCAGGGCGGCGAGCGCCTGGGCGTCGATCAGCCGGAGCGGGGCGGGGGCGGCGGCGAGCGGGACGGTCGAGCCAGCGCCCGGGCCGCCGGCGCCGGGGCCCTCGAGCACGACGGTCCAGCCGATCGCCGGCAGCTCGAGGAACGACACCGCCAGCTCGCGGCCGGCCGGCGGGGTCTCGCGGATGATCACGCCGGCGGCGTCGCCCGGCGGCCGTCCCGCGGCGGCGAGCACCGTGGCGAACGCGGCGCGGACCATGGCGTCGCTGGTGACGTTGCGCTCGACCGGGCAGCCGGCCGGCTCGCTCGGCAGGTCGTGGCCGAACGGCTTGACCTCGACCGGGTAGCCGGCGCGGCGGGCGAGCTTGACCGCGGCCGACGGCGTGGTCGCGACCGCCTGGCGCGTGATCGGCACGCCGTAGGCCGCGAGCAGCACCTTGGTCTCGTGATCGCCGACCCGGCGCTGGTCGCTGGCGAGCTTGGCGAGCTGGCGGGCGAGCCGGTCGGCGTCGATCGCGAGCTCGGCGGACGCCGCCGCGGGGGCCGGGCCCAGGCCGACGGCGATCCGCTCGGCGGCGCGGCCGAGCACGGCGATCGCGGTCAGCGCAGCGCGCGCGCCGTGCAGCACCGCAGCTCCGCCGGCGAGCTCGCCGCGCGCGGCGACCGGGACGTGGAGCGCGGGGGTGCCGGCCGGGGGTGGGCCGAGCCCCGGGTCGTAGAGCACGACGTCGGTCGGGTCATCGGCCGCGGCCAGGGGCGAGCGCGCCCCGCCGAGCTCGGCGTCGGCGGTGATCGCGATCGCCTGGGCCTCGAGCCACGAGCCCGGCGGCGCGATCACGGCGGCGCGCGGCCCGGCGGGCAGGCCGAACCGCACCAGCATCACGACGGCCTCGAGCCAGGCGTCGACGTCGTGCGTGATCGCGGCGCCGTGCGCGCGCAGGTAGGCGAGCGCGGCGCTGCGCTCGATCGCCGGCCGCCCGGCGCCGTGCGGCGGCGGCGCGAGCAGGCACACCGGCCGGCCCGCGGCGGCCGCGCGCGCGCACACCGCGGCGAGCTCGACCGCCAGGGCCACGCCGGGCGCGGCATCGAGCGCCCACGCGAGCGCATCGCCGCGCTCGATCCAGTCAGGCGCGCGATCCGGGTGCGCGTCGTTGGCCGGCCGGGTCCCGCGCGGCGGCAGCGGCGGCTCGGCGATCCGCGCGTCGACGCCGCGCGCTGCGAGCGCCGCGACGGCGGTGGCGCCGAGGTGGGCGGGGGCGATGATCTGCACGCGGGTGGCGGCGGGAGCGCTTGCGATCGACCGGGCCTGGGCCATCACTCACCCTGGGCTCCCTGGGCCCCCTTGGTGCCCTTGGTCCCCTTGGCGGTCTTCGCCGACTTCGCGCCGCGCGGGGGCCGAGCGTCCCGGGCGTCTCTGGCTTCTCTGGACTCGGGATCGTCGGCCGGATCGCGGCGCGGCGCGGCGTACAGCGCGATGTGCTCGGCGACCCGCTCGACGCTGCGCCGCGGGTCCTGGGCGGCGCGCGGCGGCAGGGCGCGGTGGGCGAGCACGGCCGGATCGAGGCCGAGCGCGGCGAGGTCGAGCCGGCGCATCGACGCCGACGGCATCGGCGTCGGGTACTCGTCGATCGGCGCGCCGGCGATCCGGACGCCGATCACCGCGGGGCCGTGGATCCGCACGGTCTGCAGCACCGATCCGGCGATCCGGCTGGCGTGGATCGCGGTGGCGTCGGGCGCGAGCGCGACCACGCGGGTGAGCTGGGCGGTGTCGCACAGCTCGGCGAGCGCGGCGACCTCGGCGATCCGCTCCGGCCGGCTCGCCTCGTCGACCAGGATCGTGGTCGCGCCGAGCTGGCGCGCGACGCCGGCCATGACCTGGGCCCAGCCCAGGTAGTCGAGCTGCAGGTCGGTCTGCACGCCGACCGCGGCGAGCCCGAGCCGCAGCGCGCGATCGGCGGCGAGATCGAGCCAGGTCGACGCCCCCGCCGCGACCGCGGTCGCGCCGCCGAACTTGCCCGCGGCCTTGAGCGTGCCGTCGAGCCAGCGGATCGAGCGCACCGGCGGCGCCGCGCCGAGCCAGACCGCGACGATCGGGGCGACCGCGGTCACCGGCCCTCCAGCGCGCGGGCCAGCTCGGCGAGGTTGGGGCCGATCGAGCCGGTCAGCGCGCCGTCGACGCCCTTGCCGCCGGCCACCCCGACGCGGACCAGGCTGGTGGCGCCCGCGACGTCGATCTCGCCGGTGCCGATCGCGATGCACAGCGCGGGAGCCAGCGCCGCGTCGGCCGCGATCACCGCCCCTGCGCCGATCGCGCCGGCGCTCGCGGCGTGCGCGCCGCCGACCCGCGGGGCCCCGAGCGCCCGGGCGAGCCGCTGGGCGGCGCGCGCGATGTCGGGCTCGACCGCGGCCTCGTCGCTGATCGCGACCACGGCGCCGGTGGTGTGGGCGAGCTCGGCCGGCGCAGTGCTGACCAGCTCGATCCGCGGATCGGCGCCGCCCGGCGGGGCGAGCAGCATGACGTCGATGTCGTCCTCGCTGTGCAGCGGGAGGCTGGGCGCGGCGCCGATCAGCGCGACCGCCGCGCCGGCGTCGCTGGCCCGCACGTAGCTGCCGTCGCTGTCGCGCAGCTCGACGTCATCGCTGCCGAGCGCGCGCGCGCGCAGCAGCACCCGGGCCCCGATCCGCGCCGCGCTGCGCGGCCCGAGCTCGACCGCCGATGGCGCCTCGGCGCCGAACACCACCAGGCGCGGCCGCAGCCGATCGAGCACCGCCTGCCACGCGGGACCGAGCGCGCTCCACAGCGGCACGATCGGCGCCTCGGTCCTGGCGACCACGATCTTGTCGGCGCCGCGGCGCGCGAGCGAGGAGCGCACGGCCTCGATCGCCCGCGCCTCGCCCGGGACGCGAAACGCACTCACGGCGGGCCGAGCGTCATCGCGCTTACCGGCGGCCAGGTGAGGATCGTGCACGAGGACGGCCGCGTACAGCGTCGCGCCCCACGACGAGGCCACGACGCGCCCGGCAGCCAGCGCCTGCAGAGACGACGCGTGCGGCCGGGCGCCGTCGAGATCGATGTGGACCAGGACGGCCGCCACGCTGTCCACGACGCTAGCGTGCGCTCATCGTCGGGTCAAGAATTGGTCTCATTCTCACAGCTTGCAGGCCCGCGCTGGCAGGCCCGCTCACAGCGGTTGCGGCGGGCGGTGAGCTCCCAGCCATGGCGCGCGCATACCAGGCGCTCGCCATCGACGAATCCGTCGGAGATCCGGCCACCATCGTGCGGACATTCGTCGGCCACCACGACCAGCCGCCCGCTGCCCAGCCGCGCGACCGCGACCCGCCGGGCACCGATGCGCGCGGGCAGCATCGCCCCGGGCGGCAGCTCGCTCGCCAGCCGGCGTCCCCGGGCACCCTCCGAGCCGGACAGCTCGGGCAGGCCACGGTCCGGAGCGTCCGGAGCGTCCGGGTCATAGCCGAGCTCGTCGAGCAGCTGGGCGGACAGCGAGACCATGGCGCGAACGCTACGGCCCCGGTCTGACACCGCCGCGGCGCGGCGCGCCACATCGTGCGCATCCCCGCGAGCTCGCTGGCTTTACGCGCCGCGGTGCACGTCCTGGCGCAGGCAGTGGTCGGCCAGGACCAAGGCGAGCATCGCCTCGACGATCGGCACGGCGCGCGGGAGCACGCACGGGTCGTGGCGGCCGCGCGGCTCCAGCACCGTCGGGTTGCCCGCCGGGTCGACGGTCGGCTGCGGCTGCAGGATCGTCGCGGTCGGCTTGAACGCGATCCGCACGGTGACCGGCTCGCCGTTGGAGATGCCGCCCTGGATGCCCCCGGAGCGATTGGTCCGCGTGCCGATCGCGCCGTCGTCGCGGCGGTAGAACAGGTCGTTGTGCTGGCTGCCGGTCAGCTGCGTGCCGGCGAAGCCCGAGCCGATCTCGATGCCCTTGACCGCGGGGATCGACATCATCGCCTTGGCGATGTCGGCATCGAGCTTGTCGAACACCGGCTCGCCCCAGCCGGGCGGCACGCCGCGGGCGATCGCGCGGATCACGCCGCCGACCGAGTCGCCGGCCTTGCGGGCGGCCTCGACCCGCTCGATCATCGCGGGCGCCGCCGCCGGATCGGGGCACCGGATGTCGGTGGCGTCGACCGCGTCGCGCTCGACGGCTGCCTCGTCGACCGCCGCCGTGATCCCGGCGACCTCGTCGACCCATGCGACGATGGTCACACCGCGCGCCGCGAGCAGCTGCCGCGCGATCGCGCCGGCGGCGACCCGGCCCGCGGTCTCGCGCGCGCTGGCCCGACCGCCGCCCGCCACCGCGCGGATCCCGTACTTTGCATCGTAGGTGTAATCGGCGTGGCTCGGGCGATACGCGCGTGCGATCTCGTCGTAGTCCTTGCTGCGCGTGTCCTGGTTGTGAATCACCATCGCGATCGGCGTGCCGAGCGCGACGCCGTCGAGCACGCCCGACAGGATCTCGACGCGATCGGCCTCCTTGCGCTGGCTGACCAGCCGGCTCTGACCCGGGCGACGGCGATCGAGCTCGGCCTGGATCTGCGCGAGGTCGAGCCGGAGCCGCGGCGGGCAACCGTCGACCACGACGCCGAGCGCCGGCCCATGTGATTCACCGAACGTGGTGATCCGGAACAGCGCGCCGAAGCTCGAGCCCATCGCGCGCAGCATACGCGACCCCGACGCGGCCGGGTCGCCGGGTTGTCACCATGTAGGTTTGCCGGGCAGGGCGGTTTGGAGGTACGCTCGAGCGGCTGATGGTCGATCCGGATCGCCGGCCCACTGCTCAAGAAATCGAGGAGCTGATCGATCTCGTCCGCCGCGACCCCGCGTCGCCTGCGTTCATCGATCTCGGCGAGGCGTACCTTGCGCTCGGCCGGCCGCGCGACGCGCTGCAGGTCGGCAACGTCGGGCTGGCGGCAGCGCCCGACAGCCTGGAGGGCCGGGTCATGCTGGCGCGCGCCCACGCGGCGTTGCACCAGTGGAAGGAGGCGCAGGGCGAGCTCCTGCGCGTGGTCAAGGTCGACCGCGGCAACCGCCAGGGCTTCGCGCTGCTCGGCGAGGTGCTGCTGCGCCGCCAGGACTTCGAGCGCGCGGTGCCGGTGCTGCAGCACGCCCAGAACCTCGACCCGACCAGCCCGCAGATCCTCGCGATGCTCAGGCGCGCGCGGGCCGGTCAGGCGCTCGATCCGCCGCCGCCGCTGCCGACGCCGGTGCCGCCGCGCGGCGAGACCGACAACGGCCAGCCGATCCTCCGCTCGCGCAACCAGGCCGCGGTCGCGCCGACGCTGGTCCCGGGGGCCGCGGTGGCGCCGCCCGGCCTGCGGCCGCGGGCGTCGGCGGCGCAGCCGATGCCGATGGCCCGGGCCGCGGCGCCGATGCCGGCGATGGCGGTCGAGCCGCCGCCGAGCTGGCGCAGCGAGCCGGCGACCGAGGCGGCGCCGCCGCCCAGCTTCGCCGACGCGTCCCCCGGGCTCGCCGCGCCGAGCTCGCGCCCGCCCAAGGCCGCGCCGCCGCCGGTCAGCGTCGAGGGGGTCCGGCCGCGCATCGTGCAGGCCGCCAAGCCGCAGAACGCCGCCGCCGCGTCGCTCCGCCAGTCGGCCGCGGTCGGCGAGAGCTACCTCAACGATCTGCTGACCGGCGGGCTGCTCGACGTCGCCGGCGTGCGCGTGCCCGACGCCGACTTCGACCTCCGGCCCGACCGGCGGTGGGGCCGCTCGACCCGCCGCGCGTTCGTGTTCCTGTTCGTCGTGCTGGTGCTCGGCATCGGCGGCGGCGGCACCTGGTACTGGTGGAGCGAGAAGCAGAAGGCCGAGGCGGTGGCGCGGCTGCAGCGCGAGTCGCAGGTCGCGATCCAGCTCGGCGACCACGACGGCTTCGAGACCTGCATCCGCAAGCTCGGCGACGCGCTCAAGCAGGACAAGGCCAGCCTCTTGACCTACGCGTACTTCGCCGAGTGCGCGGGCCTCGACACCCTGCTGTACGGCGCCGACCCCGACGCCGCCGACAACGCGCTCAAGGTCGCGCGCGAGATCAAGCCCGAGCAGCCCGGGGCGCGCGAGGTGTTGATCGGCCGGGCCGCGGTCGAGCTGGCGCAGCTCGGCCTCAAGGTCGGCGCGCCGGGCAGCTCGCAGACCGCGATCGCCCAGGTCGCCAAGTCGACGCTCGCCGAGCAGCGCAAGGCGCTCGAGGCGTACGCCAGGCAGCACGACGGCGACCGCTGGGTCCGGTGGCTGATCGGCCGGGCGATGCTCGCCGCCGGCGAGCGCAAGGCGGCGCGCGCGAACCTCCAGAACGCCGCGGATGGCGACGACGGCCTGGTCGTCGCGATGATCGACACCGCCGACCTGCTGGTCGACGACGGCCAGCTCGACGATGCGCTGGCGGTCTACGACCGGGCGGCGGCCCGGATCAAGCCTCAGCCGCTGGCCAAGGACCCGCAGGCCAGGCCGCAGCAGGCCAAGCCGCATCCGCTGATCATCGTCGGTCGCGCGCTCGGCCGCGCCGAGGCCGCGCTGGTCAACGACGACACGATGGGGGAGCTCAACGTCAACCTGAACGGCGCGCTGCCGTCGCGGCTGCAGGCCTACCGCGATCTCGTGCTGGCGATCGCTGCCACGGTGACCCAGGACAACGTCAAGGCCAAGGAGACGCTGCAGAAGGCGATCGGCGGCAAGCGCCCGCCCAACGAGCCGCGGTTCTGGGCGCGGGTCGCGTGGGTCTACTTCCTGCGCGGCGACGTGGCCGGCACCATCGGGGCCCGGTCCCGGATCGTGTGGTTCGGCCAGGGCAAGGCCGAGGACGATCCGGTGGTCCAGCTGATCGACGCCGGGCTGCTCCTGGCGTCCGGGCTGCCCGACAAGGCGCTCGCGCTCGCCGAGCGGCTGCAGGGCGTGCGGCCGCAGATCCTGCGCGCCTACGCCGATCTCGATCTCGGCAAGCCCCGGGACGCGCTCAAGGAAGCCGACGCGGTGCTCAAGAAGTCGCCGGACAGCATGGAGGCCAAGATCCTGCGCGAGCAGGCGCGGATGGAGAGCAGCGAGGGCCGGGAGCGCAGCGAGGCCACCGAGGCGCTCGAGAAGCTCGCGCGCCAGGCCAAGAACAAGATCGGCCGCCACGCGCTCGGCGTCGCGCACTTCGCCAACGGCAACACCAAGGAAGCGCAGAGCCAGCTCGAGCAGGCGGTCGCCGATCTCAGCGACGAGGCACCGAACCCGCTGGCGTATCGCTCGTACACCACGCTCGCCGAGATCCTGCTCGCCGCCGGTGACCTCCCCGGCGCCCGCAAGCAGGCCGAGGCCGGGAACAAGCTCAACCCGGGCTACTTCCCGGGGAACGGCGTGCTGGCCCGGATCGCGGTGCGCCAGGGCGAACCGGAGCACGCGCTCGACCTGCTGCAGCCGATGTTCGCCGAGCTGAAGGACGCGGTGCCGCCGGCGATGCAGCTGGTCTACGCCGAGGCGATCGCGACCAAGAAGGGCGCGACCGCGTCGGACAAGGCCAGCGCCACCGAGATCCTGCGCAAGGTCAAGGACCAGGTGCCGCCGCCCGAGCTGTCGCGCGTCGCTGCGGGGATCGATCCCAAGCTGCCCAAGGAGCTCGGCGTTCCCGACCCGATCGCGCCCGACGCCAAGCCGGTCGAGCCCAAGAGCCGGCCCAGGCGCCGCTGATCGCGCCTCCCTGCGCTCCCGGCGCGGTGACCAACTGGCCGGTCGACTCCGACGATCGGCGCGTTGCCGATGAAGGTCAGTGGCGTACATCTGATCTCGACTGACCGGTTGGCCCAGATACGGATTCGCGCGTCGAGGCGGATTGCCACGCGCAAGCCTTGTCGACCATCGCGCGGGCGTGCTGGTGTCCCCGCCCAGGGAGGCACACCATGACAGTCCGCCGCCACACCTGGCTCGTTCTCAGCTTGCTGGTCGCCTGCAGTCCGGGCGCCGACACCGCGGCATCCGATCCGGATCGCGGGTATCTGATCGCGCTCAACTCGCAGGTCATCGACATCCGGCTCGCACCGCCGCCGGTGGCGTCGACGCCGGGCGACGATCGGGTGCTGGTCAAGTTCCCCGGCCCGGTGACCGCGGCGCAGCTCGACGCGCTGGCCGCGACCGCGCAGATCGACGCCTACCTGCCGTACGACACGTTCGTCGTCCGGCCGCTGCGCGGCGCGGCGGCGATGGCGCGCGCGGCCGCCACTCCGGCGCTCGGCGCAGCGTGGACCGGCGCGTACCGGCCCGAGTACAAGATCGCGGCGGCCGCCGGCGAGATCGCGGCGAGCGCCCCGGCCGGCGGCGTCACCGTGATGGCCACGGTGTTCGGCGACGCCGACCTGTCGCGCGTCGAGGCCGCGGCGGCGGCGCTGCCCGGCGCGGTGGTGGTCGGCGCGCAGACCGGCGCGCGGTTCTCGCGGATCCGGCTGCGGGTCGACGGCGCCGCGCTGGCCGGCGCCACCGCCGGGCTCGCCGCGCTCGGCGACGTGTTCTGGATCGACGTCGAGGGCCGCCGCACGCTGCTCAACGACACGACGATCTGGGTCGGCCAGTCCGGGCTCGACGCCGGGATGACCACGCCGGTGTTCGATCACGGCATCCACGGCGAGGGCCAGGTCGTCGGCTACATCGACACCGGGATCGACGCCGACATGTGCTACTTCCGCGACACCGCGCGCGGCCTGCCGCCGACCAACCCGTGCAACGGCGGCACCGTCGTCGACACCAGCCAGCGCAAGGTGATCGGCGTCGACTTCCTGGCGTCGACCGAGTGCGCCGGCGGGATCGCGAACACCGAGTGGGACACCCAGGGCCACGGCTCGCACGTCGCGGGCACGATCGCCGGCGACAACTTCGCCAACCTGATCACCCACGATCCGGGCGACGGCATGGCGCCGGGCGCCAAGCTGGTGGTCCAGGACGCCGGGTTCCGCACCGACAACTGCGGCGACCTGCCCGGCATCGGCTGCCCGGTCGTCGACCTCAAGCCGCTGTTCCAGCAGGCCTACACCCAGGGCGCGCGGCTCCACACCAACTCGTGGGGCGACAACGAGAACGGCGCGGTCCAGAACAACTACTCGGCGGCGTCCGAGGACGTCGATCAGTTCATGTTCGACCACCCCGACATGCTGATCCTGTTCGCCGCCGGCAACTCCGGCCCGGGCACCGGCAGCGTCGGCAGCCCGTCGACCAACAAGAACGGGATCTCGGTCGGCGCGACCCTGCGCGGCACGTCCGCCAACTCGATGGCGAGCTTCTCGAGCTGCGGGCCGACGGCGGACGGCCGGGTCAAGCCCGATCTGACGATGCCGGGCTCGAACATCGTGTCGGCGCGCAACGACACCAACGTGACGTCGAACAACTGCGCGACCACGACGATGAGCGGGACCAGCATGGCGAGCCCCGCCGCGACCGGCATGGCCGCACTGGTCCGCCAGTACTACACCGACGGGTTCTACCCGACCGGCGCCAAGGTCGCGGCCAACGCGCGCGTGCCGAGCGCTGCGCTGGTCAAGGCGACGCTGCTCAACTCGACTCAGGTGATGACCGGCACCGGCACCGGCCCGATCCCCAATAACTGCCAGGGCTGGGGCCGGGTCCTGCTCGACAACGCGCTGTTCTTCACCGGCCAGGCCCGCACGCTGTTCGCGACCGACGACCCCGGGTTCGCGCAGGGCGGCTCCGGCCAGACCAGGACGTTCACCCTGCAGGTCGCCGCCGGTCAGCCGCTGCGCGTGACGCTGGCGTGGACCGACTTCCCGTCGACGCCGGCCGCCAGCGTCAACCTCAACAACGACCTCGACCTCGTGGTGTCGGGGCCGTCGGGGACGTTCCTGGGCAACGTGTTCGCCAGCAGCCAGTCGACCACCGGCGGCACCGCCGACCGCCGCAACAACGTCGAGCAGGTCGCGATCAACGCGCCCGCGGCGGGCAGCTACACGATCACGGTGCGCGCGTTCAACGTGCCGAGCTCGGCGCAGCCGTTCGCGCTGGTCGCGTCCGGCGCGGTCAGCACCGGCAACGCGCCGCAGGTCGTGTTCAGCGACGACTTCGAGACCGACAAGGGCTGGGTCGTCAACTCCGCCGGCACCGACACCGCGACCACCGGGCGCTGGGAGCGCGCCGTCCCGCAGGCCACGACCAGCACCGGCACCAAGCAGCTCGGGACCGCCAACAGCGGCACGCACGATCTGGTGACCGGCGCCACCGCGGGCGCCGCCGCCGGCGACAACGACATCGACGGCGGGGTGACCTCGATCCAGTCGCCGGCGATCGCGATCCCGGCCGGCGGGACGGTGACGCTGTCGCTCGCGTTCTACTTCGCGCACCTCAACAACTCGTCGACCGACGACTTCTTCCGGGTCCAGATCGTCGGCGCCACCACCCAGACCGTGCTCCAGGAGCTCGGCAGCGCGGCCAATGACAACGCGGCGTGGGTCACCCGCTCGGTCGACATCTCGGCGTTCGCCGGCCAGTCGGTGCGCGTCGTGATCTCGGCCGCCGACAACGCCGGCGGCAGCCTGGTCGAGGCCGGAGTCGACGACGTCGTGATCACGCGGCAATAGCCGGCAACGGGCCACGATCAGGCCGTCCGCGGAACACCTTGGCGGGCGCGGGCGCACGCCGCCGGCCTCGCGGGGTGGGTGCCGCTCGACGGCGCCGCGCAGAATCTGTGAGCTCGCCTGCCGGTCTATCACCGGCTCGCGCGCGGGCCGGCGCCGAGTGTCCGGCCGCCGGACACCATGCGCGAGGAGTGGGAGCCGCGCAGCGAGTGAGCCGCACGTGAGCCGGCTCGATGGCCGCGGACCGCCAGCCCAGGGTTGCCGGCAACCAAGGAGAACGGAATGAAGACGCTCGCGGTGATGGTGTTTGCAGGCTGGGTGTCCGGGTGCGCAGCGAGTCCGGATGTCGAGCAGCCGGGGACCAGCCCGGCGGTCGTGGATCTGTCGTCCCGCGAGCAGCTGATCGCAGACTGGGTGGTCGAGGGCAGCGATCCGGCGGCGGCGGGCCCGGTCGCCGGGCCGGTGCCGCAGCGCGGGCCGATCACCTGCGTGGTCGTCCAGTACTGCGATGCGCCGGGCCCGGACGGCACACGCTGCGTGCAGAACGGCTGCAACGTGCTCGATGCGCTGATCGAGTGCTCGATCGAGGCGTCGCGCGAGTGCGCGCGCGTCGTATGCCCGTTCGTGTTCGTCGGGCCGGGCGGCAAGCGGTTCCTCAACGGCTCGTGCCTCTAGCCGCGGCGCGCGCCACGCCGGCTCACACGTCGAGGATGCCGGCGATCGGGCCCTGGCCCTCGCGGATCAGCGTGATGCTGTCGCCGTCGACCTCGATCACCGTCGACGGCGCGGCCGGGGTCTGCTCGGTGTCGATCACGACGTCGATGTGCTTGCCGAACACCTCGAGGATCTCGTCGGCGTCGCGGCACGGCTCGCCGGTCGCCGGCGCGATCGCGCTGGTGGTCAGCAGCGGCCGGCCGAGCGCGACGGCGAGCGCCTGGGCGATCGGGTGGCCGGTGACCCGGATGCCGATCGTGCGGCGCTTGGCGTCGGTCAGCGTGCGCGGGACGCTGCGGGTCGCCGGCACGACCAGCGTGTACGGCCCCGGGAAGATCCGCTGGGCGAGCCGGAACGCGGTCTGCGAGAACATGCCGAACTCCGACGCGGTCGACAGGTCCGGGCAGATCAGCGCGAGCCGCTGGTTCTTCTTCATGCCCTTGGCGCGGTAGATCCGCTCGATCGCCTCGCGCGCCTCGATCGCGCAGCCCAGGGCGTAGATCGAGTCGGTGGGGTAGGCGGCGACGCCGCCGCGGTGGAGCACCTCGACCGCGGCCTCGATCTTGCGCGGCGCCGGCGGGCCCCAGCGGTCGATCACCAGGCGCAGCGGCGAGCTCACGGCGGGGCGCCTCCCGTTGCGCGTCCCGCCGCCCCGCGCGCGAACGCGCCGCGGAACCCCTTGCCGATCACGTACTGCTCGATCGAGATCTGGCGGCTCGACGCCGGCTTGGCGGTCCGCTGCACCGCGAACCGCGCGCGCACCGCCTCGGTCAGCCGCTTGAAGTCCGGGCCCTGGAACAGCTTGCCGACGAAGTTGCCGCCGGGCGCCAGCACGGCCTCGGCGATCTCCAGCGCGCGCTCGAACAGCGCCTCCGACCGCGCCTGATCGAGGTGGCGGATCCCGGTGGTGTCGGGCGCCATGTCGCTCAGCACGATGTCGAACGCCGGCAGCTCGCCGAGCAGCTCCGGGACCCCGATCGCCATGACGTCGCCCACGACGATCCGCGCGCCCGGCGGTGGCCGCTGCAGCGGGCCGCGATCGAGCCCGACCAGCTGTGCAGAGTCACCGATCCGCTGGCGCGCGTACTGCAACCACGACCCCGGCGCACAGCCGAGATCGAGCACCCGGGTCATCCCGTGCTCGAAGATCGTGTGGCGCTGGTCGATCTCCTCGAGCTTGTACACCGCGCGCGCGGCAAAGCCCTCGCGCTTCGCCTTCTGATGAAAGCGATCGCGGCGCGTGCTGCGGTCATCGAGCTTGGCCATACGCGAGGCCGGGAGAGTTCACCACGACGGCACCAGAAGCCAAGTCTTCACCCGGGCGATCCCGGCCCGGCGCGCGAATGCCGCGCAGCTGCCGCGCGCTCGCCACGCAAGAGGCGACGCTACGCAGGCGATGCGGCCGGCGCGGGCAGCCCCACGCGGCGGGCCTCGCCGGGACCGACGCAAGACCGGCGCGCCGCCGCTTGCGCGCGATCAGCCGCGGCCGGCGGCGGCCTTCTTGGACGCCTTGAGCGGGTTCTTCGACCGCACCTCTTCCTTGCCGACGCCCTTGCGCTTGTACGCGGTGCGGGTCGCCGCGTTGGTCACCACGACGTAGTCGTTGGCGGCGCCGGGGACCGAGCCGCGGACGAGGATGACGTTGTCGTCCGGCATGATCCGGAGCAGCTGGAGGTTCTGGACCGAGACCTTCTCGTGGCCCATCTGACCCGCCATCCGCTTGCCCTTGTGGACGCGCTGCGGGGTCAACCGGCAGCCGATCGACCCGCCGTGGCGGAAGTACTCGTGGGTGCCGTGGGCGCGGGTCATGCCCGACATGTGATGGCGCTTGATCACGCCCTGGTAGCCCTTGCCCTTGCTGGTGCCCTCGACGTCGATCGCCGTGTTGTCGGCGAACACGTCCTTGGGACCGAGCACCTGGCCGACCTTGTACTTGGCGACCTCCTCGGGGGGCAGCCGGAGCTCGCGGATGAAGCGCTGCGGCTTGAGGCCGTTGTCCTTCATCGCGCCGAGCTCGGGCTTGCTGGCGAGCCGCACCGGCTTCTCGTCGAAGCCGAGCACGAGCGCCGAGTACCCGTCGCGCTCGGGCGTGCGGGTGCCGATCACGTGGCACGGACCGGTCTGGATCACGGTGACCGGCACAGCCTCGCCGTCGTCCGCGAACACCTGGGTCATGCCGATCTTCTTGCCGAGCAGGCCGATCTTGAGTGCCATGGCGAACAGCTCCTACGCTGCCGAAACGAAGGCGGAATCTATACCCGTCCCACCGGGGTGCGTCAAGCGGCCGGCAGGCGGAACACCTGGCACGCGTTGCGCGCCGTGAGCTCGGCCAAGTCCTCGAAACTCATGCCCAGGCAGCGCGCCACCGCCTCGGCCGTGTGGGTCAGGAACGCCGGCTCGTTGCGCTTGCCGCGGCGCGGGACCGGCGCGAGGTACGGGCAGTCGGTCTCGATCAGCAGCCGGTCGCGCGGCACCAGCGGCACGGCGTCGCGCAGCGCCTGCGCGGTCTTGTAGGTGACGATGCCCGAGAACGAGACGTAGTAGCCGAGCTCGGCGTAGGCCCGGGCGTCGTCCGGCGTGCCGGTGAAGCAGTGGATCACGCAGTCGGTGACGCCGCCGGCGCGCAGGATCGCGCGGGCGTCGTCGTGGGCATCGCGGATGTGGCAGACCACCGGCTTGCCGACCGCGCGCGCGAGCTCGATGAATCGCGCGAACGCCGCCTGCTGGACGTCGTGCGGCGAGTGGTCGTAGTAGTAGTCGAGCCCGGTCTCGCCGACCGCGACCACCCGGGGATGGCGGGCGAGCCGGTCGTGGATCTCCCACCACGCCGGCGTCAGCTGCGCGGCGTCGTGCGGGTGGGTCGCCACGGTCGCCCAGATCTCCGGATCGCGCTCGGCCAGCGCGACCGCGCGCTCGGCGCTGTCCGGGCTGCCGACCGCGCCGATCACCACGATGCGCTGGACCCCGGCGGCCCGCGCGCGGGCCAGGACGTCGGCGCGATCGGCGTCGAACTCGGGGCCGTCGACGTGGGCGTGCGAGTCGATCAGCATCTCGCGCTCTCCGGCCCGGTGCGCTCGGCGATCGCGCGCAGCGCCGCGGCGATCGACTCGCCGAGCTCGGCGCCCTTGCCGCTGCGGCCGAGCTTCTCGAGCGGCGCGATCGCCCACGCGCCGCCGATCTCGCCGAGCTGCTCGACGGCGACGCCGCGGACGTGGACCTTGCGCGCGGCCAGCGCGGCGAGCAGCACGCGGCGCGCGGCGTCGCGGTGCGCGCTCTCCGGCGCGATCTTGAGGATCGCCCCGGCCGCCAGCACGGTCGCCTCCGGCGGCGTGTGCTTGCCGAGCAGCGCGCGGCCGAGCACCTCGGCCTCGTCGGTGGTGCCCAGGCGGGCCAGCGCGGTCACCGCGTCCCACGCGCGCGCGGCGTCGGACAGCCCGGCGGCCAGCGCGTCGCGGCCGGCCGGATCGCCGAGCTCGGCGAGCGCGTACGCCGCGTCGAACCGGGTCGCGGGTTCGCTTCGCTCGAGCACGCGGACCAGCTGTGGTACCGCCCGGGGATCACCGATCGCCCCGAGTGCCAGCGCGGCCGCGGACACGACCTGGGGATCGCCGTCGTCGAGCGCGGCGAGCAGCGGATCGTACGCGCGCGCCGGGTCGATCTCGGCGAGCGAGGTCGCGGCCTGGAACCGCAGCTCGGCCGGCCCATCGCGCAGCGCGTGGGCGAGCGGGTCGAACCCGTCGGGGTGGCGCAGCGAGCCGAGCGCGATCGCGGCGTGCTGGCGGACCGCCGCGACGCCGTCGTCGAGCCGGCGCACCAGCACCGCGAGCGCGCTCGCCTCGCCGAGCTCGCCGAGCGACGCGCAGGCCTCGGCCCGGACCTCGGGGCGATCGTCGTCGAGCGCGCGGACCAGCGCGTCGACCGCCCGCCGCTTCTCGGTCGGCTCGGTCACGTCGCCCAGCGCCTGCGCCGCCGCGGTCCGCGCCCTGGGGCTGCCCTGCGCGAGGTCGCGCAGCGCCGCGTCGAGCGTGATCGTCGAGCTCGGGAACAGGAACGACACCGCCCCGCACCCTAGCAGACGGGCTCGCCGCGGGCGCTACTTGATCGCCTTGATCGGGGCGATCGCGTCGCCGATCGTGCCGACCTCGTCGAGCAGCTCGCCGCCGAAGTTCTTGGCGGCGCCGCCCCAGTTGTGCGACTTGAGGTCGCCGGCGGTCGCCTGCGCGCGGTGCCAGACGTCGAGGCCGTCCTGCTTGAGGTTGTTGACGTAACGGCTGGCGAAGTCGCCGCCGGTGGTGGTCGAGAGCTGGTCGCGGTCGATGGTCTGGAACTCGAGGGTGGTCATGGCTGTGCTCCTGGTCGTGAACGTGTGAAAGTGGTTTGAATTGTTCCCTATATGGAACGATCGATGGATGATTCGGCGATCGCCGGCCGGGGCGCTAGAACAGCGCCTTGACCGGGGCGATCGCATCGCCGACCGTGCCGACCTCGTCGAGCACCTCGGCGCCGAAGTTCTTGGCGGCGCCGCCCCAGTTGTGCGCCTTGAGGTCGTTCGCGGTCGCGCCGGCGCGGTTCCACACCGACAGCGCGTCCTGCTTGACGTTGTTGACGTAGCGGCTGGCGAAGTCGTTGCTGGTGTCGGGCGTGCTGGGCTTGCCCTTGCCTCCGGTCGCGATCGAGAGGGTGCCGGGGTCGAGGATCTGGAAGTCGATCGTGGTCATTGCTGTGCTCCTTGGTTGCTGACGTGCTCACCAAGTGCAGAGCGCGTTCCAGATTGCGAGCGACGGGATCCTGATGGCTTGGGCCTGCAGGCCGCGGACTTCGTGCCGCGCCCGGTCGGCAGCTCGTCTACCTCGCGTTTCACGTCCGCGAAGACGGCGCGGGATCGGCTGCCTGATCGAGCGACGCGACGGTCTGGACCCGGTCGGCCGGCACGTGGGCGAGGATCACCTCGACCAGCGCCGCGCGGTCGGCGATGTCGTACGGCGCGGGCGCACCGTCCCCGGGCACCAGCAGGCTGCGCTCCGGACTGCCGCCGTCGACGAAGCACGAGCTGGTCGCCGGCGAGGCGATGACGCGAATGACATCGGACCAGCTGAGCTGAAATCGCAGCTTGCCCGGCGAGCCGACGCGCAGCCCGCTGTCATCGACTGTCACCGCGATCCGCCAGGTCGGAGAGCGCAGGTAAGCGGCGCCGAGCGCGATGCCGAGCGCGCCGGTGATCAGCGGGACGGTGACCATCCCGAGCGCGGCCGCGACCGCCGCGACCGCGCCGCCGATCCCGATCGAGCTCCATGCCATGGCGCGGTAGCGCGGCCGGAACGCGAACGAGCGCGCGGTCACGACCGCGAGACCAGCGAGGCGATCGCCGACCGGATCTCGAGCGGGATCGATTCGAACAGCACGCCGAACCCCTTGGGCAGCGTGATCGTGCCGGCCTGCGCCGGCAGCTCGCAGTCCTCGGCGCGCTGCCACAGCACCCAGCCGACGGCGTCGACCGAGCCGATCGCCTTGAGCTCGAACTTGACCGCGACGCGCGACAGCAGCGGCAGCGGCGGGGCCGAGATGAACGCGCCGTTGGTCGACAGGTCGCGGACCACGGCGGGGAACCGCTTGCCGACCGTGGTCGGATCGGCCTGGACCCGCCGGAACACCGCCGCCAGGTTGGGGTGCAGGTGCATCGGGCCCTGGCCGATCGACTCGACGATCGCGGGCGCGTTGACCACCAGGCGTGCAGCGCGGCGCAGCTCGGACATGTCCAGCCAGCCTATCGTACTCGTGTTCCGGGGGGGACGTGGCGATCGAGCGCGGAAAGCCCCAGGACCTGGGCGTCGCCGGCGGCGAGTAGCATACCCTGCGACGCGATCCCCCGGATCGTCGCCGGCTCGAGGTTGGCGACCACGATCACCTGCTTGCCGACGATCTGATCCGGCGCGTAGGTCTCGGCGATGCCGGCGACGATCGAGCGCGGCTCCGGCTCTCCGAGATCGACCGAGAGCTGGAGCAGCTTCCTGGCCTTGGGGACCGCGGCGGCGGACAGCACGGTGCCGACCCGCAGCTCGATCCGGGCGAAGTCGTCGATCTTGATCGGCGCGAGCGCGGCGGACCGCGGCTCGGCCGGCGCGGGCGCCGCAGCCGGGGCAGGTGGCGCGGCCGCTGCGTCGGGCGGCACGATCTGGTCGAGGATCGCCTGCTGCATCGGATCGTCGAGCCGCGGGAACAGCGGCGACGGGGTGTGCGCGGTCAGCCCGGCGGGCGCCAGCGGCAGCACGCGGCCTGCCACCGGCTCGGGCCACGCCATCGCGGCGTCGCCGTCGCCGATCCAGGCGCGCAGCGCGCCGGCGGTGGCGGGCAGGACCGGCGCGATCAGCCGCGCGATCAGCCACAGGCTGGACTGCAGGCACCACAGCGCGTGGCCGAGCGCCGGGTCCTTCGACTTGACCATCGTCCACGGCTGGGTCTGATCGATGAACCGGTTGGCCATCGCCACGAACCGCCAGATCGCCTCGAGCGCGCGCGACGGCGCGAACGCGTCGAGCTGCGCGGCGGCGTGGTTGCACGCCTCGGCGGCGTGGACCTCGAGCTGCCAGTACGGGTTCTCGCCGGCGCGGTACAGCGCGTCGTCGCGCGCCGGCGGGGTCTGCGCCGACAGCTTGACGATCAGGGTCAGGCTGCGGTTGATCAGGTTGCCGAGGTCGTTGGCGAGCTCGGCGTTGAACCGGCCGAACAGCGACTCGAACGTGAAGTCGCCGTCGTTGCCGAGCGGCATCTCGCGCAGCAGGTAGTAGCGCATGGCGTCGACGCCGGTCGCGCGGCCCAGGCCCTCGAGCCGCGAGCCGCCGCCCAGCGCGTCGGCCAGCTTGATCGGATCGATCCGGGTCGCCGGCATCGACTTGGAGATCTTCTGACCGCGCACCGTCCACCAGCCGTGGGCGAAGATCCCGCGCGGCAGCGGCAGGTTCGCCGACATCAGGAACGCCGGCCAGTACACGGTGTGGAACCGCAGGATGTCCTTGCCGATCAGGTGGACCACCGACGGCCAGTAGTGCTCGACGTCGCGGCCCGTGATCTCGCCGCTGTCGGGGCACAGGTCGGTCAGGTAGTTGGTGAGCGCGTCCATCCACACGTAGATCACGTGCTGCAGGCCCTCGGGATCGTCCTCGGGGACCGGGATGCCCCACGCGAAGCTGGTGCGCGACACCGACAGGTCGCGCAGGCCGCCGCGCAGGAACGCGACGATCTCGTTGCGGTAGGCCTCGGGCCGGATGAACTCGGGGTGGGCCTCGATGTGGCGGAGCAGCGGCTCGGCGTAGCGCGACAGCCGGAAGAACCAGCTGCGCTCCTTGTCGAGCCACGCCACCGGCTTCTTGTGGACCTCGCACACCCAGCTGTCGCCGTCCTTCTGCAGCTGGCTCTCGGTGTAGAACGCCTCGCAGCCGACGCAGTACCACCCCTGGTACGACGCGAGGTAGAGGTCGTCGGGGTGGACCGCGCGGATCCGGCGCCACAGCGCCTGGACCACGCGCTTGTGGCGATCCGAGGTGGTGCGGATGAAGCGGTAGCCGGTGATGCCGAGCGTCTTCCAGGTCTCGTCGAACCGCGGCGCGACCTGATCGACCAGCTGCCGCGGGGTCAGGCCGCGCTTGCCGGCGGCCTCCTCGACCTTCTGGCCGTGCTCGTCGGTGCCGGTCAGGAACCGGGTGTCGTCGCCGCGCATGCGGTGGAACCGGGCGAGCGTGTCGGCGACCAGGGTGGTGTAGGCGTGGCCGAGGTGCGGGACGTCGTTGACGTAGTAGATCGGCGTCGTGATGTAGAAGGTCTGGGTCATGCGGAGCTCGGATCGTCGTCGGGCAGGGCGGGATCGTCGTCGGGCAGCGCGTCGGCGAGATCGTCGTGCAGCGCGCCCGAGAGCGCGTCAGGCAGCGAGCCCGGGAGCGAGGACGATAGCGAGGACGAGAGCGGGCCAGGGAGCGCGATCGACGGATCCGACGAGTCCGGGAGATCGATCGCGTCGTCGCTGAAGTCGTGGGCGTCGGCATCGTCGCTCGCCCCCTCGCTCGCCCCGGGCTCGGCGCCCGGCGCGCGCGGCGGGTTGCCCGACGGGAACATCGGGCGGACCTCGGACGCCGCGACGACCTCGGTGTCGCCCGGGGCGTACGAGATCCGGACCCGCTGGCGCAGCACGTCGACCTCGACGACGCGCCCCTCGCCGCGCGCGCCGATCACGCGCTTGCCGAGCTTGGGCAGGCCCTTGCGCAGCTCGGCGTAGCCGGCCTGCTCGTAGACCAGGCAGCACTTGAGCCGGCCGCACTGACCGGACACCTTGGTCGGCGACAGCACCAGGCCCTGGTCCTTGGCCATCTTGATCGACACCGGCACGAAGTCGGGCAGCCACGTGGTGCAGCACAGGGTCAGGCCGCACGAGCCGATCCCGCCGACCGCCTTGGCCTCGTCGCGCACGCCGAGCTGGCGCAGCTCGATCCGGCCGCCGATCGCCGACGACAGCTCGCGGATGAAATCGCGCAGGTCGAGCCGCTCGTCGCTGGTGTAGTAGATGTTGAGCTTGGCGCCGCGCCCGAGCTGGCCGAACAGCTCGACCCGGAACACCTTGAGCGCCAGCCGCAGCGCCACGGCCTTGTCCTTGGCGAGCCGCAGCGCGTGGGCGCGGTCGGCGTCGCCGGCGCGCTCGCCCCGCAGGTCCTGCTCGCCGGCGCGGCGGATCACCCGGCGCATGCTGCGATCGCGCACCGGCCGGCGCGACGACGCGACCGCGATCCAGGCCAGCCGCGTGCCGCGGTCACCGTCGACCACGACGCGCTCGCCCGGCGCGTAGTCGGCCTCGCCGACGTCGTACCACTGGATGCGGCCGCCGGCGACGAACCGCACGCCGGCCACGCCGGCGACGTCCTCGCCGAGCGCCGCGCTGGCCGCCTCGAGCATCGGGTAGCTGACCGGATCGGGATCGCCCGGCGGCGCGTCGTCCGGCAGGTCCGGGGCGAGCACGACCTCGGCGGGCGGCCCATCGTCGTCGGTGCCCCACGTCATCGGGGCGGGGGTCATCTCGAGCTCGGAGTCCTCGGCCGGGGCCGCCGCGCGCCGGGAATCGAGGCGAGCATCGAGGCGAGCATCGGGGCGGGCATCGACGCGGAGCGACGGCGGATCGAACCCCGTGCCGGTCGGTGTGCGCTCGAGATCGGCGTCGAGGACCGCGATCGCCGGCGCAGACTCGCCGGTGCGGGGGCCGGCCTCACCGCCGCGGCCGGCCGGTGCGCCGCGGTCGTCGCGCCGGTCGCGGCCGCGGTCGTCGCGGCTGCCGCGGTCGCGTCCATCTCGCTTGCCTTGCTCGTCTCGGCCGCGGCGCTCGTCGCGGCCACCCCGGTCTTCGCGGCCACCGCGGGCATCGCGGCTCTCCGCGCCTCCCGCGGGCTCCTGGCGACGATCGGGGCGCCCCCGGTGCTCGCCGCGCCCCGGCCGCTGGCGCCGGTCGGGCTCGCCGCGCCCTCGCTCGTCCCCGCTGGCCGGCCGGGCCGGCTCGCCGGGCGAAGCCGCGCCCTGGCTGCGGGCGGGTTCGGGGCCGGGTTCGCCGCGGCCCGGCTTGCCCGGTGGGCCCGAGGCGGGCCCCGGGGACTGCCGCCCGCCGGCCGGCTCGGGGCCGCGCGCGCCGGGCTCGTTCGCCGCCTGGGCCTGCGCCGCCCCGTCACCCCGCCGCCGCCTGCGCCGCCTG
>DATAPF010000655.1:0-16010 GCA_036265355.1 Kofleriaceae bacterium | reverse complement strand
AGGATGATGTGGTGGAAGCTGACCACGAACTGGTAGGCCCGCTCGGCCGTGCGCAGCAGCGCCAGGCGGAGCAGCGGCGCGCGCTTGACCGCGAACCCGCGCTCGCGGTCGGCGGCGAGGAAGGCGTCGAGCCGCCGGGCGTGCTCGGCCGCCGGCGCGTCGCGCAGGTCCAGGGCGGTCATCGCGACATCGGCCTCGCGCAGCACGACCTGCACGGGCTCGGCCTGGGTGTCCCACGAGTACGCGCTGCGCAGGATGGCATGGCGCGCGACCACGGCGCGCCACGCCTGGTGGAACCGCGCGGCGTCGAGCTCGGCGTGGAGCTCGAACACCGACTGCTCGACGTGGATCCCGGGGTGGGCGCCGAACGTCTCGAGCAGCATGCCTTGCTGCGACGCGGTGAGTGGATAGATCGATTCGATGGCCGGCATATCAGTCCTTTTCATTCGCGCCCGCGATGTCGGCGAGCAGCAGGTCGAGGTGGTCCTGGGACAGCGAGATGTCGGGGAAGTCCGACGGGGTGTAGTGCGGGGCGCCGGCGCCGGCGCAGATCCGGGCGAGGTCGGCGAGGCCGGCGATCACGCGATCGGCCAGCGCCTCGATCGTCGCGGCGTCGAACAGCCGCCGGCTGTAGGTCCACGCCATCGCGAGCTGGCCGCCCGAGATCCAGGCGTTGAGGTCGACGAGGTGGCGGCGGTCGCCGAGCGGGCTGCGCTGCGGCTCGCACGGCTCGGCGGCCAGCGCGAACCCCGGCGCGGGCGGCTCGCCGCCGTCGAGCTGGCCGAAGTAGTTGAAGCGGAGCTGGGCCGCGGGGAGGCCATCCAGCGCGGCGCGCACCGCCGGATCGGGGCTCAGGGTGCGCAGCGCGCCGTGGCCGAGGCCGCCGTGCGGGATCGCCCGCAGCAGCTCCTTGACGGCGGTGAGCGTCGCCGCCGGATCGCGATCGGCCGACAGCGGCAGGTGGACGGGGAACATGCTGGTGAACCAGCCGACCGTGCGCGACACGTCGATGCCGTCGAACCCGTCGCGGCCGTGGCCCTCGACGTCGACCGTCGCGGTGCCGCGCTCGCCGGACAGCGCCAGCGCGAGCGCCGCGAGCAGGACCTCCTGGAGGTTGACGTTGTAGGCGGCGCGCGATGCATCGCGCAGCTGGGCGGTGTCGGCCGCGGCCAGGCTGCGGGTCAGCTCCGCGGTGTCGCCCGCGCGGTTGGCGCCGGCGTCGAGCGCATGATCGGGGCGCAGCGCCGCGATCGGCCGGTCGGGGACGGCGGTCCACCGGGCGAGCTCGGCCGCGGCGTCGGCGGAGCCGGCCCACGCGGTGAGCTGCTCGACCCAGGTGCCGTACGCGGCGGTCCGGGCGGGCAGCGCGGCGCCGGTGCCCGCGCGCTCGGCCTCGTAGGCGCGCAGCAGATCCTCGAGCAGGATCCGCCACGACACGGCGTCGACCACCAGGTGGTGGGCGGTGAGCAACAGCCGCCCCGGCTGTGCGCCCATGCGGAACAGCCGCGGCGCGAACAGCGGGCCGCGCGCGAGGTCGAGCGCCGCCTGGTCGCCGGCGATCACCGCCGCGAGGCGGGCGCCGCGCTCGGCCGCGGGCAGCTCCGACAGGTCCGCGATCGCGAGCTCGACGGAGCCGACCGGGCCGGGCGGCGCGATGTCGCCGGACGCGCCGGCGTCGCCCTGCGTGAACCGCGCGCGCAGCAGGTCGTGGTGACCGGCCAGCTGGCCGAGCGCGCGGCCGAGCGCCGCGGCGTCGACGTCGGCCGGCACCTCGAGCAGGACCGACTGGTTGAAGTGGTGCGGCGCCACCGGGTGCTCGGCGAAGAACCGGCGCTGGATCGGCGCCAGCGCGAACGGGCCGGTCACCGGGCCCTGCGCGACGGCCGTGCGCTCGTCGCGGCGCGCCACCGCGGCGAGCTGCGCCAGCGTCTGGTTCTGGAACAGCTGGCGCGGGACCAGCTCGATGCCGCGCTCGCGGGCCCGCGCGACCAGCTGGATGCCGAGGATCGAGTCGCCGCCGAGCTCGAAGAAGTTGTCGTCGCGCCCGATCGGGCTCTTGCGCAGGACCTCGGACCACACCGCGGCGAGCTCGCGCTCCAGGTCGGTGGTGGGCGGCTCGCCGCCGCTGCGCGCGGCCGCCGGGCTGGGCAGCGCGGCGCGATCGACCTTGCCGTTCGGCGTCAGCGGCAGCTGCGGCAGGAACACCACGGCCGCCGGGATCATGTGCTCGGGCAGCTGCGCGAGCAGATCGTGGCGCAGCGCCTCGGCGGTGAGCTCGGGATGCGCGGCGACGACGTACGACACCAGCTGCGGCCGGCCGTGGCCGGCGTCGCGCACGACGGTCACCGCCTCGCGCACCGCCGGGTGGCGCGCCAGCTGGGCGTCGATCTCGCCGAGCTCGATCCGGAACCCGCGGACCTTGACCTGGTGGTCGACGCGGCCGAGGAAGCGCAGGCTGCCGTCGGCCGACCACACGACGCGATCGCCGGTGCGATACAGCCGCGTCCCGGGCCGCGCGAACGGATGCGCGACGAACTTCTCGGCGGTGAGCTCGGGCCGGAGGTGATAGCCCAGCGCGACGCCGGCGCCGCCGATGTAGAGCTCGCCGGGAACGCCGACCGGCACCGGCTCGAGCCACGGGTTCAGGACGTACAGCTCGGTGCGGTCGATCGGCCGGCCGATCGGGACGATGTCGGGCACCGCCTCGCCGGGCGCGACCTCGTGAATGCAGCAGCCCACGACGGTCTCGGTCGGGCCGTACTCGTTGATCACGCGTGCCCGCGGCGCGACCTTCTGGCACCACGCGACGTGCTCGGCGAGCAGCTGCTCGCCGCCGACCACGAACACGCGCGCACCGCCGGGGCGCGGCGCGTCGCCGGTGTGGGCGCGCAGCCCGTCGATGTGCGACGGCGTGAGCTTGACGACATCGACACCGTCGACGCCGTCGTCGCGCTGGAGCAGCTCGGCCAGCGCCTCGATCTCGCCGCCCTCGGGCAGCAGCACCACCGTGGCGCCGGCGACCAGCGGCGACCACAGCGTGGTGATCGTCGCGTCGAACGCGATCGACGTGCTGACCGCGGCGCGCGTGCCGCTGGTCATGCCGTACGCGGCGGCGCTCCACGTCAGGTAGCCGGCGAGCCCGCCGTGGGTGATGATCGCGGCCTTGGGCCGGCCGGTCGATCCGGACGTGTACATGAGGTAGGCCGGCTCGTCGAGCGCGCGCCGGCTGGGGGGCAGCTCGCCCGCGGCGCGCGCGATCGCGCCGGCGTCGGCGTCGACCCGCACGACCGGGATCGCGCCGGGCAGCCCGGCGGCCAGCGCCGCGGTGGTGATCAGCGCGGCGGGCCCGGCGTCGTCGAGCGCGTCGGCGATCCGCGCGCCCGGATACGACGGATCGAGCGGGATGTACGCGGCGCCCGCGCGCAGCACCGCCAGCAGGCCCGCGAGCAGCTCCGCCGAGCGCGGCAACAGGACGGCGACCCGATCCCCCGAGCGGACGCCGAGCTGCCGCAGGTGGCGGGCGAGCTGGTGCGCTCGCCGATCGAGCTCGGCGTAGCTGTACACGGTGTCCGCGACCCGGACCGCGGGCGCCCGGGGCGCGGCCGCGATCTGGTGGTCGATCAGCTCGAGGATCGTGCGCTCGATCGCGGGCGCCCGGCCGTTGTGGCTCCAGACCTCGAGCGCCTGGTGGCGCTCGTCCGCGGTCATCAGCGGGGCCTGCATCACGCGGCCGCCCGGGTCGGTGACCATGGCGCGCAGCACGACCGCGAGGTGCTCGGTCGCCCGCCGGATCGTCGCGCGATCGAACAGCGCGGCGCGGTACTCCCAGACGCCGCGGATGCCGTCGGGCACCTCGTTCATCGACAGCATCAGGTCGAACTTGGCGTCGAACTCGCTGTGCGCGAGGAGGTCGAACCGCACCCCGCCGAGCTCGGGCAGCGTCGCCGGCGCGTTGTCGTGGATGAACATGACCTGGTAGATCGGGTGGTGCGACGGCGAGCGCTCGGGGTGGAGCGCCTCGACCAGCTGGTCGAGCGGCAGCTCGCCGTGGGCGTAGGCGTCGCTGGCGACGTCGCGGACGTGCGCGAGCAGGTCGTGGAACGTCGGGTTGTCGCCGAGCCGGATCCGCATCGCGAGCGAGTTCACGAACATGCCGATCAGCGGCTCGAGCTCGTCGTGGCTGCGCAGCGAGAACGGGCAGCCGATCACCAGGTCGGACTGGTTGCTGTAGCGCGCCAGGACCGCGGCGAACCCGGCGAGCAGGGTCATGAACAGCGTGGTGCCGCTGGCGCGGGCCAGCGCGCGCAGCTCGCCGGCGAGCTCGGCCGACAGCTGGAAGCCGAAGGTCTCGCCGCGCGGGTCGGCGCTCGCGGTGCGCGGCCGGTCGGTCGGCAGCTCGAGCAGCGGCGGCGCACCGGTCAGGGTGTCGACCCAGTGGCGGCGCAGGCCGGCGAGGCGCTCGTCGTCGAGCGTCTGGTGCTGCCAGGTCGCGAACTCGGTGTACTGGACCGGCAGCTCGGGCAGGCGCGGCGGGCGGGCTTCGCGCGCGGCCGCGTACAGCTCGCGGATCTCGCCGGCGAGGATCGCCAGCGACACGCCGTCGCCCACCAGGTGGTGCAGGGTGACCAGCAGCACGTGCTCGCCGGGCGCCATCGCGACCAGGCCGATCCGCAACAGCGGCGCGCGCGCGAGGTCGAACGGCGTGCGCGCGGCGCGCTCCATGATCCGCTCGAGCTCGGCGGCGCGCTCGGCGGCGGTCAGGCCCTGGAGGTCGAGCCGGGTCACCGCGAGCTCGGCGGCCTCGGCGACGATCTGGACCGGCTGTCCGTCGCGGGTGACGAACCGGGTGCGCAGCACGGCGTGCCGGCGGACCAGCGCCGCCACCGCCGCCTCGAGCGCGGCGACGTCGAGCGCGCCGTGCAGCGCGAGCGCGATCCGCATGTTGTAGGCGGTGCTGGTGTCGTCGAGCTGGGTCTGCACCCACAGCCGGCGCTGCGCGAACGACAGCGGCACCGGCGTGCCCGGCGGCGCGGGCGCGATGCCGCGCAGCGCGGACCCGGCGACCGGCGGCGCCGCTTGCTGGTCGAGGAACGCGATGATCTCGCCCTTGCGCGACGACAGCAGCGCGCGCGTGCTGGCGTTCAAGCTACCGTGCGGTGCGTCGCACTGGAGCACGTCGCCGCGGGTCGATAACCGGACGCCGCGGCGCGCGAGATCTGCGAGGAGCTGCCGCAGGTCGGCGGCGATGGTCTGGGACATGGCTTTCACGGTTCGATCCACGGTTCGATCCTCTCGGGGTCAGGGGAGCCAGGTGTGCGGCCGGTACGGCTGCGCGCGCGGGCCCGGTCTGGGTTGGGTCGTGGCGTCGTCGAAGCGCTCCTTGAGCTGGCGCAGGTACTCGAGGCCGTCGAGCACCAGGCCGGGCGCGACGCCGAAGTCGATCAGGCAGGCGATCTCGTCGACGCCGGCCGCCTCGAACCGCTTGACCGCCGCATGGGCGGTGTCGAGCGCGCCCATGCACGACGCGTTCTGGTAGTAGCGGTCGAACGTCATGTCGAGGATCTCCTCGACGAGGTCGGGCGGGATGTCGTCGCCCTTCATCCGCAGGCCGCCGCTCACCGTGCCCGCGCTGCGCGCCGCGGCGACCTCGAGCTTGACCGCCGAGCGCAGGTACTCGCGGAAGCTGGGGCGCACGATCTCGCGCACCGCGGCGTCCGAGGCGCCGACGAAGGTGTGCAGCATCAGGCTGACCACGCCGGCGCCCGGCAGGCCCGCCGCGGCGCGCTCGTCGCGGTACAGCCGGATCTTCTCGGTGAGCTGACCGAGATCCTGCATGATCATGTGGGTGAGCACGTTGGCGCCGATCCGCGCCGCCGAGCGGTAGGTGTCGGGCGAGCCCGAGGTGGTCACCCAGATCGGCAGCTCGGGCTGCGCCGGCCGCGGGTAGATCGACAGCGCGGCCGGGCCCGACGGCGCGTCGCGCGTGATCGGCTCGCCGCGCCACAGCCGCCGGAGCTCGCCGATCTGGTCGTACATGACCTCGTGGCGGCGGGCGTAGCGCTCGGGGAAGAACGCGAAGTCGTTCGCGTTCCAGCCCGAGCCGAACGAGATCGCGACCCGCCCGCCGCTCATGCGGTCGACCATCGACCACTCCTCGGCGATCCGGATCACGTCGTGGAGCGGCGAGATCAGGCTGCCGGAGCGCAGCTGGATCCGCCGGGTGATCGACGCCAGCGCCGCGCTGGTCACGGCCGGGTTGGCGAACGCGCCGCCGAACCGGGCGAAGTGGCGCTCCGGGGTCCACACGGCGGCGAACCCGTGGCGGTCGGCGAACCGCGCCGCCTCGAACAGCAGCTCGTAGGGATTGCCGTCGCTCGCGTCGGAGCCAAAGAAGAACAGGGTGAATCTCATCGGGATGCCTTTCGCAGGGGCGCGCGCCCCGGGGCGACGACGACGCCGGCGGCGCCATACGCCAGATCGAGGGTGAGCTGGGCCGCGACCTCGAGCGGATCGAGCCAGGGCAGCGGCAGGGTGGTGGAGACGGTCAGGGTCTCGAGCGCCGCCGACAGCTCGGTGCAGCCGGCGATGACCAGCTCGGCGCCGTGCTGCTCGAGCCAGTGCACGGCGCGCCACACCGCGGCCTGGGCCCGCGCGCCGATCTCGACGCCGCTGGCCTTGATGCCCCAGCCCGGCGCGTAGATCGCGTCCATGATCTCGGTCTGCAGGGCGGTGCCGGCGCCCGGCGCGATCGTCGCGATGCCGAGGTCGAGCAAGCTGCGCTGGTACAGCGCCGCGCGCAGCGTCCCGTCGGTCGCCAGCACGCCGACCCGCTCGATGCCGGGGTGGCGGCGCGCGATCGCCGCGGCGGTGTGGTCGATCAGGTGGAGCCACGGGATCGACAGCTCGGCCTGGACCCGGCGGTGGAACGCGTGCGCGGTGTTGCACGCGACGATCAGGAAGTCGGCGCCGGCCGCCTCGAGCACGCGGCCGTAGCGGACCAGCGAGCGAGCGCAGCCGTCGCTGCCGTCGGCGAGGCTGGCGGTGCGATCGGGGACGTCGGCGGCGTTGATCAGGATCCACACCGGGTGGCCGCCGTCGCCGGTCGCGCCGCGCCGCGCCGACTCGGCGATCAGCCGGCGCTCCAGCGCGATGTGCGCCAGCGGGCCGAGCCCGCCGATGATGCCGGGGATCGCGGTCTGCGCCCGGGCCGCGCGGTCAGTGTGCGTCGGGGAGCTCATGCTGCACCTCGCGGAGCGGGCGGTAGCGCGACACGGCGAGCGTCGCGACGAGGGTGGTTGCGCCGACCAGCGCGAGCAGCAGCGCGCTGCCCCGCCCCGGCCCGACGCCGATCCACGGCCCCACCGCGCGGGCGAAGCCGCCGCCCGACATCAGCGGATCGAGCACGCGATCGGCGAGCGCGCCCGCCGCGACGAAACCGAGCGGGCGGCAGATCCGCGCCAGCCGGCGCAGGGCGAACACCCGGCCCTGCAGGTGCAGCGCGACCTTGGTCTGCCACAGGGTCTGGGCGCAGCCGTTGACCAGGGGGATCGAGAACAGCGCCCCGAAGCCCGCCGCCGCGAGCAGCCACGGCGCGGTCAAGAATCCCATGACCACCAGGTGCGCGCCGAGCGCGAGCTGGAAGCCGACCATGCCGGCGACCCGCGCGCGCGGCCCGCCCCACAGCTGCATCGCGATGCTGCCCGCCAGCATGCCGGCGCCCGAGAACGAGCGCACCGCACCGAGCACCCCCGGCGACGCCCGCGACAGCACGACCGGCGCGCTGAGCACCTCGAGGAAGCCGACCGCCAGGCTGGTCACACACGACAGCGCGAGCAGCCCGACCAGGCCGGGGCGCGCCGCGACGTAGCGCCACGCCTCGGCGATCTCGCGCCAGATCGACGAGCGAAGCGAGTCGATGGAGGGTGCCCGCCGCGGCAGCGACGGCACGCGGGCCGCGCTCAGCGTCGCCACCGCGATCGCGAACGTGCACAGGTCGATGACGAAGATCCCGGTCAGTCCCACCGCGGGGAGCAGCAACCCGCCGAGCACCGGCGAGCACAGCTCCGCGGCGGCATCGGCGGCCAGCACCGCGCCGCTCGCCTGGCCAAGCCGGTGCTTGGGCACCAGCATCGAGGTCATCGCCTGGTAGGCCGGCTGGTGGAGCGCGGCGAGGCTCGAGCTGAACGCGGTCGCGGCGTAGAGCTGCCACACCGCGATCCGGTCGCCGGCGACCAGCGCCGCGATCGTCCCGCTCGCCAGCGCCGCCCCCGCGTCGGCCACCAGCATCGCCGTCCGGCGATTCCAGCGATCGACGAACGCGCCCGCGACCGGCGACAGCAACAGGCCGGGCAGCACCGCGCACATCGCGATCACCCCGAACTGGGTGGCCGAGCCGCTGCGCTGGAACGCCCACACCGCCAGCGCGAACTGGGTGATGCCGGAGCCCAGCACCGAGACCAGCTGACCGCACCAGATGGTCCAGAACGTTGCCGGCGTGGCGACCGGCGTGGCTGCCGACGTGGTGGTTGACGTGGTCATTCACAGCTCGATGGTCTCCGTGGCGCGCTCGCCACCTTGGGTCTGGAGGGCCAGGGCCAGAGCGCGCTCGCTCGCGCCCGGCTTGCGGTCGATGTGCTCGGCGAGGCCGGCGACGGTCGGCGCGTCGAACAGCGCGCGCAGCCCGAGCTCGATGCCGAGCGCGGTGCGCAGGCGCGCGACCAGCTGCGCCGCCAGCAGCGAGTGGCCGCCGAGCTCGAAGAAGTTGTCGTGGATGCCGAGCTCTGCGACGCCGAGCAGCTCGCGCGCGTGCCGGGCGACCAGCGCCTGGGTCGGCGTCGCCGGGGCCACGGGGGCGACGGCCGGCGCCGGCGCGGCGGCGAGCGCGGCGAGCGCCTTGGCGTCGACCTTGCCGGTGCCCAGCCGCGGCAGCTCGCGGACGAGCACCAGCCGCGCCGGGATCATGGCGTCCGGCAGCCGGACGCGCAGCGCCGCCAGGATGTCGTCGGGGCTGGCCCCGTCGCCGGTGACCAGGAACGCGACCAGGCGGGCGGCCGGCGGCTCGCCGAGCAGCTGGACCGAGGCCTGGCGGACGGCCGGGTGTGCGCCGAGCACGGTCTCGAGCTCGGCGAGCTCGATCCGCACGCCGCGCAGCTTGATCTGCCGATCGGTGCGGCCGAGGATCTGGAGCTGGCCGTCCGCCCGGTAGCGGCCGCGATCGCCGGTGCAGTACAGGCCGATGCCGTCGTCCGCGTGCGGGTTGGCGATGAACCGCTGCGGATCGCGATCGGGGACGTTGAGGTAGCCGCGCGTGGCGTACGCCGTGCGCAGCACGATCTCGCCGATCTCGCCGACGCCGCACGGCGTGCGCTCGGGGCCGAGCACCAGCGCCTGGGTGTCAGGCAGCGGGATCCCGGCGGGCTGCACGCCGGGCGCGGGCAGATCCGGGACCCGGTGGTAGCACTTGATCATCGTGGTCTCGGTCGGGCCGTAGAAGTTGACGACCTCCGCGGCCGGGGCGAGCTGGCGCCAGCGCTGCACGAGCTCGGCCTGCAGCGGCTCGCCCGAGAAGAACACCCGGCGCAGATCGGGCAGCCGCGCGCGGCGGTCCCCGGCGATCCAGTGCTGTCCCAGGCTCGGGACGGTGTGCAGCAGCGTGACGCGCTGGTGCCCCAGCCAGGCCAGCGCCGCGTCCGGGTCGGCGAGGTCGCCGTCCTCAGGGAGCACCAGCGTGGCGCCGCTGGTCAGCGGCAGGAACACGTCGCGCAGCACGGCGTCGAACGACAGCCGCGTGGTCTGCGCGATCCGGTCGTGCGCGCCGACGTCGAACTCGGTACGCTGCCACGCGACGAAGTGCGCGAGGCCGCGGTGGGTGCCGAGCACGGCGCGCGGCGTGCCGGTGGTCCCCGAGGTGTAGAAGATGTAGGCGTCGCCGGGCTGGCGCGCCAGCACCCCGGTGGCCGCGGCGTCGCCGGGGGCGGTGACCGGATCGGTCCAGGCCGCGTCGCCGGCGCCGACCCGCGCGCAGGCGATCGCGCCGGCGCACGCGAGCTCGGCGCTGCCGCCGACGCGGACCAGGCAGCGCGCGCCGGCCTCGCGCAGCATCACCGCCTGGCGCTCGGGCGGCAGCCCCGGATCGAGCGGCAGCAGCACGCGGTCGTCGAGCAGCGTGCCGAGCATGGCGGCGATCAGGCCGAAGCTCGGCGCGCCGCTGACCGCGACCACGTCGCCGCGCCGGGTCGATCGCGCCAGGCCATCGGCGAGCGCGACCGCGGCGCGCGACAGCTCGGCGTAGCTCCAGCGGCGCTGGCCCTGGACGATCGCCGGGTGGCCCGGGGCGCGGTCGACCTGCTGGGCGAACGCGTCGGTGACCCGGCCGCGATCGGACTGATCGAGCGGCGCCGCCGGATCGGGCAGCATGCGGGCGGCCTCCGCGGTCACCAGCGAGTGCCGGGCGAGCGGCGCCGCGGGATCCGCCGCGACCTGCGCCAGCAGGTGGACGAGCTGCTCGGCGAGCTGCTGGATCGTCGCGCGATCGAACAGCGCCTCGTTGTAGATCCACTTGAGCACGAGCGCGCCGCCGCGCAGCTCGGCGCCCAGGCTCAGGTCGAGCTGGGTCGGCGTGTCGATCGGATCGTCGAGCAGCGCGACCTCGAGCCCGGGCAGCCGCAGCGCGCTCGCGCCCGCGTCCGGCTCGAGGTTGAACCAGACCTGGAACAGCGGGTGCCGGCCGGGCAGCCGCGCCGGCTGGATCGCCTGGACCACGCGCGCGAACGGGACATCCTGGTGGGCGTACGCGCCGAGCGTGGCGAGCCGGGCGCGCTGGACCAGCTCGGCGAACGGGACGTCGCGCTCGACCGCGAGCCGGAACACCACGGTGTTGACGAACGGGCCCAGCATGGCGCGAAGCTCCGCGCGATCGCGCGTCGTCACCGGCGCGCCGATCGCGAGGTCGTCCTGGCCGCTGTGGCGGTGCAGCAGCGCGGCGTAGCCGGCGAGCAGCACCATGTGCAGGGTCGCGCGGGTGGCCTTCGCCAGCTCGTGCAGCGAGCGCACCAGCGCCGACTCGACGGTCTGCGCGAGCGTGGCGCTGCGGCCGGCGCCGTCGCGCCGCGGCCGATCGGTGGGCAGCGCCAGGCTGTCGGGCGCGCCGTCGAGCCGCTGCGTCCAGTACGCCAGCTGGCGCTCGGCGACGCCGTCATCGATCGCCTGGCGCTGGCGGACCGCGTGGTCCGCGTACTGCAGCGCGGGCGCCGGCAGCGCGGTCGGCGCCGCGCCGGCGCAGTAGCCGGTGTACAGCGCGGCCAGCTCGTCGACCAGCAGCGCGAACGACCAGCCGTCCCCGATCAGGTGGTGCAAGGTCACCAGCAGCACCCACTCGTCCGCGTCGACCGCGATCAGGCAGGCGCGCAGCAGCGGCCCGCGCTCGAGGTCGAACGGCCGGCGCGCCTCGTCGATCGCGAGCTGGCGCACGGCGTCGCGGCCCTGCCCGTCGATCCGCTCGATCACCACCTGGGCGACGATCTCGGCCTCGCCGGCCGGCGCGATGACCTGCTCCGGCCGGCCGTCGACGACCGCGAAGCGCGTGCGCAGCACGGCGTGGCGGCGGACGACCTCGCGCAGCGCGCGCTCGAGCGCGTCGACCCGCAGCCGGCCGCGCAGCCGCACCCCGCCCGGCATGTTGAAGCTCCCGGTGCCGGCCTCGAGCTGCGACTGCAGCCAGATGCCCTCCTGGGCCCACGACAGCGGCGCGCGCCGGAGCTCGGCGGCCTGCGCGGGCGCGGCCTGCACGGGCGCGACGGGCGCGGGCGCGAGAGGCGCAGCCTGCGCGGACGCGGCCTGCGCGGGTGCAATGTGCGCGGGCGTGGTCGCAGCAAGCGCGCACGTGGCCGGTGTGGGCGCAGGCTCCGCGGGTGCAGGCGCGACGGGCGCGGGCGCGATGGGCGCCAGCGCGGCGGGCGCGGGCGCGGGCGCGGCCGGCGCGGCGCTGCGGGGGAGGAAGCCGCCGTCGCGCATCGCGCTGATCGCCGCGCCGGTCGCCGCGACGATCCGGTCGACGTCCTTGTCGGTGTGGGCCGTCGACAGGAACCCGGTGCGGCCCTCCCAGACGTAGATCCCCGCGAAGATCAGGTGCTGGTAGAGCAGTCGCAGCTCGAGCGACTCGTGCAGGTAATTGGTGCGATCGGCGCCGCCGCGCGGCGCGATGCGGAACATCGATCCCGCGTGGACCAGGGCCAGCGGCACTTCCTCGAGGCGGAACGTCCGGTTCATCCCTGCGGCCAGCCGCGCGGTCTGGACCTCGAGCCGGTCGTACAGCTCCGGGCCGCGGGCCTCGATCTCGCGCAGCACGGCGAGCGCCGTGGCGACCGCGAGCGGATGCTTGGAGAACGTGCCGGCGAAGAACGTGGTCTCGACCGCGGGATGGCTGGCGTCACCGAACCGCCACGCCCCGCCGTCGATCCGGTCGAGGTAGCGGCGCGCGCCTGCGACCACGCCGATCGGCATGCCGCCGCCGAGCAGCTTGCCGTAGGTCGCGATGTCGGCGGTGACCCCGAACCGGCCCTGCGCGCCGCGCGGATGGACGCGGAACCCGGTGATGACCTCGTCGAAGATCAGCGCGATGTCGAGCTCGCGGGTCAGCGCGCGGAGCTGGTGCAGGAAGCCGTGCGGCTGGACCTCGGGCCACCGGCTCTGGATCGGCTCGACCAGCACCGCGGCGAGCCGGCCGGCGGCGGCGCGGATCGCGTCGAGCGAGCGCGGATCGTCATAGTCGAGGATGATCAGGTCGTCGATCGCGCCCTGCGGGATGCCCGGCGCCATCGGGATCGACGCAGGGACGTCGCCGCGGCGGCCGAGCGCCAGCGTCCCGTCCGAGTGGCCGTGGTACGAGCCGCGGAACATCACGACGCCGTTGCGGCCGGTGGCCGCGCGCGCGAGCCGCAGCGCGGTCATCACCGCCTCGGTCCCCGAGTTGCAGAACGTCACCCGCTCGAGGCCAGTGATCCGCGTCAGCCGCTCGGCGAGCTCGCCGGCCCGCGCGCACTGCGGCCCGATCTGCGCGCCGCGGGCGAGCTGGTCGTCGATCGCCTGGCGGAGGAACTCGGGCGCGTGACCGAACAGGTGGACGCCGAAGCCCATCGCGACGTCGATGTACTCGTTGCCGTCGACGTCCCACAGCCGCGATCCGCGCGCGCCGGCGCCGACGATCGGGTACTGCAACTCCTTGGTCGCCCCCGAGAACCCCGCGGTGGCGCGGCGATCCGCGAGCACGTCGCGGTAGCGCTGCGCGTGCTCCTTGGAACCCGCCGTGCGCCGGTTGTAGCGGCGGATGAAGTCGGCGAGGTAGCGCTGCTGCTGCGGGCTCCGGGCCGACGGCGCGGCCGGCGCGGCCGGCGCGGCAGCCGGCAGTGCAGCCGGGGACGCGGCCGGTCGCGCCGCCTGCACACCGTTCGAGCCGGGTTCGCGCGCGGGCTCGGCCGGATGGGCGGCCGGCGCACTGTTCGATCGGGGTTCCTGCGGGGGACCGGCCGGACGAGCGGCCGGCGATCGCAGCGCGCGCGCACCGGCGCCGCCTGCGCCGAGCACGCGCAGCTGCTCCGACATCAGATCGAGCTGGCGAGCGATCACCGGGGCCCACCGGTCGGCTGGCGCGGCGCTCTGGCCGGCGGCAGGCAGCTCGACCGGCCGCGACTCGCGGCGCGCGCTGACATGGACCGGCGTGCTGACATGGACCGGCGCGCTGACATGGACCGGCGCGCTGACATGAACCGGCGCGCTGACATGAACCGGCGCGCTGGCCTCGACCGGCGCAGGCGCGGCGACATCGGGGCGCACCTCAGGGCACGCCTCGGGGCGCACCTCGGGACGCACCTCGTGGTGCGCAACGAACTCGGCGAGCGTCGCCAGGTCGGTGACCTGCTCGAACAGCTGGTGGGGCGCCACGCGGACGCCGTGATCGCGCTCCACCGCGTGGGACATCTCGAGCAGCACCAGCGAGTCGGCTCCAAGCTCGAGGAACGGGCGCCGCGGATCGAGCTCGCCGGGCGGGATGCGGAGCTGGCGGGCGAGCAGTTGCGACAGCGAGGCGAGGATGTGTGCCGAACGGTTCGACATCAGTTGTGGCCTTCCAGAGTGCGGAGGTTGGACAGGATGGGCAGCGCGGGCGCGGCGTCGGCGCCGAGCTCGCCGGCGAGCAGGCCGATCTGCTGGTGCATCACCTCGAGCTGCCGGTAGATGAGATCGAGCACTGAGTGTCCGGCGACGTCGCCGGGCGGGTCGATCGTGGTGGCCGCGGGCGCCGGAGGCGCGACCGCCGGAGCGGCGATCGACGGAGCTGCAATCGACGGAGCGACGAGCGCGGGCGGTGCAGCGGCGGGCGCCGGCGGCGCGGCGGTCCAGTAGCGCCGCCGCTGCCACGGGTAGCTCGGCAGCGCGATCCGGCGGCGATCCGCGGGGAACAGGCGCGCCAGGTCGAGGTCGAGGCCGCCTTGATAGAGCGCGGCCGCCGCCTCGAGCAAGCTGACCTCCTCGCGCTCGGGCCGCGCGCACGGGATCCAGCGCCGCGCGCTCTCGCCGCCGGCGCGCCTGGCGATCGCGGTCAGCGCCGGCTGCGGACCGATCTCGACCACGGCATCGACGTCGGCGGGGAGCGCCGCCAGCGCCTGGTGGAACCGGACCGGCGCGAGCACGTGCTCGGTCCAGTACCCGGCGCGCGCGCCGTCGCCGACCGGCGCCCCGGTCATCGCGCTGATCCACAGGACCTGCGGCGCGCGATGGGCGAGCTCGGCGGCGCGCCGGGCGAGCTCGTCGACCATCGGCGCCATCAGCGGCGAGTGGAACGCGTGCGAGACCGCGAGCCGGCTGGCCTGCCACCCGGCGGCGGCGGCGTGCTGCACGACCCGGGCGAGGCTCACCTCGGGACCGGCGACCACGACCTGGCGCGGGCCGTTGATCGCGGCGATCGCGGTGTCCGGCCAGCCGTCGATCAGGGCGGCGACCTCGGGCTCGTCGGCGCCGACGGCGATCATCGCGCCGCCGGACGGCAGCCGGGACATGCCCTGGCCACGCGCCACCACCAGCCGCATCGCCGCCTCGGGATCCAGCACGCCCGCGGCGCACGCCGCCGCGATCTCGCCGATGCTGTGGCCGACCACGACGTCGGGCGCGATGCCGAGCGCGCGCCACCAGCACGCCACGGCGTACGCGAACGCGAACATCGCCGCCTGGGTGTAGTCGGTGCGATCGAGCAGCGCGGCCGCCGGGGTCCCCGGCGCGGCCCACATCACCTCGCGCAGGCCGCGCGGCAGACCGGACTCGGCGCGGAACCGGTCGTCGCACCACTGCAGGGCGTCGGCGATCACCTGCCAGCGCTCGGCGAGCGCCAAGCCCATGCCCGCGCGCTGGGCGCCCTGGCCGGTGAACGCGAACGCGAGCTTGCGGATCGGCGCCGGGCGCGGCTCGCGCCGGCAGCGCTGGACCGCGGCCTCGAGCCCGGGCGCGGTCGCCACGGTCGCGGCGCGGCACACCAGGTGGCTGCTCGACGTCGCGATCGAGAGCGCCAGATCGACCAGCGCGGCGTCGCTGCTGCGCGCCAGCTGCTCGACCTGGGCGAGCCGGGCATCGAGCGCCTCGGGCGTGTGCGCGGCGACCGCGATCAGCTGCGGCGCATCGATCTCTCGCACCGGCGCGGGCGCCGGGGGCCGCGCCGCGGGCGCCTGCTCGAGCACCACGTGGGCGTTGCTGCCGCTGAACCCAAAGCTGCTGACGCCGGCGAACCGGGGCGCGTCGCCGCGCGGCCACGGCGCGGCCTCGCTCACCACCGAGACCGGCAGCGCGGCCCACCGGATGTGCGGGTTCGGGGTCTCGAAGTGGAGGTTGGCCGGCAGGACGCCTGCGTCGAGCGCCAGCGCGGTCTTGATCAGACCGGCGATGCCGGCCGCCGCCTCGGCGTGGCCGATCTGGCTCTTGGCCGATCCGATGCGAAGCGGCTCGCCGGCCGCGCGCCCGGCGCCGTA
>DATAPF010000654.1:0-31444 GCA_036265355.1 Kofleriaceae bacterium | reverse complement strand
GCCGCGCCCGCTGTAGCGCTACTTGCGGCGGGTCGGCCGGCCGGCCAGCGCGCGCAGCGCGGCGGCGCTCTGGGGCGAGCGATCGGCGGCCAGGCAGCGCGCGGCGTCGCGCAGCGCCGCGGCGGTGGCGTCGGGCGGCGGCGCGGTGACCAGGGCGCGCAGCCGCGTCAGGCCGGCGGGACCGAGCGCGTCGAGGATCGGCCGCGGGCCCGGGCTCGCCTCGAGCGACAGGCACAGCGACTGCGCGGCGTCGAGCGCGGTCGCCGCGTCCGCGTCGTGCGCGATCGCGCCGGCGAGCGCGGGGACGGCGGCGGGTGGCACCGGCAACCGGACCGCGGTCACCGCGGCGCGCCGGAACGCGGGATCGGGGTCGCGCAGCGCGGCGCCGAGATCGACGCCGATCCCGCCGGGGTCGAGCGCCGCGGCGGCGTCGAGCGCGGCGATCCGGACCTCGATCCACCGGTCGCCGCGCAGCGCGAGCTCCGCCCACCCCGCCTGCCACGCCGCGAGGTCGCCGGGGGCGAGGTCGTCGGGCCGGCCCGCGCGCGCGAGCTCGCCGGCGATCGCGCGTCCGGCCGCGGCGGCGGCCTGGGCCGTCCGGTGGTCGGCGCCGCCGGCGACGCGCGCGAGCGGACCGAGCAGCTCCGCGCGGTCCTCGACGATCGGCGCCGCGGCGATCGCGGCGAGCTGGGTCACGCGATCCGACGACGCCAGCGCGCGCTCGACGACCGCGGGGCCGGCCAGCGCGCCGCGCCGGGCCGCCTCGTCGACGTCGCCGCGCTCGTACGCCGCTCGCATCGCGGCGATCGCCGCGGCGGCGGTCGCAGCCACCTGGAGCCAGCTCACGACGGGATCTTCCCCGGTCCCGGCAAATGATGGCGAAATCGCAGCTGAAAAATTGACAGGGTGATGAAGTGTTCAGTACGGTGAGGGCGTTCAGTACAACCCAGGACGGTGCTCATGGCCGACGCGCTGACCCAGCGACAACGGGATATTCTCGACTTCATCTCCGCTTCGATCGCCGAGCGCGGGTTCCCGCCCACGCTGCGCGAGATCGGCGAGCACTTCAACATCCGGTCGACCAACGGGGTGAACGACCACCTCAAGGCGCTGGAGAAGAAGGGTCACCTGCGGCGCGAGGATCTGAAGTCGCGCGCGATGCGCCCGGTGCTGCCCGATGGCAGCGGCGAGGTCGTGCCGCTGCGCCGGCCCCCGATGGGCACCGGCGTGATGGAGGTCGTCCCCACCAGCGAGGACATGGCCGAGATCCCCATCCTCGGCCGGGTCGCGGCTGGCCAGCCGATCCTCGCGGTCGAGCAGGCGACCGACACCGTGCGCATCGATCGCATCCTGATCGGCGGTCACCGCGAGGTCTTCGGGCTCCGGATCGTCGGAGAGTCGATGATCGAAGACGGGATCCTGGACGGTGATTACGTTTTCGTGAAGAAGACACCGACGGCGCGCGCCGGAGAGATCGTCGTCGCGATGATC
The DNA here is from genome assembly GCA_036265355.1 of Kofleriaceae bacterium. Taxonomy (GTDB): domain Bacteria; phylum Myxococcota_A; class Polyangia; order Haliangiales; family Haliangiaceae; genus JABFXX01. The sequence continues at coordinate 29,953 of DATAPF010000654.1, read as the reverse complement.
GACGGCGAGGCCACCGTGAAGCGGTACTTCCCCGAGGGAGATGTCATCCGATTTCAGCCGGCGAACTCGAACATGCAGCCGATTCTCGTTCGCAAGGACGACTTCAAGAGCGTGGACATCATCGGCGTGGTGGTCGGCGTCTATCGCAAGATCTGACGATCGCTCGGGTTTATAGATGGCTTGGCAGCCGGCTCGGCCGGCGCATCGCGCCGTCGATCACCGGGTCGCAGGTGCGTTCGCCAGCCAACGCTAGTCCGTCGATTTGTCAGCATATTTCGCGACGACCGTTTGGGGTCTGGTATGTCAGACTCAACCCCGCGGTGATCCGCTTGCGTCGATATCGGAGCCCAGGCGTCCTGCTCCTGGCGCTCGGCATCTCGCTCACCGCCCAGGGCGCCGCGGTCGTCGGGTACGTCGTCACGCGTCCGCCGCCGAAGCCGACGCTCACGATCCACCTCGGCGATGCGGCGAGCAGCTGGGACTACGAGCTCACCGAGCAGCCTGCGGCCGCCGCGGCCGTGCGGGTCGACGGACCCAAGGGCTTCCGCGTCACGCTGACCACACCGGCGGGCGAGATGGTCGGCGCGATGTCGCAGCCGATCGAGATCTCCGAGCGCACGCTCGATGTGCGCCTCACGGTGACCGCGCCGGATGGCGCGCAGTGGTCCAAGAAGATCCGGGTCAAGCCGCGATCCGAGACCACGGTCTCGCTCGACTACACGCCGAGCCTGGGGCAGGTGCTGGTGACGCGCGCGGGGGAGCAGTCGCCGATGGTGCGCTGCGACCAGCCGCGCTGTGGCATCGACCTCGCGCCGGGCACGAGCATCAAGCTGACCGCGGTGCTCGGCGAGGGCGCCACGTTCGGTGGCTATCGCCAGCTGCCGATGCGCACGCCACCGGCGCTCCACGCCATCCTCGGCGATCCGCTCGCCGCGTGCGTCGTCGGCGATGCGGTCAAGGCGGCGAGCGATGGCTCGGTGTTCGAGTGCGCGCTCACCGTCACCACGGACACCGACGTCGCGGCCGAGTTCGGCCACCAGCCCAAGGAAGTCGACGTCGCGCTGGACACTCCGCCGATCGAGCAGCTGGTCAAGCCGCTCGCGCCCAGGCCGCCGCCCGTCCCGATCGAGGCCGAGAAGCTCGAGGACCGACCGCTGCAGGTCGCGCTCAAGCCGCCGCCCAAGCCCGAGCAGAAGCCGCTGACGGTCCCGCCGCCGCCACCGCCCAAGCAGCAGCCCGAGCCGAAGAAGCCGCCGCCACCGCCGCCGAACATGGTGATGGTCGAGGTCAAGGACGACAAGCACGTCGTCGACAAGGCCCCCGACGACGCCAAGCAGCTGTCCGACAAGAACCGCGACGTCGCCGAGGAGACCCGCGCCAAGCAGACCAACCTCGACAAGGACTCCGAGGGCAGGGAGGTCGCGTCGCGCGAGAGCGATGACCACACCAGCCCGGACGTCGGCGGGCCCGACGACCGGATCCGCCAGCTCGAGGAGACCCAGGCGACCACCGACCAGCACATCCGCGAGACCGATCACTCGGGCAAGGCCGAGGTCGCCAAGGGCGGGATCAAGGGCGACGGCGGCCAGAACGGCGAGGACGGCACCGGCGAGCGCGGCGTGCTCGCGATGCGCGGCATCGGCGGCCGGGGCTCGATCGTCGACAACGGCAAGGACGGCAAGAAGGTCGGCAAGCGCGGCACGCCAGGCATCAACACGCCGCTGACGTTCAAGGACTACGAGCGGATGATGGGCAAGGACAAGGTCGACGAGGAGCGCCAGGTCGCCGCGCGCAAGATGACGAGCAAGAAGGGCCGGTGGGAGCGCAAGCTCGACGCGATCAAGAGCTCGCTCGAGAACTTCATCCCCGACGTCCGCGTTGGCAACCAGACCGCGCTCAAGACCCGCGCGCATCCGTTCGCGCTCTACGTCGCGCGCATGCACCGCCGGATCCACGAGCTGTGGGGCTTCGGGTTCCTGGAGAACCTCGACGGCAAGGGCGCCGACTACCCGCTCAACGACCCGAACCTGTGGGTCAACCTCGAGCTCTCGGTCAACCCCGACGGCACGGTCCACAAGGTGACGATCGCCAAGACCTCGGGCAAGACCGAGTTCGACGTCGCCGCGGTCGACACCGTGATCTCGGCCGGCCCCTACGAGCCGACCCCCGAGGCGATCCGCTCGGTCGACGGCCGGATCTACCTGCGCTGGGGGTTCTATCGCAACTGGCGGCAGTGCGGCACGTTCAACGTCGAGCCCTACATCCTCACCGAGGTGCCGGACGACGGCGGTCAGGGCGTGCTCGACGACGGCGCGATGGTCAAGAATATCGGCAAGGTGCCCGGCAAGCGCAAGCCCGACCGGCCGCCGATCGGCACCAAGACGGTCACGCCCGACGACGGCGTCGCCCAGCAGAAGGTGTCGCCCGACTCGTCGGTGACCGACAAGCAGGCGCTGTTCGCCGCCAACCTGTGGGTCTCGGCGTTCGCGACCGCCCAGGTCGACAAGCTCGCCGGGTACTCGACGACGCCGTTCTACGCCGGCGGCAAGGTCGTCGCGCAGAGCGTCGCCGAGCTGCGCGAGATGTTCGGGGGGCTGGTCGTGGAGTCCGGTCGGATGAAGGACTGGAAGCTGCTCACACCTGCCGAGGCAGGTGTGCAAGGCGCACCCGAAGGCACGTTTGTGCTCCAGGTCCGCACGGAGAAAGAGGCATTCTCCGTGATCCTGTCTCGCACGCCGTCCGGCGATTATCGCGCGACCCAGCTGGCCCGCTAGCGCTCGCTCACGCTCGTCGGCCTGCCCCCCGGCTGCACGGTCCCGCAACAGCCGCTGGGAGCCCCCAGAGCGCACCAGGGGCTGGCCAGGAGCTCCCAGGAGCTCGATCTCACCCCCGCAGCCTGAAGGCACCCTGGGCCGCCTTCAGGACCGACCGATGCCCGGGCCTCCCCCCGGGAGGCGGACGGCAGCGGCCGGTCAGGCCGAGCTCGGATCAGTGCAGGGGTCGACGCGCGACGCGGAATGGACGCAGGCGAGCGGGCGGCGACGCCCTAGCTCGACATCACCTTGAGGACCTTCGCAGCGAACAGCCCCTTGGGCCCATGCTGCTCCTCGTACTCGACGGTCTGGCCCTGGTTCAGGGTGCGGAAGCCATCCCCCGAGATCGACGAGTAATGGACGAACACGTCCTTGCCGTCATCCGCCCGGCTGATGAAGCCGTAGCCCTTGGCATCGTTGAACCACTTTACGGTACCGAGCGCCATATGTACTGCCTCCTACACAACGTTGAAGTCCACCTCGGACTCCACGTAATCCTGTTCAAACATCCCGCGCCTCGATCGCTCAACCAAATTTTCGGGGAAAGCGCCCGGACTCTGCAAACTTTCATCGTTACGGCAACCGTCGAGCACCGTCGAGTAGCCCGGCTCACTTCGGGTCGTCGTCGGCCCAAGACTTTTTGCGCGGCATCACGCGTTGGCTCCAGGACATGCGCTGTTGGCTCTGCCTGGTCCTTGCCGCGTGTGGGGCTGACTCGGCTCCTGCGCCGGTCTCCGCACCGCCGGCCATCCCCGCGAAGCCCGCGGCGCCGCCACCGCCGCTGAGCGCGGCACACGGCGCCGACATCGCCGTGCTCGGGATCACCGCCGACGGGCTGGCGGCTGCGACCGCCGACCCGCAGGGCGGCATCCGGCTGTGGCCTGTGCTCGACGGCACGCGCGAGCCGGTGGTGATCCAGGGCACGCAGCCGAGCGCGATCGGGCTGCTGCGCGACGGCGAGGGCTTCGCGATCGGGATGCTCGACGCGGCGGGCGGTGTTCGCGTGGTCCGGACCACGGCGGCCGGTGCGGTGCTCGGCCGGGCCACCGCGCGCGGCGAGGCGGCGGCGATCGAGCTGGTCGCCAGCGCGGAGGGCCTGCTGCTGCTGCGCGCGGATCAGACGATCGAGCTGATCGACGGCGGGGGTGCGCGGCGATCGCGGCTGGCGCCCGAGCCGGGCACGCACATCGCGCGGCTGGTCGCGCGCGGCGGCCGCGTGCTCGCGCTGATCGCCGACGACAAGCAGCTGCACGGCCGGTGGATCGTCGTCGACCACGGCGCGCGCTGGGGCGGCGACACGCCCAGCCTGCCGTTCCCGATCCGGCACGCCGTGCTATCGCCGAGCGGCGAGCTGCTCGCCGTGACCCGGCCGCGCAGCCTGCACCCGGCGCTGATCGATCTCGCGCACGGAACGGCGCGCAAGGTCCCGCTGTGCGTGTCCCGGCGCTGGCCGCACGAGAACGACGACTCGCTCGACGAGGGCGAGCTGCTCCACAGCGACAACGCACCGCTGCCGCTCGGGTTTGTCAGCGACGACATCGTCGCCTGCGCGGTGATGACCCAGCTGACCTGGTGGAACACCGACGGCACCCAGCGACCGGCGATGGCCGGCAGCTTCCCGGTCGCGGCCGCGCCGGTAGCGGTGACCGACGGCGCGCTGGTGGTCGGCGCCGGCGCCAGCCTCGGCTTCGCCACCCCGGACGCCCACCGCTTCCTCGGCTACAGCGTGCACGACCTCACCGGGCTGCGGGTCACACCGATCGGCGCGCTGGTCGGCGGTTCGGACCGGCAGACGGTGCTGCTCGATCTCAGCCCTGGTCTCAGCCCTGGTCTCAGCCCTGGTCTCAGCCCTGATCTCGGCGCCGGCGCCGGCGCCGGCCAAGGGCTGCGCGAGCGCGCGCGGTTCGAGCTCAGCCGCAACCGCACCGAATGGCTCGACGTCGTCCCGATCGACGAGCGCTACGCGATCGTCACGCTGCAGCGCCGGCCGCTCGAGCGCAAGGACGCCGGGTTCCAGGTCGCGGTGTTCGACGGGCTGACCACCGCGGTGCACCAGCTGTTGCCCTACCACGCGCGCGACCGCGAGGTGTCCTACGATCCGGTGAGCCGGCTGCTGGCGACCAGCGACGGCGAGATGGCGCTGCTGCTGCGCTACGATCCCGCCGCGCACGTGTTCGGCGAGCCGGTGCGGGTCGGCAGCGCGATCTCGCCGGGCAAGCTCGTGTTGCTCGATCCGCGGCTATCCGGCGGGGTGGTCGCGCTCGAGATCGCCGAGGTCCCCGATGGCCTGCTGGTCGGCGAGCTCGGCGCCGGAGAGCTGCGGCCGGGCACCACGGTCCAGCCGCGCACGACCTACCGCGTGCCGGGCGAGCTGCGCGCCGTCGACCGCACGGGCCACCTGTACACCCACCGGGCGGTCGACCACGACGACGTGGTGGTCTACGCCCGCGACCTCGCGATCGCGCGGCTCCCGGGCGCCGGCGAGCTCACGCTCCGGCCCAGGGCGGATGGCGCGCGGATCGCCGCGTTCCACAGCCCGCGGCTCGCGCTGCTGTCGGGCGCCGGCGAGATCCTCTGGGACAGCGCGCAGTGGAGCGGCGCCGACGTCGACTGGACGGCGTCCGGCGATCTGGTCGTGCAGTTCCCGACCGGGGTCGCCCGGGTCGATGTCGAGACCGGCGAGATCGCCGACCGGCGCTGCGGCTGGGGCTTCGGGCTGTCCGATCACCCCTCCGACGCCCGCCACACCGGCCCATCGATCTGCGACGTCATGCCTGAAAGGGTGAGTGGACTGACCTTGCCGAGGTAGTCCGGAGGAAGTGCGAATCCAAGCAGGAACCTCGGGCGGTCGGAGAGCCCGCAGAATGGACAGCCGCGCGACGCGACGCGCGGAGGGGTGAATGGACCGGCTTTGCCGGTCCAGAGGGGGCGGGAACGCCCCCTATCGATCGACTTCCTCGAGCTCGCTCGGATCGAGCTCGATCGCGTCGTCGGCGACGCTGTCGCTCGGCCCGCCGAGGTGGCGGACCAGCGAGAGGTGGATCTGGCTGCGGATCATCCGCAGCACGCTGTCGAGCTCGTTGGCCGGCAGGCGGAGCCGGCCGCGCAGGATCTCGAGCGTCGAGCGCGCCAGCAGCTCCTTGGCCTTCTCGATCCAGCGGAACGCGGTGACCCGGTGGATCCGGTAGATCGCGCCGATCTCGTCGATGTTGAGGCCGTCGACGTGGTGGTAGCGCAGCAGGGTCTGGTCGCGCGCGCCGAGCTGGCCGAGCGCCTCGCCGAACGCCGTCCGGAACTCGTGGGCGTAGGTCCGCTTCATGTACTCGATCTCGGGGTCGTCGGCGGCGATCGCGTGCTGCGCGATCAGCTGCTCGTCGTCGACCAGGATCTCGCGCCGGCCCTTGCGCAGCTCGTTGAGGCAGGTCCGCACCGCGACCGAGCGCACCCAGCGCCGGAGGTCGCCGCGGCCGCCGTACTCGGCGATCTTGCCCGGGGCGGCCGGCTGGGCCGCGGTCCCGCCGCCGACGAACAGCCGCTGGCGGACCAGCTGCTTGACGTCGTGCAGCCGGGGCGGCCCGATCCGCATCCGGGTGAGCGCGACGTCGACCTCACGCATGTAGTCGCGGTCGAACGCGGCGATCGCGCCGGGGACCTGGCGGGCACAGGCGCACGCCAGGTAGAGATCGGCAGGGCGCAGCCCGTCGAGCGCGGCGTCGGCGAGCTCGGCGGTGGCCTGACGTGCGATGAACTCGACCACATCGCGGGCATCGAGTGCGAAGCCCGGCCACGCGGCGCGACCCTCGGCGACGATCGCCCACAGCCGGCGGTCGAGGTCGGCGATCGCCTCCAGCGCCGGCCGCATGGCGGCAGGCGCGGCATCGAGGAACGGGCGCACCAGGCTCGGCGTGGTCACCGTCACGATTAGGCCATTGCCGGCAACGAATGGTCAAACGATCTACCTTGGGCTACGATTTGCGGCAGGACTCGTCGGATGGAGCCGCACCGCAAGGTCCGCAAGCAGGGCCTAGAGCACTTCATCAAGTTCGTGCGCGAGCTGCCATCGCCGTCCCCCCAGGCGATGTTCCAGGCGCTGTCCGACCACGGCTACCGCGGCCAGGACGCGGCGCGCCGTGCGCTGTGCCTGATGGCCTACCGCCACATCAAGCGGATCAAGCGGATCTACATCGACGGGGTCGACCGCGCCGAGCTGCCGCGCAAGTCCAACTTCCTGTGCGTCGGTCCGACCGGATCGGGCAAGACGTTCCTGGTCGAGACCCTGTTCGGCAAGATCTTGAAGCTGCCGACCGCGCTGGTCGACATCACCACGTACTCCGAGACCGGCTACGTCGGCCAGGACCCGTCGACCATCCTGACCCGCCTGCTCCACACCGCGGACGAGAACCCGATGCTGGCGTCGATCGGCATCGTGTGTCTCGACGAGTTCGACAAGATCGCGTCGGGCCAGAACAACGCGATCTTCGCCGGCGCCGGCACCACCAAGGACGTCACCGGGATGGGCGTGCAGCGCGAGCTGCTCAAGATGCTCGAGGCCAGCGAGGTCGTGGTCCCGCTCGATCTGACCCACAGCTCGTACGCCGACCACGTCGTGATGTCGACCGCCGACATCGCGTTCATCGCCGCCGGCGCGTTCTCCGGGTTCCAGCAGATCGCCCACCGCCGGGCGATGCGCGATCAGATCGGGTTCGGCCGCGACCAGGCTCCCGCCGGGGTCGATCCCGACGCGATCGCGGTCGACTTCTCCGCCGAGCAGGTCGAGAACGTCGCCAACTTCCAGGCCTACGGGTTCTTGCCCGAGCTGGTCGCGCGGTTCACCCGGGTCGTGCCGTTCCGCGCGCTCGACGCCGCGACGCTCAAGGACATCCTGCGCAGCGACGTCGTGCAGCGCATGACCCGCGAGTTCCGGCTCGAGGGCTTCGAGCTGACGATCGACGAGGCGGTGCTCGATCACATCGTCTCGGATGCGCTGCGCCGCGAGACCGGCGCGCGCGGGCTGGCGTCGACCCTGACCCGCCAGCTCGAGGACGTCGCGTTCGGCGCGTTCGGCGTCGAGCAGGGCGGCGCGGTCATCGTCCGGCTGGCGCAGGGCGCGATCGCCGTCGAGATCAGCTGACCCGCGAATAGCCGCCCGCCGCGCGGCGTTGTGCCGGTGGACGTGCTACGTCCACCGGGAGCCGTATGGACAAGATCGTCGTCGAGGGTGGCGCTCGCCTGACCGGACGGATCCCGGTCAGCGGCGCCAAGAACGCCGCGCTGCCGCTGCTCGCCGCCGCGCTGCTGCCGGGCGGGGCGTCGACCTTCAAGAACGTGCCGCGGCTCGCCGACGTCTCGACCATGGCCAAGCTGCTCCGCACGCTCGGCTGGCAGGTCGACGGGGGCGGGGACCGCACGGAGCTGACGATCGCGCCGCCGGCCACGAAGTCCCGGCTCAAGCTCGAGGCCCCCTACGAGCTGGTCAAGACCATGCGGGCCAGCGTGCTCGTGCTCGGCCCGCTGGTCGCGCGCTACGGCCGCGGCCGGGTGTCGCGGCCCGGCGGCTGCGCGATCGGCGCCCGGCCGATCGACCAGCACCTCAAGGGACTGCAGGCGATGGGCGCCAAGGTGACGCTCGACCACGGCTACGTCGACGTCGAGGCCAAGCGGCTCAAGGGCGCGACCATCGTGCTCGACGTCCCGACCGTGACCGGCTGCGAGAACCTGGTGATGGCCGCCGCGCTCGCCCGCGGCCGCACCGTGATCGAGAACGCGGCCCGCGAGCCCGAGGTCGAGGAGCTCGCGCTCGTGCTCAACAAGATGGGCGCGCGGATCCAGGGCGCCGGCACGTCGATCATCACGATCGAGGGCGTCGACGAGCTCCACCCGATCGAGCACGCGATCATCCCCGACCGGATCGAGGCCGGCACGTTCGCGGTCGCGGCCGCGATGACCCGCGGCGACGTCCTGCTCGACGGCGCCCGCCCCGAGCACCTCGAGGCGGTGATCGCCAAGCTGCGCACCGCCGGGGTCCAGGTCGCGGCCGAGGCCGGCGGCCTGCGCGTGCGCGGCACCGGCGACCTCCATGCGGTCGACATCGTCACCCAGCCGCACCCCGGGTTCCCGACCGACATGCAGGCCCAGTTCATGGTCCTCGCCTGCGTCGCGAAGGGCCAGTCGGTGATCAAGGAGATGATCTTCGAGAACCGCTTCATGCACGTCCCCGAGCTCGGCCGGATGGGCGCCGACATCCAGATCGCCGGGCGGGTCGCGATGGTCCGCGGCGGCGCCCGGCTGACCGGGGCGCAGGTCATGGCGACCGACCTGCGGGCCTCGGCCAGCCTGATTCTCGCCGGCCTGGTCGCGGGCGGCAAGACCGAGGTCCTGCGGGTCTACCACCTCGATCGCGGTTACGAGGCGATCGAGAAGAAGCTGCGCGCGGTTGGTGCGAAGATCCGGCGCGCCAGGCAGTAAGGCCGTCCCAAAGCCATGACCCGACCGATCATCCTCGCCCTGCCCAAGGGCCGCATCCTCGAGGAAGCCGCTGCGGTGTTTCGCCGCGCCGGCTTCGACCTGTCGCCGGTGCTCGGCGACTCGCGCCGGCTGGTCCACGACTGCGGCCCGCTGCGCGTGCTCGTGCTGCGGTCGTCGGACGTCGCGACCTACGTCGCCCACGGCGCGGCCGACGCCGGGGTCGCCGGCAGCGACGTGCTCGACGAGGAGGGCCGCGACCTGTTCGAGCCGCTCGACCTCGCGATCGGCCGGTGCCGGATGATCGTCGCCGAGCGCGCCGAGACCGCGCCTCCCGCGCCCGGGGCTCACTCCCATGCCGGGGCCCATGCCGGGGCCCATGCCGGGGCATGGGACGACGCGGCCGACCGCGCCCAGGCCCACCTGCGGGTCGCGACCAAGTACCCTCGCACCACGCGCGCCTACCTCCAGCGCAAGGGCATCACCGCCGAGGTGATCAAGCTGTCCGGGGCGATCGAGCTCGGGCCGCTGACCGGGCTGTGCGATCGCATCGTCGACATCACCCAGACCGGGGAGACCCTGCGCCAGAATGGCCTGGTCGAGGTCGACACCGTGGCGCAGGTCTCATCGCGCCTGGTGGTCAACCCCGCGCGGCTCAAGCTCGACGGCGACCGGCTGGCCGCGCTGATCGATGCGCTCGAGCGCGCCGTTTCCTGAGACCCGAGACATCCCGAGCGCCCTTCCGGATCCGCGTGTACAATCGGCCCGAGGTGTCGTCCGACCTACGAGCCTTCGTCGCCGAAGAGATCCGGCTGCACCCCCGGGTCGCGTACCAGGGCCTGCTGACCGAGGAGGGCGCGGCGACCCGGGTGGCCGCCGCGCTGCCGGCGCTGCAGCGGTTCCGTCACGACTACGCCGGCGCGATCTCGGTGGTCGACTGGGACCACCGGCTGCCGTCGCAGAACCTCGTGCTCCGGATCTACGGCTACTACGGCGAGGACACGCTCGACGCCGGCTACGAGGCGTTCGACGACCGGCTCGACCAGATCGCCGAGCGCGACAAGTACCCCGAGTTCGACGTCCCCGACTTCGACGGGCTGGCCGCCGACGAGGCCTACGAGGTCGAGCTGTCGCCGGCCGGCCAGATCGGCCGCTGCCGGCTGACCTCGGCGTGGCGCCGCACCGTGGCCTCCCACGACGCCGCCCAGGCCGTCGCGCTGGTCCAGGCCTGCGAGGAGTACGGCAAGCTGGTCGCGGCCTCGCCGTCGCGCCCGGCCTACCTCGGCGACCTCGAGGCGGTGTCGTGGACCCCGCCGTGCGAGACCGACCACGAGCGCTGGACGCTCGACGTCTGGTACCTGCTCGCGTTCGATGGCCGGCTCGGCTCGGGCCGCAGCTTCCTCGCTGATCTGGAAGCCCGTCAGATCGTCTCGGTGCGCGACTTCTCGGTCCGCACCGGGTAGGCGGTGGCGGCGGCGGCGGCAGGGCGCAGCGCCTGGGAGAGCGCGGACACTCGTGGGTCCGGGAGAGCGCGGACACGCGCGCTCGCCGTGGGCTGCTGCGCGGATGGGGAATCGGAGCCGCGCCCGCCGAATCACCACCCGTCCTGCGCGGATCCCGCTAGGTATGTGCGGGACAAGACCCGGCCTATCGTAATCACGGGCGCGGCGTCCGACCCCATCCTGCTCGCGGTCGCCCACGGCGAGCCGCGCGTTGACGTCCCGCGATCTCGCTCTGGCAGCGACTGCGGCTCCCTGACGCCCCCACGTGGGGGCCGCAGCCAGGGCCGCAGCCAGCGCCGCCGCGCCGCCCGGTCTCGCGGATCCTACAGGCTACATGTTGCGGCGCGGGTTCTGCCCAGCGCCCGGCCGAGATCCTCGGCGAGCGAGTCGCGCACCGCAGCGAGGCTCACCTCGCCGCCGAGCTGCTCGGCCATCGACGTCATCACCGAGGCCTCGAAGCCGCACGGGTTGATCCGCCGGAAGTAGCCCAGGTCCGAGGTGACGTTGAGCGCCAGGCCGTGGAACGTGACCCACTTGCGGCACGCGATGCCCATCGAGCACAGCTTGCGGCGCATGCCGGTGGGTGTCGTCAGCCACACGCCGGTCTTGCCGGGCTCGCGATCGCAGGCCAGGCCGAACCGCGCGCAGGTCGCGATCACTCCTTCCTCGAGGTTGCGCAGGTAGCGGTGCAGGTCGCGCTCGCCCTCGCCGAGCAGCACGATCGGGTACGCGACGATCTGGCCCGGCCCGTGGTAGGTCACGTCGCCGCCGCGCTCGATGCCGATCACCTCGACGTCGCCCGGCATCAGCACGTTGGCCTCGGCCTCGCGCCGCCGGCCGAGCGTGAACACGTGGGGGTGCTCGACCAGCAGCAGGGTGTCGGGCGCGTCGCCGGCCTCGCCCTTCTGGCGCTGCTCCACCAGCGCGAGCTGGCGGGCCCAGGTCTCGCGGAACGGCTCGGTGCCGAGATCGACCACGCTCCAGTCCGGCATGTCCGGCATAGTGAGGCGCTTACCACGGATCCGCCGCTCCGCCGATGTAGACTGCGCGCCGGAGGCAACATGACGCTGTCCGCGACTCGCACCGTTGATCGCATCGTCCGGCGCCTGGCGGGCGTGATCGGGTTGATCGGTATCCTTGGGGTCCCCGCGCTGGCCTGGGCCGCGCCCGCCGAGAAGGGGACCACGTTTCAGGCGCCCGGCGCCACGCTGTACGTCGAGGTGCTGGGCACCGGCACGGGCGTGCCGCTGGTCGTCGTCAACGGTGGGCCCGGGTTCGATCACACCTACGAGCACGTGGCCATGCCGGGGACGACCTCGGCGTGGGAGACCCTGGCGAAGAAGCGGCGCGTCGTGTTCTACGACCAGCGCGGCAACGGCCGGTCCGGCGCGCTCAAGCCCGGCCAGCCGTGCGGCCTCGCCGAGCAGATCGAGGACCTCGAGGCGGTGCGCGCCCACCTCGGCGCCGATCACATCGACCTGCTCGGCCACTCGTGGGGCGGCTTCCTCGTGATGGCCTACGCCGCGCGCCACCCCGAGCACATCCGCCACCTGATCACCGTCGACTCGGCGGCGCCCAGGTGGGCCGACACGGTGTTCCTGTTCAAGGACATCTTCCCCGAGGGCCAGGAGCGCGCCGACGGGTTCGCGTTCGCCGACGCGCTCGGCGACAAGGCGGCGAGCGACGCCGGGATCCGCGAGTACCTGACCTGGCTGTTCTACTCGCCCGAGAAGCGCGACGCGTTCATCGCGCAGATCCAGCCGGGCGTGTACACCAAGGCGGTCAACGAGGCGGTCGAGCACGACGTCCAGCGCTTCGACCTCAACCCCGAGCTGCGCAAGTTCAAGTTCCCGACCCTGGTGATCACCGGACGCTATGACATCAACGTCGCGCCGTCGGTCGCCTACAAGATCCACAAGGCGGTCCCCGGCTCGCAGCTCGTCGTGCTCGAGAAGAGCGGGCATCTGCCGTTCTACGAGGAGCCCGAGGCGTTCGTGCGCGCGCTCGAGGCGTTCCTCGCCGCCGGCCGCTGAGTCCAGATCACCACGCAGTGGGACACGGCGCGCAGCGGCGGTTGATGCGCCAGCGACCGGGTTCGACATGGCGGAGGCGGCACCGGTGGGCCGCGCCGACCGCGCTCGTTCTGAGTTCGCTGCTCGCCACCTCGATCAGGGCGGTGCCGGGACGTCGACCGCCGCGGAGCTACGCGAACAACTCCTCGGCCGAAGCGACGGAGAAGGCACGGTCCAACCAGCGATCCAGGGTGGCCACGTCGGTGCACGCGAGGATCCGGTGCTGCTGATCGCTGGTGACCGCCACGCCACGTCGGCGCAGGATCACCAGTAGCGCCTTGGCCTCGCCCTTGGCCTCGCCCTCGGCCTCGCCCTCGGCTTTGCCGCGGTCGAACGACTGGCGCTGCGCATCGCTGAAGAATCTCTCGACCTGGGAATCCATTGCCATGGCCTTTCGCGCGGCTTCACTCAGGGCTTGCTCGATCAAGGCGGAGTATAGCAGCCGCTGCTCCGCCGGGAGTGCCATGACGGCGTTGACCGCCGCGAGCCCGATCGACACCGCGGTGTCGACGTCGCCGGAGCCATGCGCCACCGCGGATAGCACCGCAAGCTGCGGCTCTCGCAGCGCTCGATCGCGATCCGTGATCTGCGGGATGCCGCCGGGGCCCACCACGCGCGGGCGAAAGGTCCCGTCGCCCAGGTCGATCGTTGACCCGCCCACTGTGCGACCGCGGGGTCGGGTGTCACCGCGATCAACGCGAACGGGCACTCATAGCGCGCGCGGGCCGCGATGGCGTAGAGCGGCCACGTGTAGTGCTTGCGGTCGTCGCGCTGTAGCTGGACCTCGAAGATGGCACCAAACACTGGCCGGCGTCTTCCATCGGCATCGTCGAACACCACGACGGCATCGGCGTGGTACTCGACTGGCACGAGCTCGTTGAGCGTCGCTTCCGCCAGCCGCGCTCCGGTGAAGCGCGGTACGTCGACGCCCAGCAGCTCGCGCAGCAAGCTGGCGGCGAACGCTGGCTCGTCCCGTACCAGCGCGATCACACCCTCGTGTATCAAGGATGGCATACGGGGAACCCGACCCCACGTTAGCCGAACCCTCTGACGTTCGTCGCTCCTCACCAGTCAACGCGCAGCGGCTTCGGCTCCAGGCGGGCGTCGGCCGGCTGCCGGCGTGCGGCGTGCGGCGTTCGGCATCCGGCGGTCGGCTCTCTGCGCGCGGCAGTCGGCGGTCGGCGGTCGGCTCTCTGCGCGCGGCAGTCGGCCTGCGGCGTGGGAGCCGGGCGCCGGGCGCCGGGCGCCGGAAGCCGGAAGCCGCGCGCCGGAGGCGGTCGCCGGCGCTACCCGCGGCGTGCGAGGCGAGCCAGGGCGTCCTCGGCGATCGCGCGGGTCAGCTCCGCCGCCGGCAGCTCGCGCCCCAGCGCCGCTGCCTGGCCGGCCCACAGCGAGCTGAAGTCACCGGAGCCCCGGGCCTCCGCCTGCGCCTTGAGCGGGGCCAGCGCTCCGCCGGCGAGCGGGAACGCTGGCGCCTCCCCGGTGAGCGGCCCGAGCTCGCGGATCGCGCGGTTGACGATCCCGCGCGCCGGTCGCCCGGTGAATACATTGGTCATCGTCGTTCCATCGTCCGTGGCCCCGCGTAGCGCAGCGCGGTGTAGCGGCGCGACCTTCGCCTCGGGGCAGAACAGGTACGCAGTCCCGATCTGGACCGCAGCCGCCCCGAGCGCCATGGCCGCCACGATGCCGCGCCCGTCGGCGATCCCGCCCGCCGCGATCACCGGCCTGGTCACCGCGTCGACCACCTGCGGCACCAGCGCCATGGTCCCCGGCTGCGTCGCGCACGCGGCGATCGGATCACCGCCCAGGAACACCCCGCGGTGGCCTCCCGCCTCGGCGCCCTGGGCGATGATCGCGTCGCAGCCGTGCGCATCGAGCCAGCGCGCCTCGGCCACGGTCGTCGCCGACCCGACGACCACCGCGCCGGTCGCGCGCACGCGGTCCAGCAGCGCCGGCTCCGGCAGGCCGAAGTGGAAGCTGACGACCTCGGGCCGCAGCTCCTCGACCAGCCGGCACAGCGCGTCGTCGAACGGGGCGCGCGCCCCCGGCTTGATCGGTGTCGACGGATCGAGGCCGAGCTCGCGGTAGTACGGCGCCAGCCGCTCGCGCCAGGCCGCGTCGCGCGCCGGATCGGGTACCGGCGGGGTGTGGCAGAAGAAGTTGAGGTTGATCGGCCGCGCGCCCGCGCCGGCGCGAAACTTCGCGATCTCGACGCGCAGCTGGTCGGCGGACAGCAGCGCGGTCGGCAGCGAGCCGAGCCCGCCGGCCTGGGCGACTGCGATCGCCAGCTCGGCGAGCCCGGGGCCGGCCATCGGCGCGAGCAGGATCGGCACGTCGATGTGGAGCAGGTCGAGGATCCGGCGATCGGGCCACATGGTGAGGGTGCGATGCAGCGAGGGGGGGCGCCGGGTTCAGCGGTTGACGATGTGGACGGCCTCACCGAGCGCCGCCGCCGCAGCCTCCATGACCGCCTCGGACAGCGTCGGGTGTGGGTGGATGGTGAGCCGGAGGTCGTCGGCCACAGCGCCCATCTCGATCCCGAGGCTGGCCTCCGAGATCAGGTCGCTGGCGCCGTTGCCGACGATGTGGACCCCGAGCAGCTCGCCGGTCTTGCCGTCGGCGATGACCTTGACGAAGCCCTCGGTGTCATTGACCGACAGCGCGCGGCCGAGCGCGGCGAACGGGAACTTGCCGATCTTGAGCTCGGCGTGGCCCTTGGCCTTGGCCTCGTCCTCGGTCAGCCCGGTCGATGCGATCTCGGGGTCGGTGAACACCACCGCCGGGATCGCGCGGACGTCGAACGCGGCCTTGTGGCCGGCGATGATCTCGGCGACGACCTCGCCCTCCTTGGTCGCCTTGTGGGCGAGCATCATGCCGCCGATCACGTCGCCGATCGCGTAGATCCCCGGCACGTTGGTGCGCAGCTGATCGTCGGCGACGAGGAAGCCCTTTGCGATCGCGACGCCGGCCTGCTCCAGACCGAGGTTCTCGCTGTTGGGCCGCCGGCCGACCGACAGGAGGATCTTGTCGGCGTCGATCGCGGCCGTCTTCGTACCCTGGCCGTCCTGCAGCTCGACGGTGAGCACCGCGCGGTCGCCCTTGTCCTCCCACGCCTTGGCCTTGGTGTTCACCATGACCTCGACGCCCATCTTCTTGAGCTTGCGCTCGACCACCGCGACGCAGTCCTTGTCCATCGTGCCGAGCAGCCGCGGCAGCGCCTCGACCACGGTGACCTTGCTGCCGAACTTGGCGTAGCACATGCCGAGCTCGAGGCCGATGTAGCCGCCGCCGATCACGATCAGCCGCGGCGGCACCGCGGCGAGCGCCAGCGCGCCGGTCGAGTCGATGATCCGGTTCTGGTCGATCCCACGGGGGCGGGCCCCCGCCCCGCCGGCAGAGCCGTCGGGGTCCCCACCCCCCGATGGCTCGCGTTGCTCGCCGATGGTGAAGCCCGGGATCTCGATCGGCCGCGAGCCGGTGGCGATCACGACGTTCTTGGCGAGGATCGTCTGCTCGCCGGAGGCCGACTTGACGGTGATCCGGTGGCCGTCGGGGCCGGGCTTGCCCAGCGTCGCGTTGCCCTCGAAGATCTCGACCTTGTTGGCCTTGAGCAGGGTGCGGACGCCGCCGGTGAGCTTGCCGACCACGCCGCCCTTCCAGGCCTGCAGCCGGGCCATGTCGAGCACCGGCTTGCCCGGGATCGAGATGCCGATGTCCTGGGAGTGGCCGAGCTTGTCGAACATCTTGGCGGCGTGGATCACGGCCTTCGACGGGATGCAGCCGACGTTGAGGCACACGCCGCCGATGTACTCGCGCTCGATGATGGCGGTCTTGACCTTGAGCTGGCCGAGCCGGATCGCAGCGGGATACCCGCCGGGGCCGGCTCCGATCACGACGGCGTCGAAACGTGGCTCGGACATGGCCGCGTCATACCACGCTCGCCCGCAATCGATCCCCGGCGGACCGGTCAGGCGGCGGCCGAGCGCGGCTGCGGCCGGGAAGGCGATGGGGCGGTCTCAGTGCTGGTGCGGCGCGCGGACGCGCGGGGCGGCGGCGAGCTCGGCGCGCTGCTCGCGCAGCCGCGGGGTCGGCTGCTCGTAGACGTCGTCGAACAGGGTGTCGAGCGCGGGCGGCGGGATCGCCTCCTGGCGCGCGATCGCGTCGCGGACCTCGGACTCCAGGCGCTGCGCCATCGCCTCGCGCTCGCCGGCGGCCAGCCAGCCGCGCGCGATCAGGTAGGTCTCCATCCGGCGGATCGGATCGCGCTCGCCGCGCCACACCTCGGTGACCGACTCGTCGCGGTAGCGCGACGGATCGTCCGACGACGAGTGCGCGCTGACCCGGTAGGTGAGCAGCTCGACGAACGTCGCGCCGTCGCCGCGGCGCGCCCGGTCGGCCGCGTGCTTGACCGCATGGTACACCGCGAGCACGTCGTTGCCGTCGGCGCGCAGCGCGTCGATGCCGTACCCCGCGCCCTTGAGCGCGAGCGACTCCGCCGCGGTCTGGACGTGACCGGGGGTCGAGATCGCCCACTGGTTGTTCTGGCAGATCAGCACGCACGGCGCGCGCGACACCCCGGCGAAGTTGAGCGCGACGTGGAAGTCGGGCTCGCTGGTGCCGCCGTCGCCCATGAAGCCGAAGCACACCTTGCCGCGATCACCGGCGATCTTCATCGCCATCGCGATGCCGACCGCGTGCGGGATCTGGGTCGACACGCACGACGACATCACGACGTAGTGGTGCGCGCGATCGCAGGGATGGCACGGCAGCTGGCGGCCCTTCGACGGATCGGCGGCGTTGCCGAAGATCTGGGCGAGGTACGAGTCCAGCGTCATGCCGCGGTACAGCCCGATCCCGGCCTCGCGCAGCGCCGGGACGATCCAGTCCTGGGGCTCGCTGGCCGCGGCCGAGCCAATGATCGCGGCCTCCTGGCCGACCGCCTCGCCGTAGAACCCGATCCGGCCCTGGCGCTGCAGCGCCATCATCCGGGCGTCGGTCACCCGGATCCGGACCATGCCCTCGAACAGCCGGCGCGCGAGCGCGCGATCGAGGCCGGCGAGCGCCTCGGTGGCGACCGGCGTGCCGTCCTCGCGCACGAGCTGGAACAGGCCGCGCGCCCGGGCGTCGTCGTCGCCCTCGAAGTACTCCACCTAGACCATCTCCATGAACATCGTCGTCGGATCCTCGAGCAGCGACTTGACCTCCTGGAC
The DNA here is from genome assembly GCA_036265355.1 of Kofleriaceae bacterium. GTDB lineage: Bacteria > Myxococcota_A > Polyangia > Haliangiales > Haliangiaceae > JABFXX01. Next base: position 11,894 of record DATAPF010000654.1, on the reverse strand, counting down.
GAACATCGCGCCGTCCCAGCCGTCGGCGAGCCGGTGATCGACCGAGATCGACAGGTTCATCAGCTGGCGGATCACGATCTGGCCGTGGCGCACCGCCGGGCGCTCCTCGATCTTGTGCACGCCGAGGATCGCGACCTCGGGGAAGTTGATGATCGGCGTGGCCAGCACGCCGCCGAGCTTGCCGAGCGACGTGATCGTGAACGTCGACCCGGTGAGCTCCTCGCGGGTCGCCGTGTTGCTGCGCACCGCCTCGCCCAGCCGATCGATCTCGCGCGACAGGTCGAAGATCGACCGCCGATCGGCGTCGCGCACCACGCTGACCGACAGGCCCTGCGAGCCCTGGGCGGCGATCCCGATGTGGTAGTACTTCTTGCGCACGATCTCCTGGGTGGTCTCGTCGAGGCTCGCGTTGAGCTGCGGCCACTTCTTGAGCCCGGACGCGCACGCCTTGACGATGAACGGCAGGTAGTTGAGCTTGACCCCGCGCTCGGCGGCCCGCGCCCGGGCGCGCTCGCGCACGGCGACGAGCTCGGTCATGTCGACCTCCTCGACGTACGTGAAGTGCGCCGCGGTGCGCTTGGACCGCGCCATCGACTCGGCGATCCGCCGCCGGATGCCGCGCAGCGGGATCCGCTCCTCGTCGCCGCTGTGCGGGATCGCGATCGGAGGGGCAGGGGCATGCGCCGGCGCCGCGCCCGGGCCCTCGACCTGTGCCGCCGCATCCCCGTTGGACTGGTAGCTCTGGACGTCGGCGGTGGTGATCCGGCCGTGCGGTCCGGTCGGCGGGACCCGGCCGAGCTCGACGCCGAGCTGGCGCGCCAGCCGCCGGGTCGCCGGGGTCGCGAGCACGCGCCGGCGCGACACGGTGGCGTCGACGACCTGGATCGCGCCCGTGGCCGTCACGGCGGGGTAGGGCGCGGTTGGCCTGCCGGAGGTGCCCGGTGGGAAGCCCGCCGGCGCGGTGACGGCGGCAAGCGGCGGCGGTGTGGTGGCCGAGGACCCGGACGGGAACGGCGGTGGGGACGCCGTGTGGGTCGGCGATCGCGGCCGCGGCCCGGCCGGCGCCGTCTGCGCGGGCGGCGGCGCCGCCGGGGCGGCCGTCGGGGCGACCGGTGCTGCGGCCGGTCCGTGCGCCGCGTGGCCGGGCTGGCCGTTGCCGGCGCTCGCCGCGGCGCCGGCCTCTTCCTCGATCGTCACCAGGATCTGGCCGACCGGGCAGATCTGGCCGTCCTGGTAGTGGATCTTGACGATCGTCCCGGCGCGCGGCGACGGCAGCTCGACCGTCGCCTTGTCGGTCATCACGTCGACCAGGGGCTGGTCGAGCTTGACCCGGTCGCCCACCTTGACCTTCCAGCTGACGATCTCGCCCTCGACGACGCCTTCGCCGATGTCGGGCATGTAGAAGTTGAAGGCCATGTCACCACTCCAGGGTCTGGCGGATCGCGCTCATCACGCGATCGGGGTTGGGCAGGTACTCGTGCTCCAGGCTGTAGGGGAACGGCGTGTCGAACCCGGTGACCCGGAGGATCGGCGCCTCGAGGTAGGCCATCGCGCGCTCCTGGATCGACGCGATCAGCTCGGCGCCGAACCCGCAGGTCCGCGGCGCCTCGTGCACGATCACGACGCGTCCGGTGTTCTGCGTGCTCGCGATCAGCGCGTCGACGTCGAACGGCAGCAGCGTGCGCAGGTCGATGACCTCGACCGAGATCCCGGCCTGCTCGGCGAGCGCGGCCGCCTTCTCGGCGATCTCGACCATGCCGCTCCACGCCACGACGGTGACCTGGGTGCCCGGCCGGACGATCGCCGCCTTGCCGAGCTCGACGGTGTACTCGCCCTCGGGCACGTCGCCCCGGCTCGCGCGGTAGATCCGCTTGGGCTCCATGAACAGGACCGGATCGTTCTGCCGCATCGCGGCCAGCAGCAGGCCCTTGGCGTCGTACGGGTTGCTCGGCGCGACGACCTTGAGCCCGGGCGTGTGGATGAACAGCGCCTCGGGCGACTGCGAGTGGTAGTGGCCGCCGCGGATCCCGCCGCCGACCGGCGTGCGGATCACCACCGGGCACGTGTACTGCCCGCCGGACCGGTAGCGGAACTTCGCCAGCTCGTTGACGATCTGATCGAACGCCGGGTAGATGAAGTCGCCGAACTGGATCTCGGGGACCGGGCGCAGGCCGTACAGCGCCATGCCGATCGCGGTGCCGACGATGCCGGCCTCGGCGAGCGGCGTGTCGATCACGCGATCGGCGCCGAACTCGTCGTACAGGCCGCTGGTCGCGCGGAACACGCCGCCGAACTTGCCGACGTCCTCGCCGAGCACGACCACGCGCGGGTCCGCGCGCATCTGGGTCTGCAGCGCGCTGCGGACGGCCTCGATGATGTTCATGGTGGGCATGGCGGCGATCTTTACGTCTCGCTCCGGTGCTCGTTCCGGGTGTCGCCGGCACGGGGCTGCGCCTGCAGGTAGGCGCGCTGCTCGCGCAGGTGCCACGGCAGGTGCTCGTAGACGTCGTCGAACAGGGTCTCGATCGCCGGCTCCGGCTTGTTCTCCCCGGTGGCGACGGCGCGGGCGATCTCGTCGAAGTGGCGCCCGACGAGCTCGGCCTCCCAGCGCTCGCTCCACAGCCCGGCGTGTCGCAGGTAGCCGCGCAGGCGGTGCAGCGGGTCCTTCGGAAACGGTTCTTCCCGGAGCTCGAAGAGCGCGGGGATCGGCTCGAGCCACGGGTTGCCGTCGGGGGAATCCGGAGCCCGGCCGATCACGTGGGTCAGCGCCTCGATCAGCGTCGGGCCGTCACCGGCGCGGGCGCGCGCGATCGCCTCGCTGGCGACCTGCCACACCGCGAGCGCATCGTTGCCGTCGACCCGGACGCCCGGCACGCCGTAGCCGATCGCCTTGGCCGCGATCGTCCGCGCCGCGGTCTGCACGGCCTGTGCGCCGCCCGCCCAGCCGCTGTTGCGGCACACGAACACGCACGGCGCCTGCCACACCGCGGCGAAGTTCAGGCCGACGTGGAACTCGCCGGTCGAGGTCGCGGCCTCGCCGAACAGCGCCATCATCACGTCGTCTCGCCCCAGCATCCGGGCCGCGTGGGCGGCGCCGACCGCCTGCGGCAGCTGGGTGCCGGCCGGCGCGCTGATCGATACCAGGTTCAGCCAGCGCGCCGCGTGGTGGCCCGGCGCCTGGCGACCCTTGCTCGCGTCCTCCGCGTTGCCGAGCGTCTGGTCGACGAGCTGCTGGACGGTGTAGCCGCGCCACAGCCACGCGACGTGGTCGCCCTGGCCCGGGAACACCCAGTCGTTGGCCCCGAGCGGCGCGACCGCGAGCTGGGCGGCCTCCTCGCCCATCGCGACCAGGTGACCGCCGAGCTGGACCGTCTGCGCGACCCGCATCAGGAGCTGGGTCTGCAGCAGCACCTCGAACATCCGGGCGAGGGTCGCGTCGGGGATGCTCGGAGTGCGGACGCCCGGCAGCGGCTTGCCGTCGTCGTCGAGCACGCGACGCACGTCTCTTTCACTCGCCGGGACAGCGACCATGGATCCTCGCAGGCGTGAGCGGGTCCGGTTTACGTGTGCGCCGACGACGTGTCAAGCCGGCCGGTGGGCCTGGCGCGCGCAGGGCAGGCGCCCGCACGCTGCCATTGTGGCGCGCGATGCGTTGCGTTGACGCGCCGCGTGCGGGAATAGTTGCCCGGTGATCTGGATCCTGCTCGTGCTGCTCACCGTGATCGGCGGTGCCGCGGCCATCGGCATCGCGGCCGGCGAGCGCCGCAAGAGCCTGCCGGGTCCCTCGTCCTCGCCGCTCGGGCTGCCGGCCGGCGACAAGCTGGTCGAGCGCGGCGTCAGCGAGCTCCGGGTCGACGACGTGCTGACGATCGACGGCACCGACTTCCTGGTCGAGGGCATGATCAACTACGACGAGGACGGCCACCGCTGGATCGGCGCGCGCGTGGTCGACGGCAGCGACGTCAAGTGGCTGGTCGTCGGGATCGAGCGCGCCGGCACCGGCGCGATGCGGCTGCTCGTGCAGGACGAATCGACCCAGATCTCGGGCTACCCGCCCGAGGTGCTGCCGATCGGCGACGTGCGCTACACGCTCGACAAGCGCGGCGCCGCGACCTGCGCGCTGCACGGCGACCTCGGCGCGCTCGGCGCGCTCCAGAAGGACCGCCCGGAGGGCCACGTCGAGCGCGCCCGGTGGTGGCTCTACACCGCCCCCGGCGACGACACCCTGCTGCTCGAGCAGTGGGGGACCGACTACCGCGTGCTGCGCGGCAAGAAGATCGGCGACGGGACGATCGAGCTGATCCCCGGCAGCTAGCGGGGCAGGTCGAACGTGAAGCTGGTTCCGGCGCCGAGCTCGGAGGTCGCGCTCAGCGTGCCGCCGTAGCTCTCGACGATGCCGCGCGCCACCGGCAGGCCGAGGCCGGTGCCCTTGTCCTCGGACTTGGTGGTGAAGAACGGCTGGAAGATCCGGGTCAGGTTGTCCGGCGAGATCCCGCAGCCGTTGTCGCGGACCGCGCAGACCACGCGCTTGCCGTCGGCGCTGGGGTGGACGTCGACGGTGATCATGCCGCTGCGCTCGCCGATCGCGTCGACCGCGTTGACCACCAGGTTGACCAGGATCTGCTCGATCCGGGTCCGGTTGACCGTGACGATCAGCGGCTCGGAGTCGAGCTCGGTGACGACCTCGAGCCGGCGCAGCTTGCCCGCGCCGCGCAGCATCGCGATCACGTCCTTGATCACGGCGTTGAGATCGATCGGGCCGACGTGGTCGGGGCCCGGCCGCGCGAGCTGCATCAGCCGCTTGCCGTGCTCGGTGATGTGCTCGGCGACGCGCTCGAGATCGGGCAAGAGCGTGCGGGCCAGCGCGGTGACGTCTTCCTCGGCGGCCAGCGCCGCGAGCAGCTCGTCGACCGCGGCGACCTGGATCTGCGCGATGTTGCGCAGCTCGTGGCCGACGCCGCCGGCCAGCGTGCCGAGCGTGGCGCGGCGCTCGGCGAGCAGCAGCGACTTGCGGGTCTGGTCGAGCTGCTCCTCGATCGAGGCCTTGGCGGCGCGCAGATCGTCCTCGGCCCGCCGCCGGCGCGTGATCTCCGACTCCTTGGCGCTCAGCAGCTCACGGATCTCGCGGACATCGCGCGCGACCAGGACGATCCCTTGTAGGCCATTGTCCGACATCACGGGCGAGCCGGTGACCGAGACCGGAATGGGCGGGCCGTCTTTGGGAATCAGCCACGATTCCTCTCGGCGCAGCACGGCGCCGTCCTCGATCCGGCGGCGGACGACGGTGCGAAGTCCGGAACGCTCATCACTGAGCAGCTGCGCGATCGGCATCCCGCGCAGCTCGTTGACCGAATAGCCGGTCAGCCGCGCGGCCGCCGTGTTGGTCAGCGTCACAGCGCCTTCCACGTCGACAACCAACACGGCATCGACCATCGCCTCGATGACGTTCTCGAACACCTGCGCGCAAACAGTATCATGACTGCGCGAGCGACTGGCCCGACCAGCTGTAGAGTCGGTATGTGGCCCGGTGCTCGACATGTCACCGCCGACTGGCAGCGGGGCGAGCCTGTTCGGCCCATGGCGGAGCGCCGGCGCCGTCGCTGCGGATCGACGCCGGCGTCCGGCCGACCTGGTCGGCGCCGGTCGGCGCGTGCATCGGGAGCGGCGGGTTCGCGTCGGTGTGGGTGATCCCGAGCGGTGTGCTCAAGGTCGCGCACGCCGATCACGAGCTCGCGCGGGCGCGGATGGCGCGCGAGGCCGAGGCGCTGGCCGCGATCGGGCCGCCCGCGGTGCCGCGGCTCGACGGTCGCGGCGTGCTCGACGACGGCCGGGCGTGGATCGCGATGGAGCGGGTCACCGGCGACAACCTCGGCGACCTGCTGGCCGCCCCGATCGCGCTCGACCGCGCGCTGGCGATCGCGGCCGGGATCCTCGATGCGCTCGCGGCGATCCACGCCGCCGGGTTCGTCCACCGCGACCTCAAGCCCGACAACATCGTCCGGCGACCGGACAGCTCGATCGCGATCCTCGATCTCGGGCTGGCCCGCAAGCAGGCGATCGATCCGGACGATCCGACGCGGCGGGGCGTGGTGGTCGGCTCGCCGGAGTACCTGCCGCCCGAGCAGCTGCTCGACGCCGCGTCGGTCGACGCCCGCGCCGACATCTACGCGTTCGGCTGCGTGCTGTACGAGCTGTGCGCGGGCCGGCCGCCGTTCCTCGGCGACGCGGTCGCGCTGGAGCGCGCCCACGCCGCGCTGCGCCCACCCACGCTCGGCGCGCTGGCCGGGGTGCCGGCCTGGGTCGAGGGGGTGTGCCACGACTGCCTCGCCAAGCTGCCGGCGCGCCGGCCGGCGAGCGCCGCCGAGGTCCGCGCCCGGATCGCGGTGCCGCACGACGACCAGTCGCTGGCGCGCGGCCACTCGATGTCGATCGTCAGCGAGGGCAAGCAGCCGGTCGTGCTGCTGTGGGCGGAGCTGCCGTACGTCGATCGCGCGCTGCTCGGCGCGCTGTCGGCCCGCAAGGTCGCGGTGATCTCGCAGCGCGGCCGGCGCGTCCTGGGCGGGGTGCTCGGCGCCGCGCACGCCGACCCGGCGGGTGCCGCGATCGCCGCGGCGCGCGATCTGGCCGCGGCCGGCGCCCGCGTCGCGCTGCACCTCGATCTGCTGCAGGTCACGGCGCGGCTCGCCGGCCCGGCCGCCGAGCACCCGGACGGCTGGCTGCCGGCGGTGCCGTGGACCGGCGTGGTGCTGACCCGGGCGCTCGCCACCGTGATCCAGGCGCCGACCCGGCCGAGCGAGCTCGGCGCCGGGTTCGTGGTGCTGGTCGAGGCCGGCGCGCCGACCGAGCTGTTCGGCCGCGATCCGCTGATCGCCGACCTCGTGGCCGACGCCGCCGCGGCGCTCGGCGGCGCCGGTCCGGGGTTCGCGCTGCTGGTCGGCGACCACGGGATCGGCAAGACCGCGCTGATCCCCGCGCTGGAGCCCGGGCTGGCCGCGCTCGGGGCGCGCGTCCACGTCGGCGTGTGTCCGCCGCCCGGCTCGGGGCTGCCGGGGATCAGCCCGGTCGCCGGCCTGATCGACGCGCCGAGCGGGCCGATCGTGCGCTCGGTCGGCGATCGCCTGCGCGCCACCGCGCGAGCCCGGCCGCTCGCGATCCTGCTCGACGACGCCCACCTCGCCGACCACGAGCTGCTCGACGCGCTGGAGTACGCCACGCTCGGCGGCGAGCCGCTCGCGCTGTGGGTGCTGGCGCTGGCGGCGCCGCGGATCGACCAGCGCCGGCCCGGGCTCGGCGAGCGCGCCGAGCGGCACCGCCGCGACGCGCTGGGGCCGCTCGACGAGGAGTCCGCGGTGGCGCTGAGCGCCGCGCTGCTCCGCCCGGCGGTCTATCCGCCGCTGCGCGCGCTGCGCCAGCTGGTCGCGCTCGCCCACGGCCGCCCGCTCCACCTGGTCTCGCTGGTCCGCGAGATCCACGACCGCGGCGCGATCCGGACCCGGCCCAACGGCGAGCACTTCCTCGACACCACCGCGATCGACGCGCTGCCGATCGCGCTCGGCCCGTGGCTGGCGGCGCGCGAGCTCGCCGGCCACAGCGTCGAGCTGGTCGCGCTCGCCCGGGTGTGCGCGATCCTCGGCGACGAGTTCGAGCGCGGCGAGGTGTCCGCGCTGGTCGAGCAGGTCGAGCGCAGCGGCGGCGCGTCGACCACGATCGACGTCGACGTCGGGCTCGCCGAGCTCGCGGCGTCCGGCATCCTGGTCGCGTCGGGCAGGCGCTGGGCGTTCCGCCAGCCGCTGCTCCACGAGGGCCTCTATGCCACGACCAACGAGGACGAGCGCCGCGCGCTCCACCAGGCCGCGCTCGAGCTGTGGAGCACCCGCGATCGCCACGACCCGGGGGTCGCCGAGCGGGTCGCGCGCCACGCCGAGGCGGTCGGCGAGCTGCGGACCGCGGCCCGGGCATTCGCCACCCTGGGCGAGCGCGCCCACCGCGAGCGCCGCCCGCTCGAGGCGCTCCAGGCCTGGCAGGGCGCGGTCCGCAACCTCGACGTGCGCGACCTGCAGCGCGCCCGTGCGCTGCTCGGCCGGGCCCGCGCGCTGTACCGCCTGCAGCGGGTGCGCAACGCGCTGGACGACCTCGACGCCGCGCTGGTGATCGCGCGCGATGGGGGCGACGAGCGGCTCGAGGTCGAGGTGCTGCTCGAGCAGGCGACCGCGCTCGACTGGAACGACGACTACGCGGGGGCCGCCGAGGTCACCGAGCGGGTGATCGCGCGCCAGCGCGAGGCCGGGATCGCCGGGCTGCGGCCGGAGATCGCGCTGGCCCGGGCGCGGACCGTGTTCCGTCAGGCGCGGCTGGGCGAGGCGATCGCGAGGTTCGAGGAGGTCGTCGCGCTGGCGCGCAGCGAGAGCTGCCCCGAGACCGAGACCATCGCGCTGCTCATGCTCGGGGCGGCGCTCGCCGAGGACAAGCGGTTCGATCGCGCCGAGGTCGTGTTCCACGAGCTGGTCGCGCTGTGCGAGCGCCTCGATGATCGGTTCCATCTCGGTGTCGCCTACGCCAACCGCATCATCCTGTGGACGACCCTGGGCCAGGTCGAGCGCGCCGAGGCCGACCTGGGGACCGCGATGCAGCTCGCCCGCGAGACCGGCCACGCCGCGCTCGAGCGGATCGCGACCCACAACCTCGCCGAGCTCCGGCTGTGGCTGGGCGCGCTCGACGAGGCGGTCGGCCTGGCGCGGCGCGCGCTGTCGCTGCAGCGCGGCCACGGCGAGGGTGCGATCTGGTTCGATCAGCTGCTGCTCGCCCGCGTCCTGGCCGCGCGCGGTGAGCTCGGCGAGGCCCGCGGCCTGCTCGACGAGATCGCGCGCCACGACATCGGCGACGACAACCGCGTCATCGTCGGTGTGCTGCGCAGCTGCCTGCCGCCGGGCTCGCCGGAGGCGTGTCGCGACTGGCTGGTCCGCGCGGACGGCCTGCTCGGCGACGACGTCCGGCTCGAGCTCGCGCTGCTCGCGCATCGCCACCGCGCGCTGCCGCCGGACCAGCTCGCCGAGGTCCGCGCGCTCGCCCAGCGCAACCCGATCTGGTCGCGGCGCCACCCGTTCTAGCCCGCAGGCTGCGTGCACGGGCCGGTCCGGTCCGGCGAGGCAGCGTTCCCCGCCCGGCGGATTCGCGGGCGATCGCAATAGGCGCGCCACCCGACGCGATGGTAAGAGTGCTCTGTTGGACGGCGCCCAGCCCCTCGTGGTTCCGGGACATCAGCTCGATCGCCTGATCGGTGAAGGCGGATTCGGGCAGGTGTGGCGCGCGCAGCGCGACGCGGATGGCGAGAGCGTCGCGATCAAGGTGCTGCACCTCGAGCTGGTCCGCTCGGTCGACGCGATGACCCGGTTCCAGCGCGAGCTCGAGGCCGTCGAGCGGCTCGATCACCCCAACGTGGTGCGCGGCCTCGGTCACGGCGCGCTACCGGACGGCCGGCCGTACCTGATCCTGGAGTACGTCGAGGGGCCGAGCCTGCGCGAGGTGCTGCACGAGCGGGGCGGGCTGCCCCCGGCCGAGATGCTGACGATCCTGGAGCCGCTGTGCGATGCGTTGCAGACCGCCCATGAGGCGGGCCTCGTGCACCGCGACGTCAAGGCCTCCAACGTCATCCTCGCCCGCCGCCATGGCGCGATCCGGCCGGTCCTGCTCGACTTCGGCCTGGTCAAGCTGGTCGACGAGGTCGGGCCGGGGCTGACCTCGTCGCGCAGCATGCTGGGGACCCCGGCTGCGATGGCGCCCGAGCAGATGCGCGGCCAGACGGTCGACCCGCGCACCGATGTCTATGCGCTCGGCCTGCTCGCCTATCACGTCCTGACCGGTCAGCCGGCGTTCGGCGGCGCCCCGGGCGTCGTCCAGAGCTATCTGCAAGTCCATGGCCCGCGGCCGCGGCCGTCCGCCAAGGTCGACATCGACCCGGCGATCGACGAGCCGGTCGCGCGGGCGCTGTCCCCCGAACCGGCCGACCGGTTCGCCGAGGCGCGCAGCTTCGCCGAGGCGCTGCGCGCGGTCATCCACGGCGGGCCGGGCGAGCCCCGGGAGGTCGCGGTGCTCTACGTCGAGGGCGACGCCGGCGATGTCGAGTCCGCGATCGCGGCGGCGCGCGCACTCGGGTTGACGGTGGCGCTGACAGCGCCGGATAGCATGCTGGCAGTCGTGTCGCGCGATCGACTGGATATCACCACGCTGCGAGCGCGTATCTCGGGGTTCTCTGCCGACACCCGCGTCGCGCTCGGCGTCAGTCGTGCGACGGTGAGTGGCGATCTCGTCGACGGTCCTGCGCTCGATGTCGAGAGCTGGGCGCCGTATCCACTTCCCACCGGCTTGTGGGTCTCGGACGGACTCTGACGGTCGACGACCTACCTGGCGAGCACTGGCCTCACGCAACATGGGGCTTGCGCAGTGATAATCGACAGCCGATCCTGCGACTCACGGGAGGATGATGATGATGTGCTCGCGTTGTTTGCCTGCTGCGGTGCTGTCGCTGCTCGTCGCGTGCGCCGTCGCGCCCAGCGAATCGACGACGAGCTCCGACGTTGTGAGCGGCAATCGGATCGTGGGGAACCGGATCGTCGGGAATCGGATCCAGCTCGGCCGTCTCGCGCTCGATCGGCTCGCGGGGAACCGACTGTCCGACCGCCGGATGAGGCTGTCACCAGCGGGCCAGCAACTGCTGGCCACGACCGATGGCCAGGAGCTGCTATCGCTGGTCGTCAGCTGTGCGGTGCCATTCGGCATCACGCTGGTCGGCACCGTGAACGGGGCTGACTTCGAGCTCCCGGGCGAGGTCGGGCTGGCGCCGCAATGGTTGGCGTCCCGGCTCGATCCGGTCGGGCAGCGCTGGGTAAGTGCATGTATGTTCGCCCGCGTGAATGACCTCGAAGTAGTTATTCCGATCTCGATGCGCGGCCTCCACCCGCAGCTCGCGACCAGTGTCGCCGAGCGCGCGGGATGGACGCTGGAGGAAGCCGCGTTCTTCGGCAACGCGTTTGGCCCGCTGAATCAGCCGCTGCAATGGTTTGCGTGCCGCGGCCGGGACAAGGCCGCAGGCGACGCCGGCAGGCTCGCCGACCGCGTCTGCGCCGAGCCGGATCCGGCAAATCCGGGGTTTACCCTGTGCGGGATGATATTTGCGGGCGACTGCGGGAACTTTGCCCGGGACCAGGCCTGCGAGGCATTCTCACCCCGTGGGACATTCTACGAGCGGTGTCATACATCGCCGCTGCGTCATCATCACGGCGGTCGGGACGGCGACCATGACCGGTATGATGACAGGAGTCATGACAGACATGATGACGACGATGCTCAGGTGTTCGATCAAGTCATCACGACGTTTGTGACTCCGTAGCAAAATTCCAACTACACGGCAAAAACTGTGAGATGCTTCATAGAATACTATGAAGTATCTGTACCTGGTGTTCCTCACTGGCTGTGTTACCGCCGAGCTGGAGGGAGGACCGGATCCGGAAGAGTCCGAGGCGGTAGCCGCGGTTAGCTGCCCTACCTGGTGCCAGGAGACGTCGCCCACGACGGCCCGGCTGCACGGCGTCTGGGCCGCCAGCGCCAGCGACGTGTTCGCGGTGGGCGATGGCGGGGTGATCCTGCGGCGGGTCAGCGGCACGTGGACCACGATGACCAGCCCGACCACCAACAACCTGCGCGGCGTGTGGGGGTTGAGCTCCTCGGACGTGTGGGCGTGCGGCGTGGCTTCCGGTGGGGTCGGGACGGTGGTGCACTTCAACGGGACCTCGTGGTCGTCGGTCAGCGGGACGACGACCGACCTCGAGTCGGGGTGGGCGGCGAGCTCGACCGATGTCTGGTTCACCGGCTCGAGCACCGTGGTGCGCTGGAACGGC
>DATAPF010000653.1:0-5629 GCA_036265355.1 Kofleriaceae bacterium | reverse complement strand
CCCGCCCCCACCGTCCCCTCCGCCGGTGCCGCCCGGCAGCAGGCCGAAGCCGATCCGGCCACAGGACAGGACCATCGCCAGAACCGACGACACGAGCAGGACCCCATACCGCATCCCGGGCATGGTTGCCTGCCCGCCCGGCGGGATCAACTGCGGTCCGCCAACACGGCATCGCAGCGCAGCATCACCTACCTGCCGCATGCGAAGTCGATCACGATGCGCGCCAGCTCGTCACCTCGGTCCTCCTGCAGGAAGTGGCCGGCGCCCTCGACCGTGGGATGGATGCGGCCGGCGGCACCCGGGATCCGCTGCTGCAGCGCCCGGTCCGCGCCGCGGGTGATCGGATCGCCGTCGGAGAACGCGGTGAGGAACGGCTTGTCCCAGCGCTCCAGCACCTGCCACGCCGCGCGGTTGGCCGCGGCGGCCGGATCATCGGGCCGGGTCGGTACGAGCAGCGGGAACTGGCGCGCCCCGGCCTTGTAGCGCTCGTCGGGGAACGGCGCGTCGTAGGCGGCGATCACCTCGGGCGGCGGCGCGACGTGACAGCCCGACTTGACGATCTGGCCGATCGGCAGCTCGGCGACGCTCTGGGAGAACTGCTGCCACGCGAAGAACGCGTCCGCCGGCCTGCGATCGCCGGTCGGCAGGAACGTGTTGGCGGCGACGATCCGCGCGAACCGCTCGGGGTGCTCGGCCGCGAGCCGGAGTCCGAGCAGGCCGCCCCAGTCCTGGCACACCAGGACGATGTCGCGCAGATCGAGCGCCACGACGAACGCGGTCAGCCAGTCCATGTGGCGCTGGTAGGTGTAGTCATCGCGCGCGTCGGGCTTGTCGGACCGGCCAAAGCCGATCAGATCGGGCGCCACGGCGCGCAGCCCGGCCGCGGCCAGCGGCGGGATCAGCTTGCGGTACAGGTAGCTCCACGACGGCTCGCCGTGCAGCAGCAGCACCGGCGCGCCGCTGCCCGCGTCGATCCCCCGGGGGGCTTTGCCCCCCGCCCCACGCGCAGAGCCGGCGGGGTCCCCACCCCCCATCTTCTCGCTTCGCTCGTCGACGTAGTGCATGCGGAGGCCGAGCACGTCGACGTAGTGCGGCTCGAACGGGTAGCCCGGCAGACCGATGAACCGCTCGTCCGGGGTGCGCAGGATCGCCATGCGGACCACGCTACCAGACCGCGGGCGGCGCCGAGCGCCCGGTCCGGGGCCGTTCAGTACCCGAGCGACGGGATCGCGAGCTGGGTGAGCAGCATCGCCTCGGACATCGAGCTCTCGGTCGCGATCCGCCGCAGGTCGTACGGATCGAACGCCATCGCGCTGCGCAGCGCGGCCGGCCACAGCGGGTTGACGCCGCCGACGTTGGCGAACCCGACCCGGTACCCCGCGTCGGCGATCGCGGCGCGGATCCGCGGCTGCTGGATCGGCCGGCCGACCGGGTACGCGATCGCCTCGACCGGACGGCCGATCTCGCGCTCGAGATCGAGCCGCGCGCCGAGCAGCTCGTCGCGCAGCGCATCGTCGTCGAGCGTATCGAGCACGCGGTGGTTCTTGGTGTGGGACTGGACCGACATCCCGGCGTCGGCGAGCGCCCGGACCTGTGCGCGGGTCATGATCAGCCGGTCGGCGTGCTCGGCCTCGATCGCCGGGCTCCACTCGACGTCCAGGGCGCGGCACAGCTCGTCGAGGAAGCGCTCGACGTCGAGCGACCAGGTCTGCTTGACCAGACCGTCGAGCGTCCGCCGCGTCCCCGGATCGCGGGCATCGATCTCGAGCGGCCGCGGGTAGGTGATCGTCGCGCGCGGCCGGCGCGCGGCGTGCAGCGCCAGCGCGATGCGCTCCCACCAGTACAGCCGGCGCTCGGCGACGAACGAGGTCGCGATGAAGAACGTCGCCGGGACGCCGAGCCGGCGCAGGATCGGCAGCGCGACGTCATGACAGCTGCGGTAGCCGTCGTCGAACGTGATCATCAGCGGGTTGGCCGGCAGCGTCGCGCCGCCCAGCCCGCGCAGCAGCTCGGCCATCGTGATCGGCGTGCCGATCCGCAGCAGGGCCTCCAGGTGGCGCCGGAACTGCTGCGGGGTCGCGTCGGCAACCTCCGGATCGTAGGGATACGACGCATCCTCGGCCGCGTCGTGGATATGGTGAAATGTGAAAATTCCAACGATCGGCAGCGGGGACAGCCGCCGCAGCTGCATCACCCCCCGCAACACCCCGGTGCGATCCAGGATGTCGACCAACCGCTCCCGCTTCCCCGGCGCATGCCGGGTGCCCTCGAGTGCCAGCACGGTTCCTCCTTCCGCCCACTGCCCAGCAATGGACATGCCCACCATGTCCTCCTTCCAGGATAGCGATACCTCGCAGGGTGTCCAGCCGGATCCGACCGGCATCGACGGCCTCACCAGCAGGTCCTGTATCCAGCGCGCCGCCGCGCGGAGGCTGCGGAGGCTTCAGAACGTGCAGGCGCCGAGCGACGCGATGCTCACGCCGGCCCGCTCGGCGTCGCACGGCGTCGGGTACTGCTTGCCGTCGCAGCCGCACACGACGACGTCCGGGCAGACGTCGCCCGGCATGGGTTTCGCCGCGCAGGTTCCGGGACCGGAACACATGCCCGCGGGTGTGCTGCAGTACTGCCCCACCGGACACGGCGCCCCGCAGGCGAGCAGCAGCGCGTCGGATGGGACCCCACCGTCGCCCGGGCGCCCGATCCCGGGGCCTCCCGCCACCGGGGCGCCGGCATCACCGTGCGCCTCCACGTCGAAGCCGATCCGCCCGCACCCGGCGACGAGCCACACACTCAGCAGGACTCCCCGGCGCACACCGAATCATAGATCGTCCGGGCTCGCGATCGCGACAGGATCCGCTGCGGCCGCGCAGATCCTGCGTGATCCGGCGGTGAGCGCCGGGGGCCGCGCGCGCCGGGGCCCAGCAGCCGGGTGCGGCACGCCCGATGAACCGCGTCGAGTGATGTCCCGAGCCGGCAGCTGCTGGCAGGCCCCGGCAGCAGGACTCCCGGCGCGCGGCGATCGCCGGACCGGCGCGCGAGGTCGATCATGACCGCTGGGGTTCGACATCGTCGCGCTGACCCGCGCGACGCCGCGCCCGCCGCCGGGTCAGAACAGGTCGAGGTTGAGGTGGAGGTTGGACTCGTCGAAGATCTGGGCGTCGCCGGCCTGGCCGAGCACCTGCGCGACGGTGTCGCAGACGGTCGCGTTCAGGATCAGCAGGCCGGGCGGGATCAGCCGGCCCGGGCAGCCCACCGCGATCAACGGCCCGTCGAGCAGCCAGCGCGCGTGGGAGAAGCACACCGCGCCGCCGGTGTTCCACCCGGCCTCGAACAGCATCCCGGCCGGCGTCGTCCCGCGGGCCTGGATCGGGCCCGGCGCCGGTAGCCGGTCCCAGACGTTGATCAGCGTGCCGTCGCGCGTGTGCGACGTGCCGGTGCCGCAGTAGTCGGCGCGCGCGACCCGCGTGCACGTCCAGTGGGCCGCCACGAGGTCGCCGAAGCCGGTGACCCACGGCCGGTAGCCCCAGCGGTAGCACTTGGCGATCACCCCGGTGGTGCAGCCGAACGTGAACAGCGCGCTCGACGCGACGCGGTTGCCGTGGTCGTCCCACGTCGCGGTCAGCGGGATCGCGACCTGCTTGCCGTCGGCGTCGACCGGGCACGCCGCCTGCCAGGTGCCGGCGCCGTCGACGTTCTGCTCCAGCGTGTAGAGGTAGGTCGCGCCGGTCCCGGTCGGATCGTGGATCGCCGCCTCGGGCTCGACGCCGGTGATCCGGTACTCGACCAGCGCGGTCGACGACGGATGGCGCGGGTCGTGGGCCTGGGCCTGGAGGTGGGCGCCGACCAGATCGGCGCCGTGCAGCGCAACTGGGCCAGAGTCCGCGACCAGCTCGCCGCGCTCGACCCGGACGTTGGCCAGCGCGGCGTCACCGAGCGTCGCGCCGGCGTACTGGAAGCCGACCAGCGTCATGCCCTGGACCTGGCCGCCCTGCAGCTGCACGCCCTGCAGCTGGGTGCCCTGGTTCTCCATGATCGCCTGCTGGCCGACCGACTCGGCCTGGGCGGTGCACGCGGCGAGCCCCAGCGTCGCGAACCATGCGATGTGATGTCCGGTCATACGTCTTGTTCTCCGTGGGTCATGGGTGATCGAAGCCTCGTGCGCAGCGCGCGGTCACGGTGGCGTGGCGCACAGCCGGACGCCGATCAGCGGCGTGCGCTCGGTCGGCTCGCCGTACTCGCGGTTCATGCTGCGCGCGCTGAGCCGGCCGTGGTACCAGCTGCCGCCGCGCACCACCGGCGCGTCCGCGGCCTGGACCGAGCGCGTCCACTCCCACACGTTGCCGGCCATGTCGTCGGCGCCGACCGGGCTGCGCCCGCCCGGGTGGGAGCCGACCTCGTCGGGGCCGAACGCGAGCGGCTCGCGGCCGTAGGTGACATCGATGTTGGCGTCGTCGGGCCCGAGCGCGTCGCCGCCCGGGAAGGTCCGGGCATCGGCGCCGCGCGCCGCGCGCTCCCACTCGTACTCGTCGCACAGCCGCGCGCCGGGGATCCGGTGCGTGCGATCGAGCCAGCGCGCGAACGCCTGGGCGTCCTCGAACGACACCGCGGACACCGGGAACCGCAGCCAGTCCTGATCGGCGCGCTTCGCCCGGGCCGCGTAGTGCAGCCGCTGGCCGGCCTCGGCGCTGTAGGTCCGGGTCGTCGGCGTCAAGCTGAGCCGCCACGTGCGCGCCGCGATCTCGGTCAGCGTGATCGACGACACCGCGTTGTTGGATCGCGGACTGCGGCGGCGGCGCTCGTCGGGGGCGAGCGCATCGAGGAACTCGATCCACTCGGCGAACGTCACCTCGTAGCGGGCGATGAAGTAGCCGCCCGTCGCGACCTCGTGGAGCGGCGCGGCGTTGAACACCTGGCGCAGCGAGTCCGAGCTCTCGGCGCTGCCGAACAGGAACCGCCCCGGCGGCACGTAGATCATCCCCGGCGGCGCCGCGGAGGCCGCCGGCAGCGCGATCCGGATCGCCAGGGTCTCGCCGCGCGCGAGCAGCACCGGGAGCCGGGCCGGCACGCGACCGGGCGCCTCCAGCGCCAGCACCAGCGAGCCCGCCGGCAGGCGGAGCTCGGATCGCACCGGATCCACGAGCTGGCGCGCGGCGCCCGGCCGCTCGATCCACACCCGGGCCTCGGCCGGCGCCACGGTCAGCTCCACGCGCGCGTCGGCGGCGAGCGACGCCCGGTAGCGATCGTCGCCGTACGCGAGCAGCCGGGACGCCAGCTCGTCGGCGAGGTCGCGGCGGCGGTCGCGCTCGGCGCGCCCCAGTCGCTCGAACGCGAGGTCGGCTGCCCATGCGCGCAGCGCGGCGCGCCCGGGCCCGGGATCGAGCAGCAGCACGCTGTCGAGCGCCTCCGAGGCGCTGCGGTACTGGCGCTCCTCGCGCGTGCCCATCACCTCGACCTCGGTCCACGCCCGCTCGCCCTCGCTCCAGTGCGCGCCATCGAACAGCGCGATCGCGCGGCTGCGGGCGGCGTCGCGCTGCGCGGCGAGCCGGCGCGCGGCCCGCTGCGCGGTCATCGCCGCGGCCGCCCGATCGTCGACCATCGCCTCGAGCTCGCGCCGCGCCCTGGCGCGGAC
>DATAPF010000652.1:0-3790 GCA_036265355.1 Kofleriaceae bacterium | reverse complement strand
GATCCGTAGCGCGCCCGGGCCGGCGAGCTCGTCGGGGTCAGCGGGGCGAGCCGATCTGTGCCGCCGCCTCCTCGATCCAGTGCGCGACGTCGCCGGTCAGCTTCGATCCGGCGCTGCGGCGCACGGCGAGCGACAGCCGCGAGGTCAGCTTCAGCCACGGCAGCTCGCGGATCGCGACGTGGCGCGGCGGCATCGCGGCGTAGCTGCGCGGAACCAGGGCGAGCCCGATGCCCGCGTCGACCAGGGCGAGCGCGCTGGTCCACTCGACGACGCGCACGGTCACCTCGGGGGTGAACCCGGCGGCGCCCCACGCGGTCGCCCAGCGATCGCGCTCGTCGTCGCCCGGTGCGACGAGGATCCACGGCTGACCCTCGAGCTGCGCCGGGCGGATCGCGCGCCGGGCCAGCGGGCCGGAGCGCGGGACCGCGAGCACGTAGGGCTGCTCGAACACCCGGCGCACCGCGAGATCCGGCGCGCGCGGATCGCCGTGGATCAGGGCGAGATCGAGCTCGCCCGCCCGCAGCTGGGCGAGCTGCGCGCTCGACGCCGCCTGGCGCAGGACGAGCCGCACGCCGGGCCGTTCGCTGCGCAGCCGGCGCAGCACCCGGGGCAGGATGCCGCTGGCCAGCGCCGTCCCGACGCAGCCCACCGCGATCTGCCCCGCATCGCCGCCGCTGATCGCGCGGACGTCGCGGACCAGCGCATCGCCGCGCGCGACCAGCTCGCGGGCGTGGCCGAGCAGCCAGCGCCCCGCCGGCGTGATCCGGATCCGCCGGCGCTCGCGATCGAACAGGGGCACGCCGATCAGGTCCTCGAGCTGGCGGATCTGCCGGCTCAGCGGCGACTGCGAGATGTGCAGCCGGGTGGCGGCCTTGCCGACGTGCTCGGTCTCGGCGACGGCGATGAAGTAGCGCAGCAGGCGGAGCTCGATCATGGGGCGAGATAGTTCAGACCCAAAAGGTCTCGATCAGCGGCGTATCTTGTCTTTGACACAACATCAAGATGCTGCGAACCATGCGTCATGGCAACCCACCTCGAGCGCGCGCTGGCCACGCGGCGCGCGCTGGCGATCGCGATCGGGCTCAGCCTCGCGGTCGCTGCGACCTCGATCTCGATCGGGTTTCTGACCGACGACCACGGCTTTCGCGCGGTGCTGCGCTCCGAGAACCCGCACGCGCCGGCCGCGTACGACCTGTTCCGCTTCATCCCGGGCGACCCGGCGGGCAACCAGCTCCGGATCCGCACCGGACGGCTGCCCTGGTGGGCCGCCCCGGACCTGCGGATCCACTTCCTGCGCCCGCTGACCGGCCTGGCGTTCGCCGCCGATGACCGGCTGTTCGGCGGCGATCCGCTCGGCTATCACCTGGTGTCGCTCGCGTGGTACGCGGCGCTGCTGATCGCCGCCGCGGCGCTGTTCCGCCGCTTGCTGCCCGCTGCGGCCGCGACGCTGGCGGTCGCCGTGCTCGGGCTGTCCGCCGCGCACGTCGACGCCTACGCCTGGATCTCGGCGCGCCACGTCGCGATCGCCGGCGCGCTCGCCGCCGCGGCGCTGGCGCTCCAGGTGTCCCGCCGCGGCCGCGGGCTCGCGCCGGTCGCGCTGGCGATCGCGCTCGCGGCGAGCGAGGCCGCGCTCGCCGCCGTGCCGCTCTCGATCGCGCTCGCGCTGACCGACCGGACGCGGACGTGGCGGCAGCGCTGGCTGGCCTGCGCACCGGCGGTCGGGCTCGCCGCCGCGTACCTCGCGGTCTACGCCGCGCTCGGCTGCGGGACGCGCGGCAGCGGCGGCTATCACGATCCGGCCGCCGATCCGCTGGGCTTTGCCGCCCTGGCCGCCGTCCGCGTGCCGCTGCTGCTCGGCGACGCCGCGCTCGGCATCCCCGCCGAGCTCGCGCACGTCGTCGCGGAGTGGAAGCTCGCGCTGCTCGGCGCGTTGGCGGTCGGCGTCGTCGCGCTCGCCTGGTGGCTGACCTCGCCCGCCGCCCCGAGCGGCGCGGCCTCGCGCCCGCGCGCGGATCCGCCCGCCCCGGCCACGGACCGCGCACCCGGCGGCACGGTCCTGTGGCTCGCGGCCGGTGGCATCGCCGGCACGCTGGTCGGAGCCGCCGGGTTCCCGTCCGGGCGCGTGCTCGTGATCCCCGATCTCGCATTCGCCGCGGTGATCGGCCTCGTCCTGCATCGCGGGCTTGCGGCGGGCTGGCCCGGGCGGATCCTGGCCAGCCTGCTCGCGATCGTCCACCTGGGGATCGCGCCGCTGCAGACCGTCGCCGCCGTCGACAAGCTCGCGGGCCGCGCGCGCGCCACCGAGGCGATCGCCGGGCGGATCGCCGAGCTCGCGCCGCCGTCCGGACGCGTGTTCCTGGTCGCGGCGTCCGATCCGATGGTGTTCCTCTACCCGCGCGCGATCCTCGCCGACCAGGCGCCGGGCACGGTGCGGTGCTGGTCGGTGCTGTCCGCGGCGCGCTCGGGCCATCGCCTCACCCGCACCGGCGCGCGCTCGCTGGCGATCGACGCGCTCGATCGGCCGTTGCTCGATGGCTCGTTCGACACGCTGTACCGCAGCGACGACCGGCCGTTCGCGATCGGCGACACCGTCGAGCAATGCGGCGCGACGATCCGGGTCGCCGCGCTGCGGGACGGCCGGCCGTCGCGGCTGGAGGTCGCGCTGCGTCGCTCGCTCGATGACCCCGAGCTCGGCTGGCTGGTATGGCGGGATCACCGCCTGGAGCGCCTGGCCATGCCTCGCGTCGGCGAGACCGTCGAGCTACCGTGGTCCGCGGGTCCGAGCCGGGTCCTGTGATCGCCCGGTCACGGCGAGCACCGGGTGCCCAGGCATGTCGAGCGCGGGGGTCAGGCGCCCGCAACCCCCGCCGCCGCCTCCGACGGCAGCGTCTACCGACACAACGCCAGGCCGGCGAGCTCGTCGTCGTCAGCCCGACGAGCTGAGCACCTGCGCCGTCACGGCGAGTCCGTCGATGGTAAGCTCACATCGTGATCCTGACCGAAGCCAGAGACGTTCAAGGCCAGGCGCTCGACGTTCAGCCGATCGACCATCTGCTCGTACGCATCGTCGACGAATTCCGACCACTTGAGATCCGCCTGTTTGGCAGCCGCGCACGCGGCGAGTCGTCTGCCTCCAGCGACTGGGATCTCTTCGTCGTCGTTCCCGACGACCTGGAGGCTGCCGATGATCTGTTCGCCGGGTACCGGTTGCGCCGCGAGACCCGAACCCGGGCGGACATCGTGCTCTGTCCACTCGCGGAGTTTCACGAAGATCGTGACACCCCGAACACACTGGCATACGAAGCGGCGCACCATGGCGTCGTGATCTATGAGTGTTGAGCTGCTGATCGCAAATTTCTTGCGGATCGCGGCCGAGGACCTCGAAGGTGCTCATGCGCTCGCGTTGAACAACAACCGCAACGCGATCCACCTGTGCGAGCAGGCGGCCGAGAAGGTGATTCGCGCTGTGGTCACGTCGGAAGGCAAGCATGCCGGCATCAAGCACGACCTTGCCGAGATGGTGGATCTGATCCCCGATGAGAACCCGCTCAAATCAGACCTGCGCGCTATCGAGCATCTGTCACAGTATGCAACTGCCTACCGATACCCGGTATCATCGAGCCGTACCAAGCGAATCCCGCGCGCACCCGCGGTGGGGGATGTACGCAGCGCTCTCGACGCCACAGCACTTGCCTTGCAGAAGGCCATCAAGCACTTCAAGGTCGACGTCCAGCTACCAGATTCGCCAGCAGGATTTGCCGGCCCTGTGCGCTGATCATATTGCCATCTC
>DATAPF010000651.1:0-5248 GCA_036265355.1 Kofleriaceae bacterium | reverse complement strand
CGATTGCCTTCACCTCGTGCCTGCGCACCGCGCCGCCGCCTCCGCGTGGCCGCCACCCCGGCCCGTCCCCGTCCCCGTCCTCGATGTGGGCTCCGGCGGTGGCCTCCCGGCCGTCGTCGTCGCGATCTGCCTGCCCGACCTCCACGTCACCGCCCTGGAGCCCATCCACAAGAAGCACGCCTTCCTCCGCACCGCCGCCCGCGAGCTCGCGCTGCCTGGTCTCGAGCCGCTCGCCGAGCGCATCGAAGCCCACGCTCGCCGCTCCTACGCAGCGGCCATGTCCCGCGCGACCCTCGACCTCCGCGATTGGCTCCTGCTCGGCCTCCGCCATGTCGTTCCCGGTGGCGTCGTGTTTGGATTCGAGGCGACTCCCCGCGACGATCTTTCACCTGGCACCCGCCGCGACCCCTACCAGCACCTCGGCAAAGCCCGCGCGATCGTCGCGCTGTCGAAGCCCTCGTCCCCTTCCACCTGACCCTCAGCCCTGTCGGCCGACGCGCCGGATCAGCGGCTTGCGATGTGCGTCGAGGCAGCGTTCGCCACCGTCGACACCGTGCCGAGCGAGACGATCGCGGCGAGAGCCACGAACGCCGCGAAGATCGCATCGCGAATACGCGACTGGCGCTGCCGTACTGCAATGCTGTTGAGGTGATTCATCGGTCAACTCTCTTTCTTGCTTACCCATCACTACAAGAGAGAGACCAATTTCCGCTCAATAATTATCGTTAGTTGCGCCACAAGAACCCGGCCTGCGACAGTCGCGTCGACGCCGCAGGCCGGGCCACTGTCGCAGCACCCTCCATCGCTGTACACCCGCGCCCGCGTCGGTCACAGCCTCCGCGCGACCCTCGTCCGGATCACTGCCACTGCCGCGGCTTTCCCCGCAAAAGTCGCTCTCCCCGCCTGTGGGTAACCTGTGAAGCCTACATTTACCCACGCGGGTGCCTCCCCGTCGCCGGCTGGCCGTCCGCGAGGGTCGTCGGGCCTCGTATCGGGCCTCATCTCCGTGGCTGTTTGCGGACCAGTCTGCGGTCCGCAGCCCCCGCGCCCGCCGCCGGGGAGAACGCGGGCAGGCTCGGCTCGCCGTGGGCTGCTGCGCGGATCTGTCGTTCACGAGTACAGGCAGCGCGGCGGACCACCGCAATCTGGCACGAGCCGGTGGCACCCGGTGCTCCAGTATCTTCTTAGGCGTTCCACGTAAGGCTGCACCGATCGCCTGGTACATGTTCTACGTGAAACCGACATGGCGACTTCGGGTTGCCCTTCAGCCGACGCGCTTGGGAGTCTCCCCCCACGCGAGTCGCGTCGCTGGCGAATCCATGCAGCGCTGACCACCGCATCTGATGCCCGGCACCGCTGCCTCCAGCGTCTTCTCAGGCGTTCCACGTGAAACGACCAGACCACCTACTTCAGTTCCACGTGAAACCGAAGGTCGACCTTCAGTGCCATTCAGTCTGGCGGGCCTACGCGTGCCCCCCTACCTACCAGAGCAGCGTCGTTAGCGAATCCCGCGGCGAACCACCGCAATCTGGGCGCGAGCCGATGGCAGGGTTGCTCCGGCATCTTCTCAGGCGTCCACGTGAGGCGGCTCCGGTCGCCTGGTACATGTTCCACCGTGAAACCGCATGGCGACGACCCCTCGGGATACCAACACCACCGATGGGCTTGGGGCGTTCACCCCGCGCGAGTCGCATCCATGCGGCGGCCGACCATCGCATCTGACGTGCCCCGCACCGCTGTCTCCGGCGTCTTTTCAGGCGTTCCACGTGAAACGGCTCCGACCGCCTACTTCGGTTCCACGTGAAACGAATGCCGGCCTCCAGTGCCATTCAGCCTGGCCGGCCCTAGGCGTTGCCCCCCTCCCTCCAAGAGCAGCGTCGTTAGCGAATCCGCCGCGAACCACCGCAATCTGGGCACGAGCAGATGACTGGGTGCTCCGGCATATTCTCAGGCGTTCCACGTGAAACGGCTCCGACCGCCTACTTCAGTTCCACGTGAAACCGAACGCCCAAGCGACCCGTGCGCACAACGCGCGCGTCAGGGCCGCGACGGCAGCAGGCGATCGAGCACGAGCGGATCGGTGGAGAGGATCAAGATCGTGCCGGTCCAGCAGCGCCGGATCTGGGCCAGATTGCTCTCCGCGGCAGCCGGATCGTCGGTCTCGTGGCGCGAGAGGACGAGGCCGGCCACCGACAAGCCGTCGCGCTCGATGGCCTCGAGGGTCAGCAAGCTGTGGTTGATGGTGCCCAGGCCGGCGCGAGCGACGACGAGCACGGGAAGCCGAAGGCGGCGTGCGAGGGCAGCCATGTCGGCGTCCGGAGTGATCGGTACGCGCCAGCCGCCGGCGCCCTCGACGAGGGTCCAGGACGCGCCGCTCTGGGCGGCCCCGTCCTGCATGGTCCGCTCGACGAGCTCCAGATCGATCGCGGACCCCGCCTGCTGGGCGGCCACGAGAGGAGCGGCGGGAAGCGGAAAGCGGTACAGCCCCCGCAGCGCCCCGGTCTGCCAGTCGCCCGCCGCGACGGCGAGCAGCTCCTGGTCGGCGCCGAGGTAGCCGTTCGGGGTCGAGGTGCAGCCGGTCTCGATCGGCTTGAAGGCGAAGACCTTGTGGCCGCGGGCGTGAGCTCGTCGGGCGAGCGCGCAGGCGACGAAGGTCTTGCCGACGTTGGTGTCGGTGCCGGTCACGAAGACGCCGTTCACGCGAGCACCTCGCGGATCGCGGCGGCGGTGGCCTGTTCCAGAAGCTCGAGGTCCGGTGGCTGCACGGTGAGCGGCGGCATCCAGACGACGATGTCGCCGAGCGGGCGGAGGATCACCCCGTGGTCGCGGATGCGCGCGCAGACCTCGTTGCCCAGGTGGCGCGGTGGCCGAGGTTGGAGCTCGATGCCCGCCATCAAGCCGCACCGCCGGATCGAGCGAACCCCGGGGATTCCGGCGATCCGCTCCAGGGCGGCGGCGAACCGAGGGATCTGGGCGCGGGCGTTGGCGAGGGTGGAGTCACGCAGCAGCGCCAGCGATTCGAGGCCGACAGCGCACGCCAGCGGGTTGGCCGTGTAGGTGTGGCCGTGAAAGAACTGCTTGAGCTCGTGCTGCGGCCCGAGGAAGGCGGCGTAGATCTCCTCGGTGGTCAGGGTGGCGGCGAGCGGCAGGTAGCCGCCGGAGATGCCCTTCGCGAGGCAGAGGAAGTCGGGCGCGACTCCCTCCTGCTCGCAGGCGAACAGCGTGCCGGTGCGGCCAAACCCGGTGGCGACCTCGTCGACGATCATGTGCACGGCGTGCCGCCGGCACAGCTCGGCCGCGCGCGCGAGGAAGCCGCGCGGATGCACGAGCATGCCGGCGGCGCCCTGCACGAGCGGCTCGACCACGAACGCGGCGAGATCGTCGGCGTGTTCCGCGAGCTGTTGCTCGAGCGCAGCCAGCGCGGCGCTGCCATCGCTGCCGGCCGGCGATGGAATGGCGACGCTGCGCACGAGCAACGGCCCGAAGATCCGATGGAACAGCGCGATCCCGCCGACGCCGACCGCGCCGAGGGTGTCACCGTGGTAGGCCTCGTCGAGGCGGAGGAACCGCTGCTTGCGGCCCCGGCCGCGCAGCTGCCAGTACTGGAACGATTGCTTGAGCGCGATCTCGACGGCGGTCGCCCCGGAATCCGAGTAGAAGACGCGGCGCAGGCCGGGCGGCGCGACGTCGATCAGCGCGGCGCCGAGCCGGACCGCCGGCTCGTGGGACAGGCCGAGGAACGTCGAGTGCGCGATCCGGTCGAGCTGATCGCGCAGCGCGCGGTCGAGCCGCGGGTGGCGATGGCCGTGCACGTTGCACCACAGCGAGCTGACGCCGTCGAGGTAGCGGCGACCCGCGCGGTCGATCAGGTAGTTGCCGTCACCGGCGGCGATCACCAGCGGCTCCCACTCCGCCATCTGCGTGAACGGGTGCCACATGACCTGGCGATCGAGGTCGGCGAGGTCGGTCATCGCAGGCCCTCGGCGGCGAGCGCGCAGAGCATAGATTCCGCAGCAATGTCAATATGTTGGTCAGAATGGGCGGCGCTCAGGCCGACCCGGAGCCGGGCCGTCCCGGGCGGCACCGTCGGCGGCCGGATGCCCTGGATGAAGATGCCGTCGGCGAGCAGGCGCTCGGTGCAGCGCATCGCAGCGCGGTCATCGCCGATCACGAGCGGCGCGATCGCGCTCGCCGGTGCGCCCGCGATGCCGCGGACGAGCGTGCGCAACCGGCGCGCGTGCCGGGTCAACCGGGCGCGCCGGTGCTCCCCATCGACGCCGCGCACGATCTCGATCGCAGCGGTGGCTGCCGCCGGGATGCTCGGCGGCAAGCCGGTCGAGAACACCAGCGGCCGGGCCTTGTTCCACAGCAGGTCGGCGACCGCGCGCGACGTCGCGGCGAACGCGCCGAAGCCGCCGAGCGCCTTGCCGAACGTGCCGATCACGACGTCCGGTACCACGCCATGCAGCGCCGCGAGCCCCCTGCCCTCCGGGCCGATCACGCCGATCGCGTGGGCCTCGTCGAGGATGAACGCGGCGTCGTGGCGCTTGCAGAGCGCGGCGATCGCCTCGACGTCGGCGAGATCGCCGTCCATCGAGAACAGCGACTCCGACACCACGATCCGCCGGCGGCCCTCGCGGGCGCACAGCGCGGCCTCCAGCGCGGCGATGTCGCGGTGGCGAAACACCGTGATCTCGGCGCGCGACAGCCGGCAGCCATCGATGATGCTCGCGTGGTTGAGCTCGTCGGAGAACACCACGGCGCCGCCGTTCAGCAGCGCGCTCAGCACGCCGACGTTGGCGGCGTAGCCGGAGCTGAACAGCGCAACCCCGCCGCAGCCCAGCCAGTCCGTGACCGCCGCCTCGAGCATCGTGTGCTGGCGGTGGTTGCCGACGATCAGCCGCGACGCCCCGGCACCGGTGCCGCCGTCGTCGAGCGCCGCCGCGGCGGCCCGGATCAGCCGCGGGTCTCCGGCGAGGCCGAGGTAGTCGTTGGACGCGAAGTTGAGGACGTCGCGGCCGTCGAGCCGGACCACGGCGCCGGGCGCTCCATCGCGCACACGCGGCACGCGCAACCGGTGGACCGCCACCAGCTCGCGGAGCTCGTCGAGCGCATCGTCTTCGAGGCTCACCGCCGGCGACTATAGCGACCGCCGCGCGCCTGCAAAGCGCTTCGTTCGTATTCCGCGATCGCACCCGCGAGGTCACTTACCGATGCAGAACCGGGCGAACACCTCGTCGAGCACGCG
>DATAPF010000650.1:0-27540 GCA_036265355.1 Kofleriaceae bacterium | reverse complement strand
CGGCGGGGACGCCGACGCCGACGGCATCCCCGATGCCGCGGACGCGCTCGGCGGCCGGGTCCAGCCGGTCAAGCCGGTCGCGCTGTTCTCCGGCGTGGTCCCGCTCGGCGCGGATGGCAAGGGGACGATCCCGTTCCAGGTCCCGCAGTACCGCGGTGAGCTGCGGGTGATGGCGGTGATCGCGACCGCGGGGCGGATCGGCCGCGCCGAGGCGCACGTCACGGTCAAGGATCCGCTGGTCCTCCAGGTCACGTTCCCGCGGTTCATCACCCAGAACGACGAAGTCCAGATCCCGGTGTTCATGACCAACCTGTCGGGCGGCCCGCTCGAGGTGACCGTCGCGCTGTCGAGCGAGCCGCTCGCGATCGCCGGGCTCGCGGCGCCCCGGACCGCGGCGCCACCGCTGCGCTTCACCGGCAAGGACACCGGCACGGTCAAGATCGCCAACGGCTTCGCCGAGACCGCGGTGTTCGGGGCCAGGGCGCAGATGGCGGCCGGCGGCGCGAAGCTGCGGGTCGTCGCGCGCGCCAGGGGCCCGGCCGGCGCGTTCGAGGTCAAGGACGAGGTCGACGTGCCGTTCCTGCCCGCCGGGCCGCGCGAGCGCGCGATCCAGAAGATCCGGCTCGACGCGGGGACGCTCGATCTCGCGGCCCGGGCGACCGTGCTCAAGAACTGGGTGCCGACCAGCGAGACCACGACGTTCTGGATGACAGCCAACCCGTACGGCGAGTCGTTCGACCACCTCGGCTACCTGATCCACTACCCCTACGGGTGCATCGAGCAGACCACGTCGTCGACCCGGCCGCTGCTCTACGTCGCGAGCCTGGTCGAGCAGGTCGACCGCCAGCTCGCCGAGGCCCGGGTCGAGGACATGGTGCTCGCCGGGATCAACCGGGTGTTCACGATGCAGACGCCGTCGGGCGGGTTCGGCTACTGGCCGGGCGCGACCGAGCCGCTCGAGTGGGCGACGGCGTACGCGACCGACATGCTGCTCGACGCCAGGAAGGCCGGCTACGCCGTGCCCGACGATCGGCTCAAGGAGGTGATGGCGTGGATCGAGACCCGGGTCGCGCAGTACGAGCGCGGCGAGAACATCCGGCGCGAGCGGTGGAACCACTACGACGAGCAGTCCGAGGCATACCTGCACTACGTGCTGGCGCGCGCCGGCAAGGGCCGCAAGGCGCGGATCCTCGCGCTGATCGAGCACCTGCCGGCCGGGGTGCGCGGCGAGCAGGCCGAGGACCGCACCCTGCTCCAGGCTGCGCTGTTCCTCGCCGGCGACCGCCGGTTCGACAAGGAGCTGCGCGCGGTCGACGCCTCGCCGATCGCCGACGAGCGGATCAACAGCTGGAGCTTCTACTCCGACCGCCGGCGCCGCGGCCTCGCGCTCAGCGTGTTCTTCGACCTGTTCGGCAACGATCCGGCCGGCGAGCCGCTCGCGACCCGCGTCGCGGAGGGCCTGGTCGGCCAGACGCCGTACTACTTCAACACCCAGGAGCTGGTGTGGGGCGTGACGGGCCTGGGCAAGTGGGTCACCGGGCTGGGCGCCAAGGGCACCGCCGGGGGCACGCTGACCGCCGACGGCGCGACGATCGCGCCGCGCGCCCCCAAGCACCCGAGCCCCGACAGGGCGTGGGCGGTGCGGCGGGCCAGCGAGGTCAAGCAGCTCACGCTCGACGTCCCCGCGGCGGCGGCCGGCACGTGGCTGGTGATCAGCAGCGAGGGCGTGCGGCCCGGCGGCGACTACAAGCTCGGCGGCAACGGCCTGGCGGTGGCGCGGACCTACCGCGGCCTCGACGGCGGCGAGCTCGATCTGGCGGCCGGCCAGGTCAAGCTCGGCGACCTGGTGTACGTCGAGCTCGAGCTCACCAACACCAGCGGCGCGGCGATCCAGAACATCGCGCTGGTCGATCGGC
This sequence comes from Kofleriaceae bacterium, assembly GCA_036265355.1. Taxonomy (GTDB): domain Bacteria; phylum Myxococcota_A; class Polyangia; order Haliangiales; family Haliangiaceae; genus JABFXX01. Next base: position 25,624 of record DATAPF010000650.1, on the reverse strand, counting down.
TGCCCGCCGGGTTCGAGATCGAGAACCCGAAGCTCGGCCGGTCGACCCGGGCGGACTGGATGAAGGACGACGAGCTGTGGGCGTCCGAGTTCATGAACCTGCGCGACGACCGGCTCGAGGCGTTCGGCGCGCTGCCGCCAAGGACCGGCAAGAAGCTGATCTACACGGTGCGCGCGGTGACCTCCGGCACGTTCACCGTGCCGCCGGTCGAGGCCGGCGCGATGTACGACCCGACGCTGTGGGCGCGCGGCAAGGGCGGCAGCGCGGTGATCGGCGGGCCGTGGACCGGCAAGACGATCTGACGCGCGCGCGCCGGCGCAGCCGCGTGCTGCGCGCGGCGCTCGCGGCGGTCATCGCGATCAACGCGGCGCTGCTCGCCGCGCTGGTGGCCGCGATCGCCGTTCCGCTTCCGGACCGGCCCGGCGAGTGGTCGGCCGCGATCGAGTACCGCGACGGGACGCCGGCCTACGTGTTCCTGGCGCGCGACGACAAGTGGCGGCTGCCGGTCGCCCTCGACGACGTCGACCCGGCGCTGGTCGCCGCGCTGATCGCGCTCGAGGACCGGCGGTTCTGGCACCACGACGGCGTCGATCCGATCGCGATCGTCCGCGCCGCGGCGAGCGACGCGCTGCACGCCCGCCGGGTGTCGGGCGGCTCGACCCTGACCATGCAGCTGGCGCGGCTGCTCGAGCCCCGGCCGCGCACGCTGCGCGCCAAGCTGATCGACATGTTCCGCGCCGTGCAGCTCGACCTCCGGCTGTCCAAGCGCGAGATCCTCGCGGAGTACCTGTCGCGCACGCCGTACGGGGGCAACGTGGAGGGCGTCGAGTCGGCGGCGTGGTCGTACTTCGGCCACGGCGCGCGCCACCTGACGCCGCTCGAGATCGCGACGCTGCTCGCGGTGCCCCAGGGGCCGCGGCGGTTCGCGCCCCGGCCCGACAACGCGGCGCGGCTGCGCGCCCGGCGCGACGCGATCCTCGGCAAGCTGATCGCGGCCGGCGTGGTGCCGGCGGTCGATGCCCGGACCGCGCTCGCCGAGGCCGCCGCGACCCCGCCGCCGGACCGGCTGCGCCGGATGCCGCGCCAGGCCGCGCACGCCGCGGTGTGGCTGCACCACCGCCACCCCCACGACGGCAGGGTGCGCTCGACGCTCGACGCCGGGATCCAGGCGCTCGCCGAGCGCGAGGCCCTGCTGCGCCGCGCCGAGCTGCACCGCAAGGCGATCTACGGCGGCGCGATCGTGGTGGTCGACCACCGCAGCCGCGAGGTCGTCGCGCTGGTCGGCAGCCTCGACTTCGGCGACACCCAGCACGGCGGGCAGATCGCGATGTTCGGCCGTCCGCGCTCGCCGGGGTCGACGCTCAAGCCGCTGCTCTACGCGCTCGCGATCGACCGCGGCATCGCGCTGCCCGAGTTCGTGGTCGCCGATGTCCCGACCCAGTACGGCACCTACCGGCCGCGCAACTTCGACGGCGACTGGTCGGGGCTGGTCGCGCTGCACGACGCGCTGTCGCGCTCGCTCAACCTGCCGTTCGTCGACCTGCTCGACCGGCTCGGCGTCGAGAGCTTCGTCGGCGAGCTCGCCCGCATGGGGGTGGCGCCCTCGCGCGCCGCGCCCGGCCGGTACGGGCTGTCGATGATCGTCGGCGGGATCGAGCTGACGCCGCTCGAGCTCGCCGGGCTGTACGCGACGCTCGCCGAGGACGGCGCGTACCGGCCGCTGCGGCTGGTCGCCGGTGCCCCGCCCGGCGAGCCGGTCCAGGTGTTCGGCCCCGGCGCCGCGTGGCTGACCCGGCAGGCGCTGACCGAGCGCGACCGGCCCGACTTCCCGCGCCGCCGCGACATCGCCGGGGTGCCGCCCGCGATCCACTGGAAGACCGGCACGAGCTACGGGTTCCGCGACGCGTGGGCGGTCGGCTCCGGCCCGGCCTACACCGCGGTGGTGTGGACCGGCAACGTCGACGAGAAGCCGAGCGCCGAGCTGGTCGGCTCCGAGGCGGCCGGGCCGCTGCTGTTCGACGTGCTCGAGGGCCTGGCCGGCCGCGCGCCCGCCGCGCCCACCGCGCCGCCCGACGACCTCGTCGAGGTCGAGCTGTGCAGCTACTCCGGCCACCTCGCCGGGGACGCCTGTCCCGAGCGGGTGCGCGCCCGCGCGCCGGTCCATGCGGTGCCGACCGCGCCGTGCCCGTACCACCAGGCGTACGAGGTCGATCGCGCGACCGGGCGCGCGGTGCTCCCCGCCTGCCGCAAGCCCGGCCACGACTACGACCGCAGGAGCTTCGTGGTCCTGCCGAGCTCGATCACCGCCTGGCTATCCGCCCGCCACCGCGCCGTGCCGGAGCCGCCGGTGTTCGACGACGACTGCGCCGCCGGGCCGGCGGACGCAGCGCCGGTGATGATGACGCCCGGCGAGGGCCAGATCGTCACGCTGATCCCCGGCGTGCCGGCGGATCGCCAGCTCGTGCCGCTGTCGGCGTCGACCCGCGCCGCGCGCCTGCACTGGTTCGTCGACGGTGCGCTGGTCGGCAGCGCGCCGTCCGATCAGCGGGTGTACTGGACGCCGGTCGCCGGCCGGCACGACATCGTCGTCGCCGACGACGCCGGCCACCGGGCGCACCGCGCGCTCACCGTCGAGCATGGCGCGGCGCAGCACGCGCGCTGAGGCAGATTGCCCGGCCAACCCTCAGCGATCGCGCGGCGCGTCGCGCGCGACGCGGCACGTCATGTCCGCGGCGTGCACAGCGGCCCCGCAGCGATTCGAGACATGGTCGTTCCTGTTCGTGATGACCCTCTCGATAATTGCATCAAAGAATCGCGACTTCTTCGTCGATACCTACCGATCGGTCGAATTCTTGATTTAGGAACTTGATAGTTCCTCATTCAGTGTTGTACGTGTCCTCTTGCGTCCCGCATCGCGGCCAACGCCCGGTCTCGTGTACCGCGCAGACGAGCCCGGCAGAGCTCACCCCCCTGTCAGCTCAACCCTTGCCCCGGAGTCGATCATGAAGGCCACGCTCACCCGTTTGCTGCTCGTCACCCCGCTCGTGTTCGGTGCCTGCCTCGCCGGCGAGCCCGATCCCGAGACCGAAGCCGCCGATCAGCCGGCGACGACCTGCGCCGACGTCGCGATCATCACCGCGCGCGCCTCGACCGAGGCGGCCGGCGAGGGCATCACCGGCGCCCTGGTCACCCAGATCATCAACACCAGCACCCAGAACGTCTCGCGCGCCTCGGTCAACTACCCGGCGACGCTCAACAACTACAACAACAGCTCGCTGCAGGGCATCAACGCGCTCAAGAGCCAGCTGACCACCGAGGTCACCAACTGCCCCAACGAGAAGATCGTGCTGCTCGGCTACTCGCAGGGCGCCCACGTCGTGCTCGACGTGCTCGGCGGCGGCCAGGGCGGCTCGCTCGGCACCGCGACCCCGCCGGTCGCCTCGAACATCTCGAGCCACGTCACCGTGGTCGCGACGTTCGGCGATCCGCGCCACGTCACCAACCAGGCGTTCGACCTCGGGACCTCGACCCGCAACGGTCGGTTCCCGCGCAGCGCGACCCAGCTCCAGGTGCTGAGCGGCTTCGCGTCGCGGATCGCCGCGTGGTGCGACGCCAACGACACGTTCTGCGCCAGCGGCAACAGCACGCAGGTCCACCTGACCTACCTCAACCGGTACCAGACCACGGCCGCAAGCTTCGTGCTCGGCAAGATCGGCGGCTGATCCGCTGCCGCGAAGCATCTCGCGGTGGGCCGACCGCTCAGGGCGGCAGCCAGCGCTGGCCGGTCTCGCAGTCGATGTGCGCGAGCCGGACCGCCTGCGGCGTGATCGCGATCGTCCCGAACACGATCGGCAGGTGAAACCGCCGCGGTCCGATCGAGCCCGGGTTGAACACGGTCAGCTCGCGCTCGCGGCCGATGAACGGCACGTGCGAGTGGCCGCACACCACCAGCTGCGCCCGCTCGGCGCGCGCCGCCCGCGCGACATCGCCGCGCATCCGCGGCCCGGCGACCGCGATGTGGGTCAGGTAGATCCGCAGCCGCGGCGCGCCGCCGGGACCGTCCGTGCCGGCACCCGGATCGCCCGGGCCCACCAGGTCGAGCGTGAGCACGTCGGGGAACGCCGACCGCGTGTCGATGTTGCCGCGCACCGCGAACACCGGCGCGGTGGCCGCGAGCCCGTCGATCACCGCCGGATCGCCGATATCGCCGGCGTGGAGGATCGCGTCGGGCGCGATCGCGGCGAGCCGCTCGGCGATCGCCGCATGCGGCTGCGAGTGGGTGTCGGCGACGCACGCGATCGTCAGCGTGCCGTCGCCGCGCAGCGCCAGGCTCGCCGAGCGCCGGACCGATCGGGGGCTGCGGGCGCGAGCGGTCGCAACGGGCATGCCTCCGTCGTACCGCGGTCCGGCCGGCGCGTCACGCCCGGGATCGCGATCGTCGCAGCCCGCGCGGCGCTCACCGCCCTCGCTGCCCTCGCTGTCATCCGGCCCCCGGTCGATACCTCTACCGGCATGGCAGACGCAATCCCCGTCCTGGATCGGAACCGCTTCGAGACCGCCTCCGCCGCACCGGGCGTTGCGCTGGTCGACTTCACCGCGGCGTGGTGCCCGCCGTGCCGCGTGCTCGGCGCCGTGCTCGCGGCGCTCGCGCCCGCGTACGCCGGCCGCGTCCGGTTCACCGCGGTCGACGTCGACGCCGAGCCGGCGCTGGCCGAGCGGTTCGGCGTGCGCGCGATGCCGACCGTGGTGCTGCTGCGCGACGGCCGCGAGGTCGGCCGCGTGGTCGGCAGCCGGCCGCGCGCGTTCGTCGCCGGCATGCTCGACCGCGCGCTGGCGGGCGACGTGGCGATCGCAGGGCCGTGATCACCGGGTCAGCCGCGCGGTCACGCCGCCTGCATGCAGCGCTCGAGCTGCTTGCGGGCGCGGTACAGCAGCACGGCGACGTGGTTCGGGGTCAGACCGAGCGCGCGTGCGGCCTCCTCGCCAGACAGCTCCTCGAGCACCCGCAGCGTCACGATCTGCCGGTGCACGTCGCCGAGCTGGCTCATGCAGCCGACCAGCTGCACCGCCGTGACCGCGTGCTCCAGCGCGTGATCGGGCCGGGGCTCGGGGGCGAGCAGCGGCGCGGCGTCGAGCTCGACGTGGGGCCGCGCGCGGTGGTGGCGCCGGCGCAGGTTGCGGGCGGCGTTGCGCACGATCGCGGCGAGCAGGCGGGCGGCGACGTCGGGCCGGCCGCGCAGCGCGGCGACGTCCGGCCGGCCGAGCAGGGTGTGAAACGCGTCCTGCACGACGTCGAGCGCGTCGCTCGCCGTCAGCCCTTCTCGTCGGGCGATCGCCGCAAGCCGGCCCGCGTGATCGCGCGCGAGCCCCGCGATCCAGTCGGAGCAGCAGCAGCGCGCGGGCAGTTCCGAGGAAGTCATCCGGTCTCGTGGAGAGGTCGCGGCACCTCCGAAAATGACAGACCGCGGGCTCGCAAGTGCTTCCTCACGTGCAAGTATGCATGATAGCTCGGTATCCAGGACCACAGCCCTGCGACATTGGTGTAGTTGCCGGACCACTGGAGGCGAATCGGATACGCGATACTACGTACGAGCTCCCGGTCATGTGCACGGATGTTGCTGGCTCCCCAGCCTATGCCACGCAAGCAACGCTTCAAGCCATCCCGCAAACCCAAGCCCGTTCCACAGAGCGAGAGCCAGGCCATCGGCCACGAGGCGCGCAACCCCGCCGCGCATGGCCCCGCCCACAGCGACACCACCGATGTCCCCGGAGGGCCCTCTCGCATGACCGACGACGGCTCGTCGTTGAAGACCGAGACCGATCCGCGCTAGCGCAGAGCGGGCGCGCCACGGCGCGCGTTCGACCGTGCGCTGTCCGCCCTGCGATCCGGATCTTGCGTCGAGCACGCTCGCGCTGCGCGAGCTTTCCTGCCCGGGTGTCGCATTCGATGTTCCTCATTCGACGGCGCTGAACAATGCTGGCAATCGTCGAACTTCGTCGGTGAGATGCCGCTACTTCGCGATGTCGGCCTCACGAGCGTAGCCCGCCCGTCGTGCAGCGCACGGCGTGTGAGCGGGCGCGCTGGGGGCGTCGGGAACGCGACTGCGACATCATCGGGCACGTGACGCGCCCCTCGCTGCGAGCCGGCGGCGACCGCGCTCGCAGCGAGGGGCCGGGCTGCTCCGGCCGCTGATCGGCTGGCATCCGGCGAGCCCGCAGCGAAGATCGCCGCTCGGCGGGCGGCGCGAATGGCCGCGCTGGGCCGCGAGCTGGAGCGCGTTCCAGGCTCGCCGCGGTGCGGATCGCCCCGCGACGCGCACGTCGCTGCGCCGAGCGGCCGGACGCGCGCACCGTGAGGACACCGTCGCGGAGCCGCTGCGAAGCTGCGGCGCCCTCCGGGAAAGCGCTCTCAACGGCGCGCGCGATCGCGACGCCGTGCCACGGTGTGCTCGTCGCCGCGCGCTGCACAGCGCGGGGTGCTCGGTGACCGATGCTCGAGACGGCACGGATTGCGAGCGACGTGCCGTCCCGGATCCGCGATGCTCATCGCGATCTCACGGCGTCCTCGGCGTGGCGATCTGCCGGGACCTGTGACCCGCGCAACGGCGAGCGAGACAGGAACGTGCCGGGTTCCCGAGCGGCTGCGCCGCGTGTACGTCGACCTGCTGCGCTTGAGGTCGGACCGTCGTTCCAGTCCGCGCCGGCGGTTTCAGCTGAGCCCAGGCACGAGTCGATAGAGCCGGCCAACCTGGAGGATGACGCCGCTCGCCAGCACGCATTCACCGTCGCGCTGCGGCGGGCGCAGCGTCCACGAGCCATCCGGCAAGCGCTGATAGTGCTCGACCTCGCGGCGGATGCTCGAGACCATCACATAGTCGGTGAGCGATGGAATCGTGCGATAGGCCAGCCACTTGTCTCCGCGATCGTATCGCTCGGTGGTCTCGGACAGCACCTCGATGATCAGCTGCGGGTTCAGCAGCGACTGCGGCTTCGGATCGACCAGCCGCGGTTCGAGGCACGTGACCAAAAGGTCGGGATAAAAGTACTCACCGGCCGCCTCCACGTAGACCCGCTGGTCACTGCCGAGGACGTGGCACGGCCGATCGCCGAGCGCGGCGCTCAGCTCGCTGTGCAGGTTGTGGGCGATCTGGTTGTGTGCGAGCTCGGCGCCGGCCATGGCGACGATCTGGCCACCCGTGAACTCGTGCCGGATCTCCGCGACCGCCTCGAGCGCGAGGTACTCCTTCACGGTGAAGCGCGTCGCATGGATCACAGCCCTGGCGTTCATGTTGCCATACCCACACGCCACACGCGATGCCAGGCAAATGATGGCGACCCGCCGGTTCACGACGACGCCTGGCCGACCCCGCCGGCACCGAGCTCGACGACGCGGACCGGCGCACGCTCGCCGGCCGGCTGCTCGATGGCCCTGCCGCACCCCTGACCGGGGCCTTCACCGCCCTGCGGATCTCGTCCGGCGCGATCGCCGATCGCGATCCGGTCGGCGGGAGGTGGGAGACCGATCACAGGCTGGGTTCGCTGGCCTCCTGGCGCCGCGCGTCAGGTCAAGCTAGGTCGAGCTCATACCGGTGGCTCGGGCCGCCAGCTGCAGTCCGGGCGTGAATCCGCGCGCTTCGTGGCTTATGTTCTCATCGTGGAAGGTGCTGCGGGTTCGCGAACCCTGTCCAGCGGCACGATGCTCGACGACAAGTACCGGATCGAGCTCCTGCTCGCGACCGGAGGGATGGGCGCGGTGTACCTCGGCACGCACATCCGGCTCCACAAGCGCGTCGCGATCAAGGTCCTGAACCCGCAGCTGAGCACGGCGGCGATGGTCGAGCGGCTCCACCGCGAGGCGATCACCGCGTCGCAGGTCGGCCATCGAGAAAGCCAGCCCGTACAAGTGACATGCGCGCCTCGCTGATCGCCGTCGCCATCGGGGTGCTCACTCCCGCCGCGGTCGTGGCCGCCCCGCCCCCGCCGCAGGGCCCGCCGTCGAGGTCGCGCGAGCCAGCGCCGCCGAACGCGCCGGCCCACCCCGCCGCCACGCCGAACGAGCTGCTCCAGAAGGAGGCCGATCGTCACTTCGAGAGCGGCGTCGCGCTGTTTCGCGAAGCCAAGTACGCCGAGGCGCTCGACGAGTTCGAGCGCGCCTACGAGATCTCACCGCACCCGCTCGTCCTGTTCAACATCGCCGAGTGCCACCGCGCGCTGTTGCACTACGCCGAGGCCGTCGTGGCGTACCGGCAGTTCCTGGTCGACGGCAACGGCCGGATCTCGGCCGCGCGGCTCGCCACCGCGCAGACCGAGCTCGATGCGCTGCTCACCCTGGTCGCGCGCGTGACCGTGACGATCGCCCCGACCAGCGAGGAGGCGGCGCTGATCCTCGACGGCAGGGAGCTCGACAGGCCGGTGATGCCGTTGATCCTCCCACCCGGCGAGCACCGGCTGATCGCGCGCGCCGCGGGGCGCCGCGACGCCGCGCGGACCCTGCAGCTGAGCGCCGGAGACTCGCTCTCCGTCCAGCTCGAGCTCGGTGAGCTGCCCCGGATCGCGGTCGAACGCGTGGTGACCGTGCCGGCCCCGGGCCCCTCGCTCGCGCTCGACGCCGGGTTCGGGATGAACCTGCGGCGACTCGGCAAGACCGGCGCACCTTCGGTCGGCCTGGGCGCTGCGATCGGCTCGCGGCTCGGCGTGGGAGTCGACTTCGTGCTGGTCGCCTACGCGGTCGTCCCCTCGATCCGGGTGCGCGTGATCGGCGACGCGCTGTCGCTGCACGTGATCGGCGCGTTTCCGATCGCGCTGTCCAGCGACCCGATGTCGGGGAGCTTCGTCACCCTGGCGGGCGGCCTGGCCGTGCGCTACCGGGCGACGCCGCGCCTGGCGGTTCGCCTGGAGTCGTACGTGAGCTTCGGGGGCAAGGACCAGGACACGGCGCTCCCCACCTTCCTCGGAGGTGAGCTGTGGTTCTGACCCGGCGATCGATCGTGCTCGGCGCCATCGCGCTCGCGGGCTGCAGCGAGTCGCTGTTCGGCGCCCACCATGGCGGCGGCCCCACCGACGCCGCCCCGGGCAGCGACAGCGTGCCCGGCATGTGCCCCGCGCCGTGCGCGGCCGACGCCGGGGCCGAGTTCGACGGCACCGCCGGAGGCATGCGAGGCCACTGGCGCTACCTCGACGACAATCGCAGCCCCCAGCGGAACTGGTCGGTCATGACGGTCGGCAACGGCGAGATGATCGGCGAGGGCAGCAATCGGATCACCAGCTGCGCCACGCACCCCGACGCCGCCGCGTGTGCCATGCTCCCCGGTGCGCTCCTGGTCTCGTCGACCGGCGTGACCAGCAGCAGCGATCCCGCGATCGAGTTCAAGGCGCCGACCGGCCAGGTGCTCCAGCTCAGCCTGCACGCGTTCCTGCCGGCCGGCGACGACCAGACGATCCGGCTGTACCGCAACAGCCGCGAGGACGTGCTGTTCACCGGGATCGCCTCGGCCGGCACCCCCCTGGCCGACAAGGTCACCGTCGACGCACTACCCGGCGACCGGTTCCTCGTGGCGGTCGCGCCGGCGGGCAATGGCGCCACCGGCGTCGGGCTCCAGCTGTTCATCACCGCCGCGGACCAGGCGTTCCCGTCGACCTGCCAGCTCGCGTTGCGGTTCGATGAGATCCCGTCGGGAAACAGCGTCACCGACGCGCTCTGCGCGCAGGCTGCGTTCACCCACCTCGCGAGCACCGGGACCTCGACGCCGCTCATGCTGGGCCCGGCACCGTTCACCGAGCTAGGCTCGAGCGGCATCGTCCCGGGCACGACCTATCTGCACGACTTCCAGGGCATGAAGTTCGCCGACTACTCGCGGGACGTCACGGTGCAGCTGTGGATCAACCTGGCATCGTTCGTCGGCGGCGGACGCGCCACGGTGTTCTCCGATCTGGGGTCCGCGGGCGCCGGCCTCGAGCTCGCGATCTTGCCCGGAGCTCCGGACATGGTCATGGCGACCACGCGCACGACGACGTCCGCGCTGGTGCAGGCGACCGGCTCCTATCCGGCACTCGGAGCCTGGCACTTCCTGCGCGCCGTCCGCACCGCGGCCAACCTGCGGGTGTGCGTCGACGGCGCCCTGGCGGCGAGCCTGAACGCGACGCCGGTCATGGCCGCGGCGCAGCACCTGCCGGACCTTGGCAAGGCTCTCCAGCAGCCCTCGAACCAGGCATCGATCGACGGGAACCTCGACGACGTACGCGTGATCACCGGCGCGCTGCCCTGTCCCTGAGTCCACTCAGCGCTTGGCTCCGCGCGATCGCAGGCGCACTGACGACCTCTTGCGCATCCGGGCGGGGACATGGCGGGAGTCAGGCGGCAAGACCGGCAACTCCACCACAGACCACAGCTGCAAGCGTTCATGAAGCCAGCGCAAGACGACTCGCAAAGCGCGCAAGTCATCTCGAGATGCGGTCCAGCCAGGCGCCTCGCGCAGAGCGCGCCGGAACAGCTCCCTGAGCAAGTCATTGGTTCCAGTCAATGTCAATCGCTCCCGCCAAGCTTTGCATCCCAGCCCCAACCCTGCGGGGGCGCGTTCGACGAACCGGATGAACGCCGCTTCCATCTCCAGCCAGACCCGCACAACGTGACATGCGGTGCTCCGCACCCTGCCCGGATCCTTCCCGTCGAGTGCCGAGCTCATCTGAGCATAGCGCACCTGCATCGCAGAGAGCTCGCGATGAAATGGTATCGAGTCGGCCCTCGGACCTGGCTTGTCTGGCAGAGGCTTTGTACGCCGTAAACGCTTCATGCACTCCTCCCGACCGCACGGAACGCCGCTACCAGACACGAAATCGTGCCCAATGGAAAGGGGTGTCTCGCGAATCCGTCTACGCGTCGATCTCGTGGGCCGCGTCGATGGACGCGTCGATCGGCAAGTGCCGAGGGTCGTGCCAGCAAGCACTCCACTGCGCGTCCCGCCAGACGAGCCAGCGTCCCGGAGTTGCGGGACGGGTTGTCCGGCTACTCGCCCTGGCCGAACAACGGGAGTTGCAGGCCGACGCGTGCGAGGCGCCGGGCCAGCTTCTGGCGCGAGATCCCCAGCGACGCCGCGGCGGGCCGCAAGCCGCCCAGCGCGGCATGCGCGATGACCGCGTCCGCGATCTCGCGCAGCTCGGCGAAGTTACCCGGCCAGTGGTACGCCCTCAGCGCGTCCTGGTTCACCGGCGTCAGGTCGTCGACGCGCAGATGAAACGCGCGCTCCGTGAACCGGCGATCCAGCAGCGTGGGGATCTCGCCGTTGCGGTACGCGAGCGCGCACACCGGAACGTGCTGCATCAGCTCGACGTTGGCATCGGTCAGCGCGCGCCGCGCGATGTCCGGACTCGACGCGAGGGCGAGGAGCCGAACGCCGCGGCTTGCATCGAACAACGTCGACACGAAGTCCGGATCGAGCGGTGCCCTCTCGTCCTCCAGGGGAAGGATCAGCGAGGTCCTGGAGGCTTGCTCCACCAGCGCCACCTGGGCCGCGCCCTCCGGGGGCACCCTGGCGACCTCGATGGCCTTCCGGTTCCGCCGTGAAGACATCGCGTGGATCGCACGCGCGAGGCGATCGAGATCGCACCCAGCCTTGCCCGTGAGCAGCATCGGCCCGGAGCCCGTCACCGCCTGGACCATCACCCAGTCCGGTGACCGGACCGCGCCCGATCCGAGGATCTCGAACACGGTGGGGCGATGCTGCCGCATCTCGTCGTCGAGGCAGACGAACGTCATCGGACGTGCCGTGAACACATCCCCGGGGCTCAGATTCGCGGAGCCTTCGAGCCTGCGCTCACGGACGAAGGTTCCGTGCGAGCTGTCGAGGTCGTGCAGCCGCACCCTGCGCGCACGGCGCTCCAGGAGGCAGTGCTGCGCCGACAGCCCTCGGCCCGGGATCGAGATCGTGCACCTGCTCGATCCGCCGAGGCTGATCTCGACGAGATCTTGACGCAGCTCCCAGTCCCCTGCAACGTTGTATTCGCAGATCGCGGTGATCGGATCAGGGCCCACGTTCCATCCCACAAACCGATCCTCGGAGAGCGGCGGCGTCCGCTTCGGCGTGACGCGAGACCCGGGCGATCTCCTCGGGGTCGGCGCCACCGAGCTGAGCTGAAGCAACCTGGGTGCATCGGGCGAAGCCGGCACACGTGGACGGGGCTTGTCGGTCGGATCCATGAGATCAGAGAGCACTTCGAGGCAGGACGCTGCAAGGGGTGTCTCGCCGAACACTCGATTTCTGAATTTCGTGGGACACCTCTGCTGTGCTCGCCACTCCAGATCGCGAGGTCGTCGTCGGGACCAGTGGTCTCACGGACCCAGGCTGCCTCGCGGGTGTCCCGGCATTCCGCCTGGGCCGCGGATCTGCGGGACACCTCTGGAATCGTACCCGGGCACATCTGACGCCGTGCTGCAAAATGCGTCGGGCGATCCGCCTCTCAGTAGGTGAACCGCGATTAGCCTATCCCTCCACGGAGGATTCCACGCTCATGGCAGATCACGGTCTCGCTGGTCGGATGCTGGGCCAGTACATCCTGCGCGAGCTGATCGGAGAGGGTGGCTACGGGGCGGTGTACCGCGGCGAACAGCCGGCACTGGAGCGCGACGTGGTCGTCAAGGTGCTGCACGAGCAACGAAGCGACAGCGAATCACGCGAGCGGTTCCTGCGCGAGGCGAAGCTCGCGGCGCAACTCGACCACCCCTACGCGGCGCACGTCTACGCCTTCGGGGCCGAGGACGAGGGCCGCCTGCTGTGGATCGCGATGGAGCGGGTGCGGGGCGTCCCGCTGGATGTCTGGCTAGACGAGCACGGGCCGATGTCGCCCGAGCAGTTCGGTCCGTTCTTCGAGGGACTCTGCGAGGTCATTCACGCCGCGCACAAGCAGGGGATCATCCACCGCGACCTGAAGCCGCCCAACATCATGGTGGTCGAGTGCGGAGGGCGCCTGCTCCCCAAGCTGCTCGACTTCGGGATCGCCAAGTGGCACCGCCCTCCCGAGGCGGCGCTCGCCCCCGGCTCCGGCGACGATCGCGATCTCGACCGCGGCGCTGTGAAGACCGAGCGCCTGCCTATCCGGCCGCGCCGCGCTGGGCGGACCGTCGCCTGCCACGACTCGGAGAGCAGGCGCCAGCTCACGCCGCCGGGTGGGTGCCTCGGCTCGCCTCCCTACATGGCCCTCGAGCAGTGGGTCGGCGCCGACGCGGTCGGACCGGAGGCCGACATCTACGCGCTCGCCATCATCGCGTACGAGATGCTGACCGCGCGCCGGCTGTTCGTCGCGAACCAGACGGCCGAGTACCTCGAGCACCACAAGCGTGCCTCCGCGCCGCCGCTCGGCGACGGCTTCCCTCCGGCGCTCGATCGGGTCATCCAGTGCGCGCTCGACAAGGATCCCCGGGCTCGCCCCGCCACCGCGCTGGAGCTGGCCTCGGACCTGCGGACCGCGCTGCGCAAGATCAAGCGGGAGCAGCTCCGGGCCTCGGCGCAGCAGTGGTCCGATCAGGCCGCGGCGCCGGGCCTGCTGTGGGGCGCCGACGTGCTGGAAGAAACCCTGCGCAGCGTGCCGCGGCAGACGCTCAGCCTGCTGGAGCGCTCGTTCGTCGCCGCGAGCCAGCGGCGGATCCGGCGCCTCCGCTGGGTTCGGCGGGCGCTCGTCTCGCTCGCCGCGATGGTCGCGATCGTCGGGATGCTGTATCGCGCAGCGATGCAGACCCAGCTGGCCCAGGAACAGGCTCGCTCGGCCCGGGAGCTCGCGGAGGCGAGGGTCACAGACTCCGAGCTCGAGCAGGGCCGGTCGGCGCTGCTCCACGGCGAGCCCGACGCGCAGCTCCATCTCAGCCGTGCCTATCAGCGCGGCGACCATTCGCCGAGCACGGCGTTCATGCTCGCCCGTTCCATCCAGCCTCGGTTATCGGAGCAAGCTCGATTCACGAGTACGCATGGCCGCATGTGGTGGGCCACGTTCTCGCCAGACGGTCGACAGATCGTGACCGCAGGCGACCGCGACGTGCGAATCTGGGACGCTCGGACGTTCCAGCCGATCCTCACGCTGCCCCACGGCGCCGATGTGTATCAGGCCCTTTACAGCCCCGACGGGACAAGGCTCGTCACGGTCACCGAGACCACGCTCAAGATCTGGGACGCGCGAAGCGGAGCGCTCTCCAGCAGCCTCACGGCGAAACACAGCACCCGGGCGGCGGACTACTTCCTCGCCACGCTCTCGCCAGATGGCAGCCTGGTCGCCGCCACCGATCCGGAAGGCTCGACGGTGCGTGTCTGGGACACGACGAGCCGTGAACAGGTCGCGGAGCTGCGGAACCGCGCGACCTCCCCCGTGCTCGCGTTCAGCGGTAACGGATGGCTCGCAACGACCGGAGCGGATGGGGCATACGTCTTCGACGTCCGGACGTGGAGGCGCGTCCTCACGATTCCCGTATCGGCGCACAGCCTGGCGTTCGACACGCACGGCCGGCTCGTCACCGGAGCCGCGACCGGCGACGTGGCGCTCTGGGACATCCCGAGCGGCGCGCGCGTCCGGCAGTTGCGGCAGTCCGGGGAGCCGGTCGAGGCGGTCGCGTTCTCGTCCGGCGGGGAGCTCGTCGCCGCGGGCAGCCGCGACGGCACGATCCAGGTGTGGCAGGTGAGCTCCGGCGCGCTGCGGAGCCAGCTCAATCCGCGCTCGAGCAAGGTCCTCGCGGTCGAGTTCGATCCGTCTTCCGCATCGCTCCTGGCCGCGAACGCCGATGGCACCGTCGTCATCGTGGACGTCGCGCAAGGGCTGCCGATCTCCGTCCTTGACGGCCCATCGAACGCCGTGCGCACCGCGCACTTCGACCCGAGCGGCCGCCGGGTGGTCGGCGCTTCCCGGGACGGGACCGCCAGGGTCTGGGAGGCGACTTCCCCGTATCGTCGCTCGACGTCGGAACCGATGGGCGACGATTGCGGTGTCTTCACGCGCGCGGAGATCGCCGGCCATGTCGTGGTGATCAGCTGTCGGGATCGCCCCACGCGCGTGTGGGACACGGTGCAAGGTCGGCAGCTTGCCGAGCTCCCGAGCGCGAACCCCATCGAAGGGAGCTTCGCCTCCGCGGTTCCGGTGGTCTCCGGCGGCGGCGACCGCGTCGCGATCGCCCGCGGCAGCGTGGTCCAGATGTATGAGCTGCCCGGCGGTCAGCTGTTGCGAACGATCGACCACCCGGCGGCGGTCAGCGCCGTGGCGTTCGCGCTCACGGGACGGGACCTGGTGAGCGGCGCGGTCGACGGCTCCGTCCGGGTCACGCGCGACGATGGCGCGGAGCTCACGCTCCATGCCTCGTCCGGCGTCGATGCGGTGGGCCTCTTGCCGGACGGCCGCGTGATCGTGTCCGATGCCGGACGGCGGCTCCATGTCTATGGCCCCGGTGGCACGGTTCAAGCGAACCTTGAGGTCCCTGGGCGCCTCATGGCGCTCCGGTACCAAGGCGCGCACCTTGTCGCACTTCCGAGCTACGCGGGTGACGCTACGCCGCCGGTGGTCATCGACCTCGACCGCTATCGCGTCGCCGCGCAGCTCGCGGGACATATCGGCCAGGTGTTCTCGGCGCGCTGGGTCGCCGGGGAGCGCGTCCTCACGGCAGGCGCCGACGGCACGGCCCGCCTGTGGGACGCGGCGACGGGGCAGCTGCTTCTGACCTATCGCGGTGGCTCCCGGTTCCTCGTCGATGCGACGATCACAGAGGGCTTGGTGATCGGCGGTGACGCCGACGGTCTGCTGCGGTTCTGGGACGCGGAGACCGGCGCCAAGCTCTGGACATTGAAAGCCCACAAGTCCGCCGTCATCCGGATCCACGTTCAGGACGGCGACCTCGTGACACGCGGATATGCCGGCGAAATCTCACGCTGGCAGCTGCCCCAACCTGCGCAGGTCATCGCTGCCTGCAGCCGCCATCCTCCCTGCGCTATCGTGCCGTGATGCGGAAATCAATCCCCAAACTCGTATTGCGCAAGGAAACGGTTCGGACGCTGGCCACGGTAGATCTCGTGCGCGTCCAGGGCGGCTCGAACGCGAATACCGCCCAGGCTATCGAGGAGACCACGCCTAAACAATGTACAGGAGCAGCCGCGGCCGCCGTCGTCGCACCGGGCGGCTGACGCAATGAAGGTGCTCGCCCTTTCGCGGTCGCGCGCGCGTCGCGCACCGGCTCGCGCGGCCCGCGCCGCTCGTGGGCATTGACCGCGGTCGGGGCTGCGGCGACCAGGCCAGTGCGCTAGCGACCTGAGGCGCCGCGATCGATCTCCTGCGTCTCCGGGCCAGCTGAGGGCGCCCACCGCGTCGAACTGGTCGCGGCGAGGACCAGCGGCACACGGTGGCCGGCGCTTGCAACCGTCACGTGCTCGGGAGCGGCGCCGCGCTCGTATCACGCGGCCCCGCGAAGGGCTCAGATCACCCCTGTGGATAACCGCGGTCCGGATGGCCGCCTCCTGCGTGATCCGAAGGCCCGCCTGTTGACAGCCCACGTGTTCGGGGCCGGCCGCGCGCTCGGGGGACCGGCGAAGCTGCGGGTTCCGGCTGCGCTCCGGCCACGCACTCGTGGTCTGCGGCGCGCTCGCGGTCCCAGGCACTCGGCCCGGGTGGCGCGGCTGGCGCGCTCCCGTGTGAAGGGCCAAGGCCGCTTTCAGCCGCACGGGACTCCCGCCCTCATCCTGACCGTTGCGCAGCAAATGGCACGAACCTGTCACTGAGGACAGCACTACCTGAAGGCGATGGGGGTGGCGTCGTCGATTCGCCTTCCGTCGACGCGTGGCTCGCGCGGGCGCAATTCTACGTTGAGATGATCACCAGCGCGACTTCAGAAAAATTCTCATATTCAAATCTCGATTTATACATGATATAATACTATACAGTTCTAGCTCCGGATTCCTTTCGGTGGTCTCAGAACCCAGGCGATCCCCCTGTCGTTACCCCATCGCTACGCCGGATCGAATATCGCCAAATTGGCGATCCGAGTTATAGCCCGAATTGGGGATCAATCTCATTCACGTATCGTTTCGGTCGTGATCGCGCTCCCCGCGGTTTGCCGCGAACAACGACCGACAGGGAAGGACGGTATTGGATGCCAATATCTCGCTCTCATGCACTCGCCACGTTCTGCTTGCTCGCCGCGGCCACGGGACTCGCGCTCACCAGCGGATGCTCTGGTCCACCCGCGCCTTCTGCCGACGAGCACCTCGGCGTCGCCGACCAGCACCTCGACGAGGACCAGTGCGTCTACTTCGACGTCAACGGCAAGGACACCATCTGCCATCACACCGGCTCAACGAGCCATCCGTTCACCCTCATCAAGATCAGCGAACAGGCGTGCATCAACGCCCACGCCAACCATGCCCAGGACTACATCACCAGCCTCGATCCGAGCTCGTCGCTCTACGATCCGACCTGTAACGGCCAGGGCTGCCTCCCGGCCAACGCGCCCTGCGACGGCACGCTGGACTGCTGCGGCGGGAGCTGCGTGAACTCCTTTGCGATGAAACGCGTCGGATGGGTTGCGGACATGTCGCTCATGTTGCCATAGGGCGCGCGTGGCACGCGGCGCCATGCCAGCGACGAGCCGGCGCCGTCCGGGCAACGCCTACCCGACCGCGCCGGTGGGCTCCACCGGGCCTTCGATGACGTCGACCCCGGTCACCGCGCGGGTCGCGTCGATGTGGATCACGACGTCGAACGCGTCGGCCAGCCGCGACAGGTGGTAGTGGCGCAGCCGCTCGGTCTCGGGCCGGTAGACCACGCCGATCGCGCGCTGCAGCCGCTCGGCGCCGTCGCCGACCGCCCGGCGCAGCGACGCCGTGCCGAGGTAGAACCGCGGATAGCCCGAGCCGTGCAGCAGCTGCTCCCAGCTGCCGTCGAGGCCCGGCGGCACGGTCGCGACCTCGGCCGGCTCGTCCCAGCCGCGCGCGCAGGTCACCGTCCCGCCGTAGGTGGTCATGCCGATCAGCGCGGTCTCGCCGGGGTGGCGCTGGCGCAGGACCTGGCCGAGCGAGATCTCGCCGGCCTCGCCCATCGCCGTCGCTCGCGCGTCGCCGACGTGGCGGTTGTGGGCCCACACCACGAGCTTGGCGGGCTGCCCGGATCGGCCGAGCTCGTCGGCGAGCATGTCGATCGCGTCGGCCATCCGGGCGTCGCGCGCGTTCCACGCCACCCGGCCGCGCAGCAGGGTCCGGTAGTACGCCTCGGCGTTCTGCAGGACGTGGGCCGATTGCATCGCGTGGAACCAGCCGTCGCCGGTGGGCGTCCGCCCCGAGCGTGCGGCGTGGCGGCGCTGCATCTCGACCAGCTGGGCGACGACCTCCTGCTCGTGGCTCGCCGCGACCTCCAGCCCCGAGCGGTGCTCGCCGGCCAGGGCGACCTGATCGAGCCCGGTGTAGAGCGCCCGGGCCGCGTGGGCCGCCGCCGGGTCGGTCTCCTCGAGGAACGACAGCAGCGAGCGGATCGCCACGTGCATCGAGTACAGGTCCAGGCCGTAGAACCCGGCGCGCTGGTCGGCCGGGCGCTGCGCGTTCCAGGTCGCGAGCCACTCGGCGAACGCGGCGACGTCGGCGTTGCGCCACATCCAGGTCGGGAACCGCTCGAACCCCACGAGCGCGGCCGCCGCCGACTCGTCGTCGCCCTGGCCGCGCACGTAGCGGTCGACCCGGATCGCCTCCGACCAGCCGCCTGCGATCGCCACCGCCGCGAACCCGTGCTCCGCGATCAGCTTGCGGGTCAACGTCCCGCGCAGGTCGTTGAGCTCGTGCGCACCGTGGCTCGCCTCGCCGATCAGCACGATGCGCGCCGCCGCGATCGGTTCGAGCAACCGATCGAGATCTGGCTCGCTGTGGACCGGCCGCGCGATCCGCCCCACTGCCTCCCGAACTTCACCGTCGATCCCAGTCACCATGACCGTCCTCACCTCCAGGCCCACCAGTCTACCGCGTCCCGCCGGCCGCGACGCGCTGCGAAATGCTACGCCGCGGAGGGTAGCGCATCCCGGCAGCAGGTGCACGGCGCGCAACCTGGCCCCGGCAAAGGCTCGACATGGCCTGCCCGGGGCCGCAGTAAGCTCGCGGCGTGCGGTTGCTGATCATCGAGGATTACACCCCGCTGCGGGATTCGCTGGCGCGCGGGCTGCGGGACGCGGGCTACGCGGTCGACGCCACCGGCTCGGGGGGCGACGGCCTGTGGTACGCGCAGAACCACCCGTACGACCTCGTGATCCTCGACATCATGCTGCCGGGCATCGACGGGTTCGAGCTGTTGCGCCGGCTGCGCGGCGCCGGCAGGACTCCCCACGTCCTCGTGCTCACCGCGCGCGACACGGTCGCCGACCGCGTGACCGGGCTCGATCTCGGCGCGGACGACTACCTGGTCAAGCCGTTCGCATTCGACGAGCTGCTCGCGCGGCTGCGCGCCATGGTCCGCCGGCGCTACGACCGCGCGGATCCGGTGATCCGGATCGGCGATCTCGAGGTCGACACCCGCGCCCGGCGAGCGCGCCGCGGCGGCCGGGCCCTGGGGCTGTCGGCGCGCGAGTACGCCCTGCTCGAGTACCTCGCGCACCGCGCCGGCGAGATCGTGTCGCGCACCGAGCTGTGGGATCACGCCTACGACGAGGCCGCCGAGCCCGGCAGCAACGTGCTCGACGTCCACATCAGCCACCTGCGCAAGAAGATCGACGACGGCTGGGCCCGCAAGCTGATCCACACCCGGCGCGGCCAGGGCTACGTGCTCGGCGAGGACCAGTGAGCGCGATCCCACGCGGGGCTCCGCCGCTCGAGTCGATCCCACGGGGGGCTCCGCCGCTCCGGTCGATCCCACGGGGGGCTCCGCCCCCCGCCCCGCCGGCAGAGCCGTCGGGGGCCCCACCCCCCGTCGCCCTCCGGTCGATCCGCGCCCAGCTGACCGTCGCGCTGATCGGGGTCGTCGGCTGCGTGCTGGTCGCGCTGGCGATCGCGCTGTACGTCGCCGAGCGCGACGCGGCATGGCAGCAGCACGACGCCGGCCTGATCGAGCGCGCGGTGGCGCTGGCCGCGATCGGCGAGCGCGAGGACGACGGCACCAACGTCGGCGGCTACGAGCTCGATCTGCCCGCGATGCCGGGCGCGTTCGCGGAGGTCTGGCGCCCGGATGGCGGCGTGCTCGCGCGCTCGCCCGGCCTGACCGGCGACCTGCCGGCGCGCACCGGCGCGTTCGACCTGCGCCTGCCCGACGGTCGGCCCGGGCGGGCGTTCGGCCTGCGGTTCGAGCCGCGCGACGAGCTGCACCGGCCGCCGACCGAGCTCACGCTCGTGCTGGCGAACGGCATCGAGGGCGTCGAGGCCGCCGGACGGGTGGTGCGCACCCGGTTCCTGGTGCTCGGGCTGGTCGCGCTCGCGGTGGTCGGCGCGCTGACCGCGTGGACCCTGGCCCGCGAGCTCCGCCCGCTCCGCACGCTCGCGGCTGCGCTGACCCGGATCGACGATCGCCACCTCGCGATCCGGCTGCCGGTCGACGGCCAGCCCGCCGAGCTCGCGGCGCCGGTGCGCATGCTCAACGACCTGCTCGAGCGGCTCGCGGCCTCGTTCGCGCGCGAGCGCGAGTTCACGGCCAACGTCAGCCACGAGCTGCGCACGCCGCTGGCCGGCCTGCGCACGCTGCTCGAGGTCAGCGCGCACGCGCCGCGGCCCGACGATCTGGCCGCCGCGCTCGCGATCGTGGTGCAGATGTGCCAGCTGGTCGAGAACCTCTTGATGCTGGCGCGGGTCGACGCCGGGCAGCTCGAGATCCTGCGCGGCCGGGTCGCCGTGCGCGCGCTGGTCGAGGACTGCTGGCGGCCCTACGCCGCGGCCGCCGCCGAGCGCGGTCTCGCGCTGCGCAACCTCGTGCCCGAGGACGCGATCGCGACCACCGATCGCGACAAGCTGCGCGTGGTGATCGCGAACTTGATCTCGAACGCCGTCGAGTACACCGCGGCCGGTGGCTGGATCGAGCTGTCCGCGGACGACGGCGCGGTGCTCGACGT
Source organism: Kofleriaceae bacterium (assembly GCA_036265355.1). Classification (GTDB taxonomy): domain Bacteria; phylum Myxococcota_A; class Polyangia; order Haliangiales; family Haliangiaceae; genus JABFXX01. The sequence continues at coordinate 4,596 of DATAPF010000650.1, read as the reverse complement.
GATCGACAGCGGGCCGCCGGTCGCCGCCGACCAGCTCGACCGGATGTTCGACCGGATGTGGCGCGGCGACCCGGCCCGCTCGGCCGCCGGCGTTCACTGCGGCATCGGCCTGTCGCTGGCCCGCTCGCTGGCCAGCTGCCTGGACATGACGCTCACCGCCACCGCGAGCGCCGACGGAACGATGCGGTTTCGCCTCGCTCCGGCCTCGTCGATCGAGACCGCGGCGTAGCGCGCGCGGGCGCACGGTGCGCGCCGTCGCCCACCGCGATCAGAGGCCGTGAATTCATCCTGGCTTCATGCTGCATCGGACACGCTGTGGGCATGGTACGTGCGGTCGTCCTGGTCGCGGCGATGGCGGGCGCGGTGTCCACTGCGCGGGCAGACGACGCCGCGCCGGCCGCGCCGGTCACGCCGGTCACGCCGATCACGTTCGACCAGGCGCTCGCCGCGGCGGACAAGGCACCCGCGGCCCAGATCGGCGGCCACGACATCGCCGCGGCGGAGGCCAGCGTGTCGGCGGCGTCGGCCTGGCCGAACCCGTCGCTGCACGTCGGCACCAGCCGGCTGACCGCGCGGCTGGTCGCGAGCGCCGCGCTGCCGCTGCCGGTGTTCGGCACGGTCGGCGCCGCGCAGCGCGTCGCGGCGGCCGACGCCCGGGTGGTGCGCGCCGAGGCCGACCTCGCGCTGCGCGATCTGCACCACCGGGTCGCCGTCGCGTGGATCGAGCTCGCGCGCGCCCGGGCGGACATCGATGCCCAGCAGGTCGCGGCGCGGCAGGCGGCCGAGCTGGCGGCGATCGCCGAGGGCCGGCGCGCGGCCGGCAGCGCGGCGGACGTCGACGTCACGGTCGCCGCCGCGGCGCGGGCGCGCGCCGATGTCGCGGTCCGGACGGCGGAGCGCACCGAGCAGGCCGCGTCGGCCGAGCTCGCCGGCCTGCTCGGCTGGGATCCCGCGCGCCGGCTGCGCGCCGAGGGCGCGCTGGTGACCGGGCCGGGCGGTGATCTCGACGCGCTGCGCGGCCGGCTGCGCGCCCACCCCGAGCACCTCGCGGCGGAGCGCCGGGTCGCAGTGGCCGACGCGACGATCGACCAGCTGCAGACCGAGCGCTGGCCGGGCCTGGCGCTCGAGGGCGAGGTCGACTACGACGACATCTCGATCACCGAGGGCCGCACGGTCTGGGATCGCACCGACGCGCGGATCGGCATCGCGCTCGATCTGCCGGTGTTCGCGCGGATCGGCGATCGCGCGCGCGCCGCGCGGGCCACGGCCCAGGCCCAGCGCGCCCGGCTCGCGGCGCTCGACGCCGACCTCGGCGGCCGGCTGGCGGCCGCGCACGCGCGGTGGCGGGCCGCGATCGAGCAGCTCACCGCGCTCGAGCGCGACGTGCTGCCGGCCCACGATCGCGCCGCGGCGCTGTCGATGCAGGCGTACCGCGAGGGTGCGCGCGATCTGTCGTCGGCGCTGGTCGCCGAGCGCGACCTCACCGCGGTGCGCGCCGAGATCAACGACGCGCGCGCCGCGGCCGCGCTCGCGTTCGCCGAGCTGGCGCAGGCCGCCGGGGAGGACCTCCATGCGCACTAGCCTCCCGACCTGGGTGATCGTGGCCGCGGTCGCCGCCGGGTGCCGCCACGCCCCCGAGGCCGAGGACGAGGACAAGCCCGCGCCGGCGGCGGTCACCTGCCGGCCGGCCGCCGCCGCGACGATCGACGACCTGGTCGACGTCACCGGCGTGATCGCGCCGCCGCCCAAGCTCGACGCGGTCGTCAGCTCCCCCGTGCCGGGGCGCGTCGCGCAGGTCCTGGTCGACGAGGGCGACCGGGTCGCGGCCGGCGCGCTGCTCGCGGTCGTCGAGGACCCCGCGCTCGGCGCCGGCTCGCTCGAGGCCAGGGCCGCGGTCGAGAGCGCCCGGGCGCAGCGCGCCGCGGCCGATCTGGAGGTCGCGCGCCAGGAGCGACTGGTCGCGTCGGGCATCGCCGCGCGCAAGGAGCTCGACGACGCCCGCGCCAAGCAGGCCACCACCACCGCCGACCTCGCCGCCGCGACCGCGCGCGCCGGGCTGGCCGGGGCCCAGCTGGCCCGGCGCGAGATCCGCGCCCCGCGCGCCGGCGTCGTGCTCCACCTCCAGCGCAAGGTCGGCGAGAGCGTCGACGGCACCGCTGCGACGCCGATCGCCGAGGTCGCCGACCTCAGCGTGCTCGAGCTCCACGCGCAGGCGCCCCCGGCCGCGCTCCGGCCGCTGCGCGACGGCATGCGCGCCACGGTGCAGGTGCTCGGCTCCGATGCGCCGATCGCGGGGACCGTGGTGCGCGTCGCGCCCGCGGTCGATCCGGCGACGCTGCTCGGGGTGGTCCGCATCGCGCTGGCGAGTACCCAGGGTACAACGGTCGGCATCCAGGTCGGGACCGCGGCGACCGGCCGGATCTCGATCGGACAGCGCCCGGGCGTCCGCGTGCCGGCCTCGGCGCTGCGCCGCTCGCTGGTCGGCGAGGACGAGGTCGTGGTGTGCGCGGGCGGCATCGCGCACGTGCGCAAGGTCGCGATCGGCAGCCGCGGCGATCAGGGCGTCGAGATCAAGGACGGCCTCAAGGCCGGCGAGCGGGTCGTCGTCGACCACGTGCTCGGCCTCCAGGACGAGCAGCCGCTCACCGCCCCCGGCGCGGCCACCACCGAGAAACCGGGCACGGGGAAGGCCGGCGCAGGGAAGGCCAGCGCGAAGGGCAACGGCGAGCCATGAAGCTCGTGGTCTGGCTGCGGCGGCACGCGAGCCTGGTGTGGATCGCCGTGCTCGGGCTGGCCGCGACCGGGGCGGTCTCGATCTTCCAGCTGCCAAGCGGCATCTACCCCGAGATGCAGTTCCCGCGCGTGATCGTGGTCGCCAAGGCCGGCCAGCTGTCGCCGGACCTCGTCGAGGCCCAGATGACCCGGCCGCTCGAGCAGGCGCTCGCGATCGTGCCCGGGATCCGCCACGTCCGGGCCCGCACGATCCGCGGCGCGGTCGAGCTGTCGCTGCTGCTCACCGACGGCACCGATCCGCTGACCGCGCAGTACGCGTGCCAGGCCGCGGTCGATCACGTCGAGCTGCCGCGCGGCGCGACCACCATCGTGCAGCGCGTGCTGCCGACCTCGGTGCCGGTGATCACGTTCAACGTCGTCGCGCCCCGGGGCGCCGCGACCGATCTGCGGCGACTGCGCGAGATCGCCGAGCGCATCCTCCGGCCGGCGATCGTCCGGGTGCCCGGGGTCGGTGGCGTCGAGGTCGCCGGCGGGCGCGTCCGGCAGATCCAGCTCCTGATCCACCCGGCCGAGCTCGCGGCGCTGCACCTCACGCCGTCCCAGCTGGCCCAGAAGATCGAGGCCGACGACCAGGTGATCGCGGTCGGCCGGGTATGGGACCAGCACCAGACCTTGCCGGTGGTCTACGACGCCCAGGCCGCCGACCTGGATCAGCTGCGCCAGCTGCCGATCGCCAGCGGCCCGACCGGCCCGGTCCCGCTGTCCGCCGTCGCCGACGTGCGCGACGGCAACGAGGACCCCGACGTGATCATCGCGGGCCCGCGCGGCGAGGCGGTCGTGGTCTCGGTCGCCCGGTTGCCCGGCGCGAGCACGCCGGCCGTGGTCGACGGCGTGCGCGGCGCGCTGGCCGGGCTGCGCGCCGGCCACACCCTGCCGCCCGACGTCGAGATCGTGCCGGTGTACGATCAGGCCGACCTCGTCGACGGGGCGATGGCCAGCGTCCGCGACGCGATCCTGATCGGCATCGCGCTGTCGCTGCTGGTGATCGCGGTGTCGCTGCGCGACTGGCGCGCCGGCCTGGTCGCGGCGATCCCGGTGCCGCTGACGCTGCTCGGCACGTTCGCGGTGATGCGCTGGTCCGGCGTGACGCTCAACCTGATGTCGCTCGGCGGGCTGGCGGTGGCGATCGGCCTGGTCGTCGACGACGCGATCGTGGTCACCGAGGGCATCGTGCGCCGGCTCGAGGATGGCCACCCGGTCGGCGAGGCGGTCGAGCTCGGCACCCGCGACATGTTCGCCGCGGTGATCGGGACGACGTTCACCACGGTCGTGGTGTTCGCGCCGCTCGCGCTGCTCACCGGGGTCACCGGGAGCTTCCTCGGCGCGCTCGCGGTGACGCTGGCGATCGCGGTGCTGCTGTCGATGGCGATCGCGCTGACGTTGATCCCGCTGCTCGCCGGGCGGCTGCGCCCCCGCCCGCGCCACCACGCGCCGAGCGAGACCGACCGGACCGGCCGCGCGATCCGCTGGCTGGTCCGCCACCGCTCGGCCGCCGCCGGCGCGATCGTCGTGCTCGCGGTCGTCGGGTACGCGGCGTGGCGCGGGCTCGGCACCGGGTTCCTGCCCCAGATGGACGAGGGCGCGTTCGTGATCGACTTCTTCCTGCCCGCGGGGACCTCGCTCGAGGAGACCGCGCACGTCACGGCGGCGATCGACGACGTGCTCGTGCACACCCCCGAGGTCCAGGCGTTCACCCACCGCACCGGCACCGAGCTCGGCCCGGCGACCGCGACCTTGCAGAACCGCGGCGACATCATGGTCCGCCTGGTCGGGCCCGATCGGCGCGCGGACATCCTCGAGGTG
>DATAPF010000649.1:0-13376 GCA_036265355.1 Kofleriaceae bacterium | reverse complement strand
GATCGCAACATCGCGCAGGTGTTCCAGTTCCCGGTCGTCTACGACACGATGACGGTGCGGGGCAACCTCGCGTTCCCGCTGCGCAACCGCGGCCTCCCCGCCGCCGAGATCGAGCGCCGGATCGACCGGACCGCCGAGGCGCTCGAGCTCACCGCGCTGCTGCCACTGCGCGCGACCGGGCTGACCGCCGACCAGAAGCAGATCCTCGCGCTCGGCCGCGGCCTGGTGCGCGACGACGTGGCCGCGATCCTGTTCGACGAGCCGCTGACCGTGATCGATCCGCACCGCAAGTGGCTGCTCCGGCGCAAGCTCAAGGAGATCCATCGCCAGTTCCACCACACGCTGATCTACGTCACCCACGACCAGACCGAGGCGCTGACGTTTGCCGACGAGGTCGTGGTCATGCAGGCCGGCCAGGTGCTGCAGCAGGGCACGCCGGAGCAGCTGTTCCTGCAGCCGGCGCACACCTACGTCGGCTACTTCATCGGCTCGCCGGGGATGAACGTGCTGCCCTGCGCGATCGATCCCACGGGGGGCGCTGCCCCCCGCCCCGCCGGCGGAGCCGTCGGGGTCCCCACCCCTCGTCTCGCTTCGCTCGATCCCACGGGGGACGCCGCCTGCGCGATGATCGGCGACCACGCGATCGCGCTGTCGCCCGGCATCGCTCCCGCGCTGACCGGAGCCGGCTTCGAGCTCGGCATCCGGCCCGAGCACATCGTGCGCAGCGGCGAGGCCGGCCTGCCGCTGGTGGTCACGGCGATCGCGGACCACGGCCGGTTCCGGATCGTGTCGGCGCGGCTCGACGAGCTGCCGGTGAAGCTCCGGCTCGGTCCGGCCGCGGCGGACGAGGTCGACCCGCCGGTCGCCGGGCAGATCCTGCGCGTCGAGTTCCCGCCCGAGCGGATCTGCCTGTACCGCGACGGCCGGATCGTCGCGCCCGCACCGCGCGAGGGGGCCGCATGATCGAGAAGACCCGCACCGGCCGAGCCTGGCTGCTGGTCCTGCCGATGCTGGTGCTGGTGTCGTTCAGCGCGATCGTCCCGCTGATGACCGTGGTCAATTATTCGGTGCAGGACATCCTCGGCCCTAGCACCAAGGTCTACGTCGGCTTCGAGTGGTTCCAGAAGGTGCTGCGCGATCCCGATCTCCACGCGGCGTTCCTCCGCCAGCTGCTGTTCTCGGCCGCGGTGCTCGCCATCGAGGTGCCGCTCGGGCTGGGGATCAGCCTGATCATGCCGCGGCGGGGCTGGGCGATCTCGGCGACCCTGGTCGTGCTCGCGCTGCCGCTGCTGATCCCGTGGAACGTGGTCGGGACGATCTGGCAGATCTTCGGCCGCTCCGACATCGGCATGGGCGGCGCGGCGCTGGTCAAGCTCGGGCTGCACTACAACTACACGCTCGACCGGGTCGACGCCTGGCTGACCGTGCTGGTCATGGACGTCTGGCACTGGACACCGCTGATCGCGCTGCTGTGCTATTCGGGGCTACGCGCCATTCCGCCGCCGTACTACCAGGCGGCGGCGATCGACGGCGCGTCGACGTGGTCGGTGTTCCGCTACATCCAGCTGCCCAAGCTCGGCAACGTGCTGGCGATCGCCGTGCTGCTGCGGTTCATGGACAGCTTCATGATCTACACCGAGCCGTTCGTGCTGACCGGCGGCGGGCCCGGCAACAGCACCACGTTCCTCAGCCAGTACTTGACGACGCTCGCGGTCGGCCAGTTCGATCTCGGCCCGGCGGCGGCATTCTCGCTGATCTACTTCGTGTTCATCCTGTTCTTCTGTTACGTGTTCTACACCGTCATGAATCGCGTCGGACGAGGATAAACCAACATGCATACACGATCATCATTGTTGTTCAATCCATGTCACCCCATCGGCTATCGCTCGCTGGGGGCCGCCGCGATCGCGCTGGCCGTCGCGCTCGCCGGCGGTTGCGGCAAGAAGCGGCAGGACGCGGGGGCCGGCAGCGGCTCGCCGCCCCCCGAGGCACCGTCGGTCGATCGCTCGGCGGCGATCGAGAAGTGGGTCAAGGAGTTCCAGCCCAGCACGCTGAGCCACGACCAGCAGGTCGCCGAGCTCAAGTGGTTCCAGGAGGCCGCCAAGCCGTTCGCCGGCATGGAGATCAAGGTGGTGTCGGAGACGATCGCCACCCACATCTACGAGTCCAAGACGCTCGCCCCCGCGTTCACCGAGCTCACCGGGATCAAGGTCACCCACGACTACATCCAGGAGGGCGACCTGATCGAGAAGCTGCAGACCCAGATGCAGTCGGGCGAGAACATCTATGACATGTACGTCAACGATACCGACCTGATCGGCACGCACTACCGCTACGGCGATGCGATCGCGCTCAGCGACTTCATGGCCGGCGAGGGCAAGGACGTCACGCTGCCGACGCTCGACGTCGACGACTTCATCGGCAAGAGCTTCGGCACCGCGCTCGACAACAAGCTGTACCAGCTCCCCGATCAGCAGTTCGCGAACCTGTACTGGTTCCGCTACGACTGGTTCCAGCGCGACGACCTCAAGCAGAAATTCAAGGCCAAGTACGGTTACGAGCTCGGCGTGCCGGTCAACTGGTCGGCGTACGAGGACATCGCCGACTTCTTCACCAACGACGTCAAGGAGCTCGACGGCCACCGGGTGTGGGGCCACATGGACTACGGCAAGAAGGACCCGTCGCTGGGCTGGCGGTTCACCGACGCGTGGCTGTCGATGGCCGGCGCCGGCAGCAAGGGCCTGCCCAACGGCCTGCCAGTCGACGAGTGGGGCATCCGCATGGAGGACTGCCATCCGGTCGGCGCGTCGGTGTCCCGCGGCGGGGAGGCCAACAGCCCGGCGGCCGTGTACGCGCTGACCAAGTACGTCGAGTGGCTCAAGAAGTACGCGCCGCCCGAGGCCGCCGGCATGACGTTCTCCGAGGCCGGTCCGGTCCCCGGCCAGGGCAACATCGCGCAGCAGATCTTCTGGTACTCGGCGTTCACCGCCGATCTGAGCAAGCCCGGCCTGCCGGTGGTCAACGCCGACGGCACGCCGAAGTGGCGGATGGCGCCGTCGCCGCACGGCCCGTACTGGGAGAAGGGCATGAAGCTCGGCTACCAGGACGCCGGCGCGTGGACGATGGAGGCCAACGTGCCGCTGCAGCGCCGCAAGGCGGCGTGGCTGTACGCCCAGTTCACGCTGGCCAAGACGGTGACGCTCAAGAAGTTCTTCGCGGGCCTCACCCCGATCCGCAAGTCGGACATCTACTCCGAGCCGGTCACCAAGGCGGCGCCGAAGTACGGCGGGCTGGTGGAGTTCTATCGCAGCTCGGCGCGCGAGCTGTGGACGCCGACCGGCAACAACGTCCCCGACTACCCCAAGCTGGCCCAGCTGTGGTGGCCCAACGTCAGCGAGGCAGTGTCCGGCAACCTCACGCCGCAGGCCGCGATGGACAAGCTCGCCAAGGAGATGGACGACGTGATGGGCCGGCTCGAGCGCGCCGGGATGAAGAACTGCGCGCCCAAGCTCAACCCGGAGAAGCCGGCGGCGGAGTGGATCGGCAAGCCGGGCGGGCCCAAGGCCAAGCTCGACGAGAAGCCCAAGGGCGAGACCATGTCGTACGAGAAGCTGCTCGAATCGTGGAAGTGACGCGTCGCGGTCGCAGTTGACAGCGCGCCGGCGCGTGACTACCGGAAGACGCGATGACCTCGTGGCGCGTGCTCGGCCTGCGCATCGCTTCGCTGTGCGCGCTGCTCTCGATCGCATGCTGGACCCGGCCGGCCGCGGCCCAGCCGGACCTGCCCGCGCTGCTCGACTCGTTCGACCGCGCGTTCGCGCTGGTGTACGACGCCGCCGAGCGCCAGGTCGCCGAGCTCGAGGCCGCCCGCCCGCCTGCCCTGCTGATCCCCGATGTGTTCACGCTGCTCGATGCGTACGCCGGATGCGTCGCGCAGGCGTGCGATACCGCCGCCACCGCGCTCGACCTCGAGCTCGTGCTCGCCGCGTCGCTGTCACCGGAGCGGCGCTACGCGACGCTGAGCTGCCTCGAGCGCCACCTCCGCGAGGCCCGCCGCGACGCCGCGCGCGCCGCCGACCCCGCGGTGCGCGCCGAGTACGAGGCGACCTGTGATCGGCTGCGCAACGTGCGCCAGATGATCTGAGCCAGCTGAGCCAGCTGAGCCGGCCGAGCCGGCTCGGCCGCGCCGCTCCGCGTCCCCGTCGCGCCGCCGATCGCGTAAGGTGCCGGCGCATGAAGTCGATCGCGCTGCCCGGGCCCGCCGCGGCGTTCGTCTCGGCCGGCGGCCGCGACGTCGACACCGCGAAGCTGACGGTCGACGCCGCCGCCGGCGATCACCTCCGGCTGGTCGACGAGCGCGGCGACGAGCTCGGCCTGGCGGTCGCCGACCCCGACAACGCCCGGCTGCGCGTGCTGGCGACCCCGGCCGACGGGTTTCCGGCGATCGGCGGCGCGCTGCTCGGCTGGCGGGTCGAGCGCGCGCTGGCCTGGCGGACCCGGCTCGGGCTGCCCGGCCCCGATCACGCCTACCGGCTGATCCACGGCGCGGGGGACGGCCTGCCCGGCTTCGCGTGCGACGTGCTCGGCGCCGTCGCGGTGGTCCACACCTACGGCGCCGGCCTGCGCCCGCTCGGCCGCCAGCTCGCCGAGGCGATCACCGGGTTCGCGCGGCTGCGCGGCGCGGTGGTCAAGCTGCGCGCGCGGGGCGGCGCCGACAGCGTCCCGCAGGACGTGATCGGCGACGTCCCCGAGCACCCGGTCGTCACCGAGCACGGCGTGCCGTTCGAGGTCCACCCGCTCGCCGGGCTCAATGCGGGCCTGTTCACCGACATGCGCGAGCACCGCCGCGGCCTGGCCCGGTTCGTCGCCGGGGCGCGGGTGCTGAACCTGTTCTCGTACACCGGCGCGCTCAGCGTGACCTGTGCGCGCGCCGGCGCCGCCGCGGTGACCTCGGTCGACACCTCGGCCGGCGTCCAGGCCTGGGCCGCCGGCAACTTCGCGCGCAGCGGCCTGGTCGACGCCCGGCGCTGGCGGTTCGAGACCGGCGACGCGGTCCGCTTCCTCGCGCGCGCCGCCCGCGACAAGGAGCGCTACGACGCGGTGCTGATCGACCCGCCGACGTTCTCGACCGCGCGCGGCGCACCGTGGACGCTCGACCGCGACTACCCCGACCTGATCGCGAAGGCCGCGGCGGTGATCCCGCCCGACGGCCTGCTCTGGCTCGCCGCGAACACGCACGGTCTCGGCCACGAGCCTGGCTCGCTGGCCCGGCTCGCCCACAAGGGCCTGCGCGCGGCCGGACGCAGCGCGGCGATCGTCGAGCAAGCCGGTCTGCCTCCGGAGTACCCCACGCTCGCCGCCCAGCCCCACGACCGCTACCTGCAGGTCTGCGTGCTGCGCCTGGCGTAGCGCGCGCGATCGCCGTAGAAGGAGCCATGCCCATCACGCTCCACGAGATCGCGATCGACACCTTCGTCCACATGCTCGGCGACCTGGCCCACGTCCTCGACAAGGGCGCCAAGCACGCCCAGGCCCGCAACTTCCCGGCCGACGACCTGGCCGCGTTCCGGCTGGCGCCCGACATGCTCCCGCTGTCGGCCCAGGTCTACCTCGCCTGTTTTCACGCCAAGGACGGCCCGGCGCGCGTGCTCGGCCACGAGGCGGCGATGCCCGAGCGCGGCCTGCGGGAGACCTACGAGCAGATCCGCGCCCGGATCACGGCCACGCTCGACCACCTGCGCGGCCTGCCGAAGGCCGAGATCGACGCCGGCGAGCAGCGCAAGGTCACGATCACCGTCAACCCCGAGCGCGTGTTCGAGCTGACCGGGGTCCAGCTGATCCGCGACTGGACGCTGCCGCACTTCTACTTCCATGTCGTCACCGCCTACGACCTCCTCCGCGCCGCCGGCGTCGAGATCGGCAAGCGCGACTACGTGCCCCACGTGGCCGCGTACCTGCGCAAGCCATGACCGCCGGAGTTTCAGCAGCTTGACCGGCGCCGGCCGGACGCGCCGACCGGCCCGCGACAGGCAATACTGTAGGCGCGATGTGCGGCCGCTACACCCTGACCCATCATGAGGAGATCGCCGAGGACCTGCAGGCCTCGCTCGACGTCTCGGTGACCGCCGATCCGTGGTGGAAGCCCCGGTTCAACGTCGCGCCGACCCAGCCGGCTCCGGTCGTCGTGCTGCACGACGGCGCGCGGTCGATCGAGCTGATGCGCTGGGGCCTGGTCCCGTTCTGGGCCGAGCCCGGCAAGAAGCTGCCGCTCATGATCAACGCGCGGCTCGAGTCGCTGATGGCCAAGCAGTTCTTCCGCGACGCGCTCGAGCGCAAGCGCTGCCTGGTCCCCGCCAGTGGCTTCTTCGAGTGGGTGCGCAGCGGCGACAAGCAGCCCGCCCGCCCGTTCTACTTCCACCCGCCCGGCCCGCGCCTGATCGCGTTCGCCGGGCTGTGGGCGCGCCACCGCGACCCGCGCGGCGACGAGCTCCACAGCTTCACGATCATCACGACCCGCGCCAATCCGCTGGTCAAGCCGATCCACGATCGCATGCCGATCGTGCTGCCACCCGACGACCACGCCGCGTGGCTGTCCCCCGATCTCGACGCCGACACCGCCCGCGCGCTGCTCGGCCACCCGGCCGGCGACGACTGGCTGCGCGATCCGGTCTCGACCTGGGTCAACAAGGCCGACCACGACGACCCGCGCTGCATCGCACCCGAGACCGCGCCCGATGCTTCGCCCCAGCAGCGCCTGTTCGACTAGCGAGCCGAAGCCCGTGCGACAGCGCCTGTTCTTGGCTATCCTGACCGTACCCATGCGATGCTTCCCGGCCACAGCCCGTGGATCGACCGACGATGGAGGCGTTCATCCGAACGAGCGCTCAACGCGGCGCCGTTGCGTGGTCGCGTCATGCCATCGAACGGCGAGTGCTACACCGGGCTCCACGTGTGGACGTCGAGGCAGCGCTGGCGGCGTGCGAGATCATCGAGGTGTATCCCGAACCTCATCGGGCGCTGCCAGATTGCCTCGTGCTGGCGTGGCTCCTCATGAGCGAGCCGCTTCACGCAGTGATCGCCGTCGATCTGCTGAACGATCGTATATTCGTCATCACCGTGTATCGCCCAGATCCAGCGAGGTGGTCCGATGATTGGAAACGGAGGCGCATCTAGACCATGCCCGCTTTGTGGCGGAGAGTTGTCGGCTCAGCTCGCCACGATTCCGTTCGTTCTCGGCAAGACCATCGCAGTCATCAAGCAAGTGCCAGCCGAGGTCTGCGAATCCTGTGGCGAGCCGTTTCTCCAGGCCGTGGCGACAGATGCTGTCAGCGAGCTCCTCGACAAAGCGCTCGCGTCGAGCGCCGAGGTCTCGGTGATGACCTACCCCGCCAGCACGCCCGCCGCCGCATGAGCCGGCGATGGAGCGGCACAGGCGAAAATCGCAACGTGGTGCGAATCGGTGGCGAAGTCATCTACCTAGCGTGAAAACCTCGGTATCAACGCAGGGGCAGGTGGTGCTGCCGGCGGAGCTTCGCGCGCAAGACGACATCAAGCCTGGCCAGGAATTCACGATCGAACGTATCAGCCGCGGCGCGTATCGGCTGGTCAGGATCGAGCGTCGCAATGCGGGGCTGGTGGACTGGCTGCTGTACTGCCCCGACAAGGGCTACTTCGTCCCGTTCAGCGGCCGCCGGTGAGCCAGTTGCCGAACCGGCCGCCGAGGTCGTAGCCGGCCGCCGCGCCGAGGCCGCCGCCCGCGCCGCCACCGACCACGCCGCCGACCGGGCCGCCGACCGCGGTGCCCGCCGCGGTGCCGCCGAGCGCGCCGAGGCCGCCGCCGATCGTGGCGCCGGCGTACTTGCCGACCCACTGGCCCCAGCCTTCGCCGCCGGTGATCAGGTCGAGGTTGAAGGCGTCGATCGAGGGCAGGTCGCTGAACGAGATGGCCGGATTGTGCATGGAGTGGTTCCTTTCTGTGTTCCCGAGGGTTCGTTGGTTGAAATGGAGAGATCAGCGCCGGGCGGCGCGGCGCAGCCGGGCGTAGCCGTAGCCCGCACCGGCGATCGCCCCGGACAGCGAGGCGAGGACGAGTGCGAACATGAGCGAGCCGCCGCCGGCGATCGCCTGGACGACGCCGGCGGTGCCGCCGCAGATCGTCCCGATCGCCGCGTAGGTCGAGATCGGATGAGGGGTCATGGGAGTCTCCTTGTCGACCGCAGGACTCGTCCGGCGCGCGGACGCGAGCGGATCGTGCACGGCGCTGCGCAACGGGCTCGAGCGAGGTCGCCTCTGCCACGCCCGGCAGCTACCCGCGGAGGAGCAAGCCGCGGGGCCGTGCCGTGCGAGACGACATCGCGCGAACGCGCGGCGCCGGCGCGTGCCGCGGATCGGCGATCGCCGACCGGGCGCGGGCGAGCCGCGATCCAGCGGGTCAGCGGCCGCCGGTGAGCCAGTTGCCGAACTGGCCGCCGTAGTCGTAGCCGAGCGCGCCGCCGAGCCCACCGCCGGCGCCGCCACCGACCACGCCGCCGACCGGGCCGCCGAGCGCGGTGCCCGCCGCGGTGCCGCCGAGCGCGCCGAGCCCGCCGCCGATCGCGGCGCCCGCGTACTTGCCGACCCACTGGCCCCAGCCTTCGCCGCCGATCACGGCGGAGAGGTCGACGACGTCGAGTCCGGACAGGTCGCTGAAGTTGATCGCTGGATTGTGCATGTGAAGGTTCCTTTCTGATGTTCCGAGGGTTCGACAGGCCCTCGTGCAGCCCTCGGGCCAGTGCGGCTGCACAGCTCGATCAACCAGATCGCCGTCGACGTGCGCAAACGTGTGCTCATCCCGCCAGACAGCTTGCTGACCCGGGTAGACGAGCCCCTGAGGTCAGGTCGACGAGCGGCGGATCCGGCTGAAGAACTCGCGGGCCACGTCGGTCGCGGGCCGGTCGACGACCTGCGCGGGTGGCCCCTGCTCGGCGATCGTGCCGCGGTCGATGACCCAGACCCGCGAGGCGATGTCGTGGGCGAACTGCATCTCGTGGGTGACCACCAGCATGGTCATGCCGCCGCGCGCCAGGCCGCGGATGACCTCCATGACGTCATCGCGCATCTCGGGGTCGAGCGCGCTGGTCGGCTCGTCGAACAGCATCACGTCGGGCTCCTGGGCCAGCGCGCGCGCGATCGCGATCCGCTGCTGCTGGCCGCCCGACAGCTCGTGCGGATACGCCCCGGCGCGGTCGGCGAGGCCGACCCGGGCGAGCAGCTCGCGCGCCGCGCGCTCGGCCGCCGCGCGCTCGATCCGCTTGACCACGCGCGGCGCCAGCGCGACGTTGTCGAGCGCGGTCAGGTGCGGGAACAGGTTGAACTGCTGGAACACCATGCCGACCCGCGCGCGCAGCCGGCGCAGCGCCGGATCGCCGCTGGCCATGCCCGGCCGCAGGGTGGCGCCGGCGATCTCGACCTCGCCGGCGTCGAACACCTCGAGGTAGTTGAGGCAGCGCAGCAGGGTCGACTTGCCGCCGCCCGACGGGCCGACGATCGCGATGGTCTCGCCGCGATCGACCGCCGCGGTGACGCCGCTGAGCACCTCGCGGTCGCCGTGGCGCTTACAGAGCGAGCGGACGCTGATCACGCGCCAGCCTCCTCTCGAGCCGGCGCGCCAGGTCCGACAGCGGGAAGCTCAGCGCGAGGTAGAGCCCCGCGCACAGCAGGCCCGGGATCAGCCAGCCGCGCATGTCGACCGCCGCGATCGTCATCCGCTTGGTGAGCTCGATGACCGTGATCACGCTGACCAGCGACGAGTCCTTGAGCAGCGAGACGAAGTCGTTGGTCATCGGCGGCAGCGCGAGCCGCAGCGCCTGGGGCAGCAGCACGTGGCGCAGCGTCTGCGCCGGGCCGAAGCCGAGCGCGCGCGCCGCCTCGCTCTGGCCGCGCGGGATCGCGAGCAGCGCGCCGCGGTAGACCTCGGCCTCGTAGGCCCCGTAGTTGAGGCCGAGGCCGATCACGGCGGCCTGGACCGGCCCGAGGCTGATCACGTCGGCGAGGCCGTAGTACAGCACGAACAGCTGGAGCAGCACCGGCGTGCCGCGGAACAGCTCGATGGTGAGCCGCGCCGCGCCGGCGACCGGGCGCGCGCCGTAGACCCGCGCCACGGCGAGCGCGGTGCCGACCGGCACGGCGAGCAGGAACGCGAGCACCGACAGCTCGAGCGTGACCCACGCGGCCTCGAGGAACTGCACCACCAGGCTGGCGTCGAACCCGCGCGCCAGGTTGGCGTGGCCCTCGGACGGCAGCTCCTCGGTCTGCCGCGCGTCCCACAGCTTCGCCTTGCGCAGGATCCGCTCGAGCTCGCCGTCGGCGCGCATCGCCGCGAGCGCGGCGTCGATCGCCTGCTTGAGCTCGGAGTCGGCCTTGCGCATGCCGATCACGTAGGTGCCGCGCGCGACGTCGTACGGCAGGCAGTGGAGCGCCGGGTGCTGCGGGGTGCAGGCGTAGCGATCAGCGATGATGTTGTCGAGCAGCACCGCGTCGGTGCGGCCGAGCTCGAGATCGGTGTACGGCTCCTCGTTGCCCTCGTAGACCTTGGCGACGTCGCCGTACAGCTTGCGCAGGATGTCGTAGGCGTAGGTCTGGTTGAGCGTGCCGACCCGCTTGCCGCCGAGGTCGAACACCGAGCGGACGTCGGAGCCGTTGCGCACGGTCAGGGTCTCCGCGTAGACGTAGTACGGATTCGACAGCAGGAGGCGCTGGCGGCGATCGTCGGTCGCCTCCAGGCCGTTGCAGATCACGTCGAAGTCGCCGCGCTCGAGCGACGGCACCAGGTTCGACCACGCGTACTGGACCATGCGGGCGCGGACCCCGAGCCGGCGCGCGATCGCGTCCATGATGTCGACCTCGAAGCCGATGACGTGATCGGGCTGGGTCGGATCCTCGTAGGTGTACGGCTCGCCGCCCTGGACGTCGGCGCCCCAGGTGATCTCGCCGCGCTGGCGGATCGCGGCGAGCGTGGCGCCGGGCTCGGGCGCACCGCCGCGACAGGCGATCAGCAGCGCGGCCAGCGCCAGCGCCGGCGCGAGGGAGCGAGTCACGCGGCGAGTATGCCCCAGGCGGACCGCCGCGAAAGCATCGCCCGGGCCTAGCGATGCGGGATCAGCTCCTGCGGCGGCGGGGTCACCCCGGGCGCGGCGACCACCGGCAGGCCGCGGCGATGCCACTCGTTGATGCCCTCGTCGAGCACCGCGGAGTGGGTGTAACCGCGGCGGCGCAGCTCGTCGACCACGATGCCGGACAGGTGGTGCGGGCATGCGCAGTACGCGACGACCCAGGTGCCGTCGCCGGCCAGCTCGTCGAGCCGCTTCATGTCGAGGTACGGGATCGACACCGCGCCGGCGATGTGGACCCGGCGCCAGTCCGATGACGGCCGGGCGTCGACGATCACGACGCGCTGCCGGGCGCGCACCGCGGCGGCGACCTGATCGACCGACACGAACCGCGGATCCGGCTTGCAGCTCTCCTTGACGCCCGGCGGCAGCGGCGGGCACGGATCGGCGCGCAGCGTGAAGTGCGGCGGCTTGCCCGACGGGTTGAGCACCAGGGGCTCCTTGCCGGTGGGCTCGGGCAGCATCTCGGGCGGCGGCGGCCCGGCCTGCGCGCGCAGGTAGCTGACCACGCCGTCGATCTCGGCGTCGCTCAGCGCGCCGGCGAACGGCTCCATCTTGGTGCCCGGCCGGCCGTGCGCGATCGCGTGGCGCAGGAACGCGTCGGTCGCATCGGCGAGGAAGCCGACGTTGACCAGCGACACGGCCTCGCCGCGGAGCTGCGCGCTGCCGTGACAGCTGAAACAGCGCTTGGCGTAGATCGCGGCGCCGACCGCGGGATCACCGGCGGTGGTCGCCGGCAGCGCCTGGGGCGGCCGGCCCTGCCCGCGCAGGAACTGCACCAGCCGGTCGACCGCGGCGTCGTCGAGCGGGCCGCCGCGCGCCTTGCCGTACGCGGCCATCGACGTTCCCGGCCGTCCCGCGACGATCGATCGCCGCAGGAAGTCGTCGCTGGCGCTGTCCAGGAACGTCGGGTTGACCAGCGATGGCGCGTGGTCCGCCGCGTAGCCCCTGGCATCCGCGCCGTGACACTGTCTGCACAGCGCGAGGTACATCGGCTTGCCGTCGAGCGCGACGATCTCCGCGATCCCCGGCGGGGCACGGAACGCTCCGGCTCCCAGCGACGCCGGCGGAGATGCCCGCGGCGCGACCATCGTCGGGGAGGACGAGGCCGAGGCCGTCGCCGGTGACGAGGCCCCAGCCGGTGACGACGAGGCGCCCGGAGGCTGCTTCGGCGGCGACGGGGTCGCAGAGCCAGAGTTGCATGCGGCAAGCGCAAGCGCGGTCGCGATCAGGGCGGCGCGGTTCACGCCGCGAACTATGCCACCTCAGTGCCCGTGTTCGCGAACCTCGGTCTGCGAGGGCGGCGCCGGCGGGGGTGGCGGCGGCACCGTGCGGTGATCGCGGGCAGCGGGAGCTGGACGGGCGCCGGCCCGCCACGAGCCCTCGATCCAGACGTGCCGGTTGCCGCGGCGCTCCCAGTAGCCGGGCGCGTAGACGTACCCGACGCGCTCGCGCTCGTAGCGACCCCCGATCCATTCCCAGCGGCCGCCGACCCAGTTCCAGCGGCCCTGGATGATGACGTAGCCCGGGCGCGCCTCCAGGACGACCCGTGGCGGTGGCGGCTCCGACTCGACCTCGACGACGGCGACCGGCGGCGGCTCCGCGACGACGCCGGCCCGGGCGCGAACCACGCAGCCGGCGCCGCCGCCGAGCAACATGGTGGTGAGCAACAAGCTACCGAGTGTGTTCTTCATTGTGATCCTCCTTGCGCTCGATCGGGAGAGCAATCCAGAGACCAGGCAGATTGCCAGCCATTTCGCGGTCCTCGGCCGACGGGTATAGCCGCCGGCCCGTCGTGTTCACACCACATCGGGGCAATCTGCCCTGCGTGACCTGTCCGACATCGGTCCTGCATCGCGGCTCCGGGCTGCAGGGACGCTACGTTACCATTGCCGCATGCGCTGGCCCACGACGGCGGGCATCTTGCTGCTCGCGTCGTGCGGAGCCAACATCAGCAGCGATCCGGCGGATGAGCACGGCTCGCTCGACGGGGGTACGGGCCGGTGGTCTGCGCCCGCCGCGGTGACGGTCGCCGCGACCCAGGCGATCGAGGACGACGTGACGCTGACCTCGAACGCGCTGGAGATGGTGTACGCGATCGCCGACCCGATGACCGGAAAGAAGGATCTGTACTACACGTCGCGCACCGCGATCGGCGCACCGTGGGCGGCGGTCGCTCCGCTGCCGTTCGACCGCACGGCGAGCAGCGAGGAGGCTCCGAGATTTTCG
>DATAPF010000648.1:0-4437 GCA_036265355.1 Kofleriaceae bacterium | reverse complement strand
GGACCATGTCGGAGGCATCCGCGGTCGGCTGGGGCACGAGCAGCTGGCCTGGCTCAAGCGGGTGCTGGCCTGCGTCGTGCACGACCACCCCCGTGACCTGGTGTTCGTGCTCGCGCATCAGCCGCTGAGCATGCTCGAGGTCGAGCCGCAGGATGCCGATCCGGCCGCGCCGAAGTACACGGTCGCGAAGGTGCTGGAGGCGAGCCCGAACGTCGTGGCGTACCTGTTTGGCCACAACCACTGGCACTCGATCTGCGGCGACGGCCGCCCGGACGTGTGCTCGAAGTTCTGGGAGGTCGAGACCGCGAGCCTGATCGAGTTCCCCCAGGAAGGCCGGCTGGTGCGGATCAAGCAGATCAGCGAGGACCTGGCGTTCCTCGAGCTGACCGCCCTGCGCGAGCGCCTGGTCGGCCAGGAGAGCGAGCTCGCGCGCTACGTCGCGCTGGCTCGTCGAGGCGCCGAGCGCGACTTCTGCTACACCAAGCGCGAGACGCCCGAGGGCCGGTGCAGCGCGGACAAGCGGCCCTACCGCACCGACGGCCGCGATGCCAACGCGCGCCTGTTCTTCCGCCTGCCGTGAGCGGCGGTAGCTCCGGGATCGGCCTGTACCGGCCGCCGCATCGTCCGCTGTGCCGCCGGCGGCGCGACGGCGCGATACAGTGCGCGGCATGTCGCTCACGCTCCACGTCGGCAACAAGCGCTACTCGTCGTGGTCGCTCCGGCCGTATTTGGCCCTCGCCCACACCGGGCTCGCGTTCGAGACCCAGCTGATCCTGCTCGACCGCCCGACCACGCGCGCCGAGATCGCCGCGGTCACCCCGGCCGGACGCCTGCCGGTGCTCGACCACGACGGCGTGGTGATCTGGGACTCGATCGCGATCTGCGAGTACCTGCACGAGCTCGCTCCCGCGGCCCAGCTGTGGCCGGCCGATCGCGCGCGGCGCGCCCATGCGCGCGCGATCAGCGCCGAGATGCACGCCGGGTTCACCGCGCTGCGCAGCAACATGCCGATGGACCTGTGCGCCGACCTCCGGGGCCAGGGCCAGACTCCGGAGGCGCTCGCCGACGCCCGCCGGGTGTTCGAGATCTGGCGCGACGCGCTGGCCGCGAGCGGCGGGCCATTCCTGTTCGGCGCGTTCACGATCGCCGACGCGATGTTCGCTCCGGTGACCACGCGGTTCACGACCTACGGGGTCGAGCTCGATGCGGCCTGCCGCGGCTACGTCGATGCGATCGCGGCGCTGCCCGCGATGATCGTGTGGCGGCGCGACGCGGCCGCCGAGCCGGCCCGGCGACCGTGATCGCGGCGGCGCCGGCGGGCCGCGATCGCCGGCGTACACCGGCCGTCGATGGCGCACACCGCCGCGGTCCGCGGCGGGCCTGGAGCGCGGATCGCTAGCTGATCCTCACGGCCACCGTGGGCGAATGCACCTCGTGAGCCGAGAGTATGCTGTGCGCGATGCCGGAGTTGCGCGAGGTGGAGCTGAGGATCGCCGTGGCCGAGGGTGTGCTGTCGCGCGCGGAGGCCGACGCGCTGGGTGAGGAGGCGCGCCGCAAGAAGCAGAGCCCGCTGGCGCTGCTCGTCGAGCAGGGCCGGCTGTCCGAGGACAGCTTCCAGTCGATCCTCGCCGAGGCGATGAACGACCCGGTGTGGCGCGCGGCCGGCGCGGACGCATCGGCGAGCACGTACACGATGCAGACCGAGCCGCCGCCGCCCAGCGAGCCGCCGTTTCCGGTCGCGGGCTGGGACCGCTACACCCCGGTGCGGTTCCTCGGCCAGGGCGGCATGGGCATGGTGTTCCTCGCGATCGACACCCGCCTGCGCCGCGAGGTCGCGATCAAGTTCGTGCGCGGCAACAACGCCGACCACGTCCGGCGGCTGATCTCCGAGGCGCGCAACCAGGCCCGGGTCAGCCACGAGCGGATCTGCAAGGTCTACGAGGTCGACGAGGTCGAGGGCAAGGTCTACATCGCGATGCAGTACATCGCGGGCAAGCCGCTCGGCCGGATGGCCGACGAGCTCACGCTGGAGCAGAAGGTGACGCTGGTGCGCGGCGCGGCCGAGGGCATCCACGCCGCCCACACCGAGGGCATCATCCACCGCGACATCAAGCCGTCGAACGTCATGGTCGAGCGCCGCGACGACGGCGAGCTCCGGCTCTACGTCATGGACTTCGGCCTCGCGCGCCTGGTGCAGGACGTCGGCGAGACCCAGACCGGCGCGGTGATCGGCACGCCGCGCTACATGGCCCCCGAGCAGGCGCAGGGCGCGACGTCCAAGCTCGACCGCCGGGCCGACGTGTACAGCCTGGGCGCGATGCTGTACCACCTGGTCACCGGCGAGCCGGCGGTCCCGGGCGAGACCGTCGCCGAGGTCATCCACAACCTGATCGAGCTCGAGCCGCGCCCGCTGCGCGCGCACGACCCCGGGGTCCCGATCGACCTCGAGGCGATCGTGCTCAAGTGCCTGGAGAAGGACCGCTCGGCGCGCTACGACTCGGCGCGCGCGCTGGCCGACGACCTCGGCCGGTTCCTCAACGGCGAGCCGGTCATCGCGCGCCCGGCCGACACCTGGTACCGGCTGCGCAAGCGGCTCGCCAAGCACCGCCGGCTGGTCGCGGCGGCGGCGGTGGCGCTCGCCGCGCTCGTGGTCGCGATCGGGTGGGCGATCGTCACCCGCATCGAGGCCGGCCAGCGCGAGCAGTTCGCGCGGCAGTTCACCGAAAAGGTAGGAGACATCGAGTTGACCGCCGCCCGCTCGGCGCTGTCGCCGCTGCACGACATCCGGGGCGACCGCAAGGTGATTCGCGTCAAGATGGACGAGATCGAGGCCGAGATCGAGCGCGGCGGCGCGGCGGCGGCCGGTCCCGGGCACTATGCGCTCGGTCGCGGCTTCCTCGCGCTCGACGACGACCTCCAGGCGCGCGCGCAGCTCGCAGAGGCGTGGAATGGCGGCTACCGCGAGCCGCGCGTCGCCTATGCGCTGGCCCAGGTGATGGGGCACCTCTACCAGCAGAACCTGCTCGCGGCGGAGCGGATCGAGGACAAGGAGGCCCGCGCAGCAAGGAAGCGCGACATCGAGTGGCGGTACCGGGATCCGGCGCTCGGCTTCCTCTCGGAGACCGTGGGTGCCGAGGACGGTGCGTCCCGGGATGACGCGCAAGCCAAGGACATCGCTCCGCCACAATACGTTGCCGCGCTGGTGGCCTACTATGAAGGCCGCTTCGAGGATGCGCTGAGGCATCTCGATGCCATTGGCGGCGGCTTGCCCTGGTTCCACGAGGCGCCGAAGCTGCGCGGCGACGTCTTGCTGGCGAGGGCCCTGGAGCGCCGCGACAGCGGCGACCACGAGCGCGCGCGCGACGGCTTCGCCGCTGGCCGTAGGGCCTACGCTGCAGCTGCCGCGATCGGGGAGAGCGTCCCGGCGGTGTACGAGTCACTCGCCGCTCTGGAGCACGCCGAGATGACGATGGAGCTTTACGGGCACGGCGACGTGGGGCCGCCGGCCACGCGCGCACTCGCCGCCACCGCGCAGGCGCTCGCGATCGATCCCGATCGCTACGAGGCGCTGGTGCTCGAGGCGGGCGTCCGGCGCAGCATGGCGGAGCAGCAGACGATCCAGGGTGTGAACGCCGAGGACCTGCTCGGCAAGGCGCGCGCAGATGCTCTGCGGGCGCTCGATCTGTCCCCGATGCGGCGCGAAGCGCGGCTGGAGATCGCGCGGATCTACCGCCAGTGGGCATCGTTTCGCATGGAACATCATGACGATCCGAGCGAACAATGCCGCCAGGCGATTGCGGCGCTGGACGCGATCGCTCCCGCCGACCGGGATAGCATGTACTACATGAACCTCGGCCTGGCGTTCTCGGTGTGGGCCGAGTACGAAAACGAGACCGGCGCCGACGGCGAGGCGCACCTCGACCAGTCGACCGACGCCTACGCACAGGGGTTGCGAAGCGCGGCAGCTCTGCACCAGAACGATCAGCAGCGCGATATCTCGATCGACATTGCGATCAACTGGTTCAAGCGAGCAACGGCGCCGCGCGCCAAGGATCCGGACGCCGACCTCCAGCAAGCGCTCACTGCGCTCGCCAAGGCGAAGCAGATCGATCGCAATCATTATGTCCCGTACTTCTACGAAGGCCGGACCTACGAGGCGATGGCGCAGCGCTCGCGAGTGCGGGGACGTGACCCCAGCGCAGACCTCCGGAACGCGTTGACTGCCTATCGCGGAGCGCTCGAGATCAAGCCTACGATTGCGTATCTCCACAACGGCGTCGGAGGGGTGTTCCAGGCGCTGGCGGATGCGACGTGGGATCGCGGCGGCGATCCCACGCAGCTGCTCGAGCAGTCGCAGTCGTCTTTTCAACAGGCCATCACGCTGGCCCCGGAGCAGGGTTTTGGGTACGACAATGTCGGCGAGGTGCATATTCAGCG
>DATAPF010000647.1:0-27618 GCA_036265355.1 Kofleriaceae bacterium | reverse complement strand
TCGATCCGCTCCCCGCCGGCTTCGAGGCCGTCAACCCCGCCCTCACCTCCGGCAAGCCGCCCGGCCCGCCGTCGCCGACTCCCGCCCACGACCGCTGGGCTCCGGTCACCTGGGACCACCAGAACCTGCGCGACGATCGCGTCGAATGGTTCGCCGACCACATGGCCGCCGGCCACTACGAGCTGACCTACCAGGCCCGCGCCACCATCGACGGCCGCTTCACCGCCGCGCCTGCCACGATCGAGGCGATGTACCAGCCCGACCAGCACGCCCGCACCGCCCGCGAGGCGATCACCGTCGCTGCACATCCATAGTCGAGCGCCCGCGGCTGCCGCGCACTGCGGCGTTGGCTGGCGGTGAATGTCATTGCGCGCCGCGGCGGATGGTGGCATGTCGGTGGGCATGCGATGGGCCTCGGCGATCTCCGACCATGGTTCCGGCCTCGCGGCGCTCGACGAGGCGATGGCGTCCGTGCACGACCGGCTCGACCGGCTCGACCTCGCGATCGTGTTCGCGTCACCGCCGATCGCGCGCGAGATCGCGCCCCGGCTCGCGAGCGTGCCCGCCGCGACGGTGATCGGCTGCTCGGGCGCCGGGATCATCGGCGACGCACGCGAGATCGAGGACCGGCCCGCCGTGTCGGTGACGGCGGCGGAGCTGCCCGGAGTGACCTGCACGACGTTCCGCGTCGAGCCCGATGGGCTGCCGCCGGATGCGGCGGCGTGGCGGGCGCGGATCGGCGCCGACGACCCCGCCGGGTTGCTGGTGCTGGTCGACCCGTTCACCAACGCGCAGGCGCTGATCGACGGGCTCGATGCCGCGTTCCCGCGCACGCGGAAGTTCGGCGGGCTGGTCAGCGGCGGCCGGATGCCGGGCACCGGCTGGCTGTTCACGGGGGGCCAGGCGTTCCGCACCGGGGCGGTCGGCGTGGCGTTCACCGGCGATGTCGCGATCGACACGATCGTCGCGCAGGGCTGCAAGCCGATCGGCGCGCCGATGGTGGTGACCCGCGGCGAGGGCAACCTGATCTTCGAGCTCGATGGCCGGCCGCCGCTCGAGGTGCTGCAGGCGCTGCACGAGTCGCTGGATCCCCGCGACCGCGCGCTGCTGCGCCACTCGCTGTTCGTCGGCGTCGAGATGACGGACAGCGTCGTGCATCACGAGGGCGAGCTGCTGGTGCGCAACATCCTCGGGCTCGACCCGGACGGCGACGTGCTCGCGGTGGCCGCCCGGCTGCGGCCGTTCCAGGTGATCCGGTTCCTGCTGCGCGACGCGGACGCGGCGACCCAGGACCTGGTCCGGCTGCTCGAGCGCCACCGCGCGGCGGGACCCGGCGCGTGCGACGGTGCGCTGCTGTTCTCGTGCCTGGGCCGCGGAGCGCAGCTGTTCGGCGAGCCGGATCACGATAGCCGCCTGTTCCGCGATCACCTCGGCGACGTCGCGGTCGGCGGGTTCTTCTGCAACGGCGAGATCGGGCCGGTCGGCGGCACGACGTTCCTGCACGGGTACACCAGCTCGTTCGCGCTGTTCCGCGGGCGGACGTGAGCCGCGCGCGGGCGGCGTTGCGCTAACGCCGCTGGTGCGTTGTTCTTACATTGAAAGTCGCCGAGGCAACCGGCGTTGTCCGGCCATGATGGATCGGCAAGCTCTCACGTGTCTGGTTCTGGTCGGCGCGAGCCTGATCGCAGCGTGCGGCGCGGCGCGACGCCCCGCCCTGTCCACCACGCCGACCGCCCCGGCGGCCCGCGAGCCACCGCCGCCGGCGTTCCAGGCGCCGGTCGCACCCGCACCCGCAGCCGCGGCGCCCACCGGCTTCGCCGACGTCAACACCGACAGCTCGCTGATCAGCAATGGCTCGGTCACCGCGTCGTCGCAGGAGCTGCTGTCGACCGCCAGCGCGTTCCGGCGCGAGGTCTACCGGCTCGGCGGCCGGGTGTTCGCGGAGCAGGTGCACTTCCGCGCGGAACCCGACGACGACGGCAAGCAGGCGTCCGCCGCGAGCTACCGGATCAAGCTGCTGCCCCGCCTGCTGCCCGATCTGCTCGACTGGCTCGGCAAGCACGCGACGATCACGGCGCAGGACGTCCAGTCGATCATCGCGATGGAGAGCGAGGGCGACGCGTCGATCGTTCGCGCCGACGTCCAGGCGCGGCTCGGCGACCTCGCCACCGAGCTCGCCGATCCGGCGCTCGATCCGGCGCACCGGGAGGCGCTCGAGGCCGAGCGCACCAGGCTCACCGGCGCCGCGATCGCCGATCCGAAGGCGATGGCCGACGACACCCGGCGCGTCGCGGTGCTCGACGTCCAGCTCGAGGCGCCGGCGCCGCGCGATCCGTACGCCCACGGCCAGCTGCTCGGCCACGCGCGCGGCTCGCTGCTCGGGCTCGGCGTGCTCGGCCAGACCACCAGCCATCGCATCGGCGCCGGCGTCGGGTTCGGCGCCCGCTCGCCGGTCTCCGGGCTCGAGATCATGGGCTACACGGCGCCGGCGATGAACGAGCGCGCCGGCGTCGCGATCACGGCCGGCTTCGGCGGCTACTCGCGGGCGTTCGGCTCGGGCAACCGCGGCTCGTTCAATCCCTACGTCGGCATGCGCTACGGCTACGCCTACCTCCAGGCCCACTACTTCGTGGTCGCCGCCGAGCTCGGGGTCGAGGTCGTCAAGCAGCACGGCGTGCTGTGGTCGGTGTCGGCGCGGCCGATCGGTCTGATCGGCAGCGACTCGCAGGCCGCGGTCGAGATCGGCTCGTCGCTCGCGCTCGCGTTCTAGATCGCGGACCGCCGCGCGACCGACGCCAGCGACCTGGCGCCTCACGACGTCGCCGGCCGCGCCGTGCTGGTCCACACCGGCTGGGAGCGGCAATGGCGCACGCCAGCCTACGGGGTCGATGCGCCATTCCTCACCCGGGATGCGACCCGGTGGCTGGTCGACCACGGCGCCGCGCGGTCGGGATCGATTCGGTCAACATCGACGACATGGCCGATCGCGTACGCCCGGTCCACACCGGCCTGCTCGGCGCCGGGATCCCGATCGTCGAGCACCTGTGCGGGCACGACCAGCTGCCGGTGACCGGCTTTGCGTTCCACGCCGCCCCGCCGCGGATCGCGCGGTTCGGGACCTTCCCGGGCGCGCCTACGCGGTGATCCCGTGACCGCCGCGCTGGTCTCGCTGCGCAGGGTGACCGGCGACGGCAACGCGTTCCAGATCATGAACATCCTGGGGCCGGATCAGCTGGCGACCTCAACCTCGACCGTCAGGTGCGAGATCGGACACTTCTCGAGGATCAGCGCGCGATAGATCGCCGGGCGCCGCGGCGTGGCGGATGCCAGCGTGACGATGCACCCGAGCTGACCGCGCCCGAGCGACCAGACATGCAGGTCGCGCACGAGGACATCGCCGAGTTGCTCCAGCGTCGACCGGATCGCGGCTTCGTTGTCGCCGCCCCGCCGGAAGTCGAGCAGCTCCTGGGACGCGTGCCGGCACAGGCCGAATGCCCAGCTCAGGATCACAAGGCCGCCGACGAGGCCGCTCACCGGATCCAGCCACCGCCATCCCAGCCACCGCCCGGTGAGCAGCGCGACGATCGCGAGCGAACTGGTGAGCGCGTCGGCGATGACGTGAAGCACCGCGGCGCGATGGTTGTGGTCGTGATGATCGTGGTGGTCGTAGTGGTCCTCGCGATGATCGGCTTCGTCGTGGTCGTCGTGGTCGTCGTGGTCGTCGTGGTCGTGGAGCAACCAGATGCTCAGCAGGTTGACGGCGAGCCCGACCACCGCGACCGGGAGCGACGACGCATAGTCGATGCGCTCCGGAGCGACGAGCCGCGAGATCGACTCGGTCATCATGACGATCGAGGCGATCGCGAGGGCGATCGCGCTGGTGTACCCGGCCAGCGCGTGGACCTTGCCGGTCCCGAACGCAAACGCCTCGTGGGTCGCGAACCGGCGCGAGATCGTGTAGCCGAGCGCGGCCATCCCGAACGCGGCGACGTGGGTCGCCATGTGCCAGCCATCCGCGGTCAGCGCCATCGAGTGCGTGGTGTAGCCGACCATGATCTCGACGACCATCATCGTCGCGGTCAGCGCGATGACGGCGCGCACGCCGCGCTCGCGCGCGTGAGGAACCTGGGACTGGCGAACCGTGCAGACCTGGTGCGTGGTCATGGTCAGCCCACCAGCTGCCGGATCACGGTCTCGAGCTCTGCGCTGGCACGCGCGCGATCGGTGGCTGGCATCCGCGGTGCGCTGACGTGATTGGCGAGGTGCTCGCACACCACCTCCGCGGCCAGGGCGTTGATCGCCCCTCGCGCCGAGGCGATCAGCTGGACGACGGCCTCGCAGCCACGCTCCTCGGCGAGCGCATGCTCGATCGCCTCGATCTGCCCGCGAACCCGATGGACGCGCGTGATCAGCGCGCGCTTGTGCTTGATCGTGTGCATGCCTCCTTATACCCTATGGGGTATGGCCCATGCGAGCGCCAGGCGCGGCCAGCGAACGCGGAGGGGTCAGGCCGCCTTCGTCCGCGGTCCCGCGGCGATTCCCGGAACCTGCCGTCTCATGTGGCCGTGGCAGCGGCCTGGGCACGTGACGCGCTGCACAGGCAGGACGGTCCGGGCACGAGCGCTCCTGGCGAATCATGTGACATGTCGTTGCATATGCAAGTGAACTAGTTGTAGCAAACCATTTGCAAGTGGGGCCGGGTGGCGTGTATGACCTCACGCATGGCTGATCGACATCGGATCCCCGTCACCGTGCTCACCGGGTTCCTCGGCGCCGGCAAGACGACCCTGCTCAACCGCATCCTCACCGAGCATCATGGCCAGCGCATCGCGGTGATCGAGAACGAGTTCGGCGAGATCGGGATCGACCAGGCGCTCGTCGTCAAGGCCGACGAGGAGATCTTCGAGATGAACAACGGCTGCATCTGCTGCACGGTGCGCGGCGACCTGATCCGCGTGCTCGGCAACCTGATGAAGCGCCGGGACAAGTTCGACCGGATCATCGTCGAGACCACCGGGATGGCCAACCCCGGGCCGGTCGCCCAGACGTTCTTCGTCGACGACGATGTCCAGGCCGACTTCCGGCTCGACGGCATCATCACGCTGGTCGACGCCAGGCACCTCGAGCTCCACCTCGGGGAGCAGCAGGAGGCGCACGAGCAGGTCGCGTTCGCGGACGTGCTCGTGATCAACAAGACCGACCTGGTCGATGCCGCCAGGCTCGATGATATCGAGTGTCGGCTCCGGCGGATCAACGCGATGGCCAAGGTGCTGCGCGGCCAGCACGCCGATGTCCCGCTCGCCACCGTGCTCGACGTCGGCGGCTTCGATCTGGTCCGCGCGCTGGCGACCCGGCCGACCTTCCTCGAGCCCGAGTATCCGTTCGAGTGGGCCGGTGTGTACGAGCTGGCGCCGGGCGATCACCAGCTCCAGCTGTCGTCGGGCCCCGATCCGACGATGCGCGTCCTGGTCGAGCCGGTCGCCGACGGCACCGCCGGGACGATCGCGGGCTCCGCCGAGCAAGCGCTGCACCGCATGACCGATCCCGCGCGGTCGGTGTCGTCCGGAGCGATCGTGCGCGCCGGCGACGGCCCGTTCGAGCTCGCGCTCGGCGAGGGCGAGTCACCGCGGTGCTTCACGCTCCCGATCAGCCGGGCCGGCTGCTACGCGCTGTTCACCCAGCACCTCCCGGCCGAGTTCCGGTTCCGGCTCACCACCAGCGACGGTCGCGAGCTCGCGCCGATCGGCGAGCGCGAGTTCGCCGCGAGCCATACCCATGACGACGCGGTGTCCTCCGTCGGCCTCGAGTTCGATCGAGCGTTCGACGAGGCCCGGCTGAACGCATGGCTCGGCCGGCTGCTCCGCGAGCGCGGCGCGGACATCTTCCGCATGAAGGGCATCCTGGCGATCGCCGGCGCGGACCACCGGTTCGTGTTCCAGGGGGTTCACATGCTGTTCGACGGCCGCCCCGACACGCCGTGGGGCGACCGGCCGCGGCGCAGCCAGGTCGTGTTCATCGGCAAGCACCTCGATCGCGCCGCGCTGCGCGAGGGGCTCGGGTCATGTCTCGCCTGAGCCGGCGCCCCGAGCGTCCGCCGCCGCCCGACCCGCAGGTCGCGACGATCGCGGCGTACCCAAGCGGTCTCGCGTGGTCGCCGCGCGGCGACCTGCTCGCGGTCGCGGGCGATCATGGCCATATCGAGCTGATCGACCCGGCGACCTGCGCGGTGCGCCGGCGGATCTTCGCGCACGACGGTCCGGTCCAGTCGATGGCGTGGCAACCGCAGCGCGATGCGCTGGTGACGACCGGCCAGGACGGCGCGGCGCGCCTGTGGGAGAGCCCATTCGACACGGCGCGCGAGCTGATCGCACCAGGCGCGAGCTGGGCCGACCACGCCTGCTGGTCGCCGACCGGAGACCGCGCCGCCGTGGCGCTGGGCACGCGGGCGCACGTGCTGTCGGCAGACGGCGTCACCGCCGTCACCGAACCGGTGCCCTCGACGATCGCCGGCCTGGCGTTCACGCCCAGCGGCAAGAGCCTCGGCGCGGCGTGCTACGGCGGCGTGCAGCTGTTCGATCCCGCGACCGGCAGGCCGACGCGCAAGCTCGAATGGAAAGGATCGACGCTGTCGATCGCGTTCGCGCCGGACGGCAGCACGGTGGCGTGCGGCTGCCAGGACAACAGTGTCCATTTCTGGCGGATCGCCTCGGGCAAGGACGCCCAGATGTGCGGGTATCCGGCCAAGCCGCGCGATATCGCGTTCAGCCATGACGGCCGCTGGCTCGTCACGGGAGGGGACGTCACGATCTGTCTGTGGCCGTTCGACCGCCGTGGGCCCGAAGGCCGCACGCCCGTGCAGCTCAAGGGTCACCAGGATCTGGTCACCGCGCTCGCCTGCGCGCCGCTCGTCGAGATGCTGCTGTCGGGCGCCCGGGACGGCACGGTCGCGCTGTGGGCGCCTCCGAAGCTGACCGCGCCGCTGGCGGTGTCGCGACTCACTGGCAAGGTGACCCACGTGGCGTGGGGCACGGACCTCGCGGCACAGCTGCTGCGCTGGGCAGCGAGCGACGAGCACGGCCGCGTGCTGATCGGACAGCTGTGATGCGCGCGCCGCCATGACTGGGCTGACCGCGGGTGTGCGCGCCGGACACGCGTGGGGAGCCGCGCACAGTCCCGGATCTTGCAACGTGGCGATTCGAACCTCCCCGACGAATCCGCCGAGCCGCACGTTGCCGCGCGGATCCCTCCGGACCATCACTTCTCACCAGCCATCGAGTCTCACCAGCCATCGAGCTGTCGGGCCATCCGCCCGGTAGGAAATCCCATGACGCACACCCCCCACCCCGGCCACGATCACGTTCACGGCGCCAGCTGCGGACATCTCGCGGTCCAGCACGCCGGCCACGTCGACTATCTCCACGATGGACACCTGCACAGCATCCACGGTGATCACGTCGACGAACACACGATCGCCGTCGACGCGACCAATCCGGCGCAGTGCACGCCGAACCATCGCTGCACCGGCCACGCAGCCAACCACGTCCACGGCCCCAGCTGCGGACACCCGGGCGTGCCGCACGGCGATCACACCGACTACCTGGTCGAGGGCCACCTCCACCACGCGCACAACGGCCACTGCGACGACCACGGCCCGCTGCAGACCGCCTGACGCAGCGCCGATCACGCGGAGTGCGCCGGCGACCGCCGCCGCGAGCCGCGCCTCGGTACGATCCGCGCGCCCAGCGCGCAGAGCGCGGCCAGCAGCGCGCCGGACGAGTCGCCAGCCTCGCAGCAGCCCGAGCGACGGCCGGATGCGCCGGCGTCGCCGCGCGGTCCGCCGACGCCCGCGTCCGGTCCGGCGGCACACGCCGCTGGCATGACCCCGAGCTGTACCGCGACCCCGCGCCACTGCGCATCGCACGTGTCGAACTCCGCGGTGCCGGCCGGGCACGCAAGCGTGCCGGTGAGGTACTGCAGGCGGGCCACCGGCTGCCAGGTGACGCCGTCGGTCGAGCGCTCGAGCGCGGCGCCATCACCGCTGAAGCTCGATGTGCAGCCGAACATCATGCCATCGGAGCGCTGGCCGAGGCAGGCGAGCTGGATCGCCAGCGGCTGGAACGTCGCGCCGCTGTCGGTCGACCGGAACGAGCCGCTCGGCGTGGCCACGACGACCGTGGTCGCGTCGTGAACGACCACGCCGGCGATCGTATCGGTCGTCACGAGCACCTCCGCGAACGTGGTCCCGCCGTCGATCGAGCGGTACAGCCGATCTCCCATCGGCGGCTGGGCGGCCAGCGACTGCAGGAACACCACGTTTGCGTCGACCGGGCTCACCGCGCGGACGTAGATCTGCGGCACCGAGCCGTAGACGACGCTGGCGAGCGACTGCTCGGTCCAGTGCGTCCCGTCGTCGTCGCTGCGGAACAGGTGCGCCGTGGGGGAACGCTCGCCGCCGTCCGGATCTGCGCCGCCGAACAGGTATGCGCTGGCGTACAGCCGGCTCGCATCGCCCGGCGCGAACATCACGCTGCGGTACCACATCTCCGGCGGCAGCCCGCCGCGTGCCGCGAACGTGGCACCGTCGTCGGTCGAGCACAGCACGCCGTTGTCCGGCAGCGTGTCCGAGGATCCGGTGCAGATCTCGCCCTGGGCGCTGACGTCGATCGCGTCGAAGTAGACGCCCGGCTCGACCGTCGAGAACGAGCAGCCGCCGTCGCGGCTCACCCGAATGCCATGAAACGTGCCGGCCAGGATCGCGCCGCTGCGCGTCACCGCATAGGCGGGATCGAACCCGCCACCGATGCCGATGTTGTCCTCGCATAGCCAGTAGAACCGGCAGCCGTCGGGCGAGACCAGCAAGCCAAAGGTGGTCGCGGCGTACAGCCCCGCCGTGTCGCCCGGCCGGAACTGCACGCCGTTGCTCGCCGGCGGCCGGCCGTTGCCGTGCGCGATCGCCGGGATCAGCGCGCAGGCGACCAGCAGCGATAGCGGTCGCCGGGCCCGTTGCGGACCGCTGGCCAGGTCGCGGCGCGACACGCGGGCGCACCCCGGTGCGATCATGGAGGCGACGGATACTGGCGATCCACGAACGACAGGCCGTCGGCGTTGAGGTGGCCGAACGTGCTGTGGTTGTAGGTCGTGTAGTCGTAGAAGTCGCGGATCGCCATCGCCGGGTCGCCGGTCGGGTTCACCGGGATCGTGAGCGTATCGAACGTCATCGCACCGGTCCCCGGCGGCGTGTAGGCGGTGGCGTCGACGCACGACCGGAACGGCAGCGGGTGGCCCAGGTGATCGACGAACGGCTTGAACGAGTAGCCCTTGTAGTCCTCCAGCGTGGCGACCGGGGTCGGCGTCACGCCGACGTAGCGGGCCGCGAACGAGTCGAAGTGCGCGGGCGAGTCGTGCACGAAACTCTCCCAGAACGCGTGGTCGATGTGGAACGTCGCCTGCGCGATCGTCGCCTGGTTGGCGGCGGTCTGGATGCCGCGCGGGTGCTCCTCGTTCGGATTCGGGTTGCCCGTGAGATCCGGGTTCTGGGCGTTGCGGTACACCGTCGGGGCGATCAGCCCGAACTTGAACTTGATGGTCGTGGGCAGCACCGAGAAGTCGTAGGGTGGTGTCACCGCGGTCTGCGTGCAGCCACCGGGCAGCGTTCCATTGTTGTTGCCCTGCCACGTCGCGGTGCCGACCAGCAGCGTGGTGTAGCCCATCGTGACCATGGTGGCGTAGTCGGCGAGATCCGCGGCATCGAGGTTGATGTTGTGCGCGCTCGTGGTCGCCTTGACGACCTCGAACCCGAATGCATACTTCGTCGTCGGATCGAAGGCGGTATTGCCCTGCTTGTTGAGGCCGGTGAACGCGGCGAACGGCGCGGCATCGTTGGCGACGCCGTCGGCGTCGGCCAGCGAGCCGCCCTTGTGGAGGTCGATCGCGAACGGGCCGTCGACCTCGGCGAGCACCGAGCTGCCGGTGCCGCACAGGATCGTACCGCCCTTGCCGTCGTCGCACTTCGACTGATCGGTCGGCACCTTGTCGGGGCCGCGCGACAGCGTGATGTGATCGAACGTGGTGAGGATGCGGTCGTAGGTGAGCGCCCAGCCGTCGACGAAGTACACGTCGTCGGGGTTGGCGGGCGGGAACGCGTAGCCGTCCTTGGCGAAGCCCTCGCCCGACGCGGTCAGCAGGACGCCGTTGCCACCCGGATCACACGGGACGCCGAGGTCGGTGAGCATGCCCATGCCGCTGTTGGTGCTGCATATCTTGGGCTGGGGTTGGCCGCTGCTGTTGTTGTCGCTGCAGGCAGCGAGCGCGAGGAACAGGAGTGGGATCGAACGAGTCATGTCAGGCTCCTTGGTTATTCAAACGAGAAGTGGTACGTGGTGGTCGCCGCCCGGATCGCGCCGAACAGGGCCGCGCTCGCCTCATTGGTGTTGTTGTCCGGGAACATGCCGTCCGGTGGCACCTTCACGAAGTCGACGGTGTCGAACCACAGGGAGGGGTCGATCGTGACCGCGAGGGTCCCGCCGTCATGCGGGTGCAGGTCGATCCGGATCGGCGACACGATCCGCTGCTTGCAGATTGGATTCTGGCCCGGCAGCGCGCCCGACGACGGCGGGATGCCGCGGTTGGCGCTGTTGATCTTGATCGTCGCGGTGAACGGCAGCACCTGCGCGGCCTTGGTCGCCGTGCCCGCGATGTCGGCGATCACCGTGTTGTCGGTCTCGGCGTTGACGTCACCGCCGGTGAGCCAGACCTCGCCGGTCAGCACCTCGTCGTCGGTGCCGGCGCCGGGGGCCGGAAACGGCTGCGGCGCGGGCGACAGCACGTCGATGGTGCGCCCCTGGAGCTCCTGGCCGGTGTAGACGCTGGGCAGGATGCACTCGGTGCCCTGGATCCCGGAGTTGGTCCGGGTCATGTTGAGGTAGACCGCGCCGATGTACAGCATCGCCCGGGACAGCTCGACGTGCCAGCCGAGCGACGTGTCGTGGACGGCGCCGCCCGGTGCGCCCTGCGCGATGACGTCGAAGCTGACGAGGTTGCCACCGGTGGTGCCGCCGCACCCCGCGAGCGCGGCTGCGGCCACCGCGAGGCCGATCGCGCGGGTCACAGCGTCACCTCCAGCTGGAGCAGCACGATGCGCGGCGCGCCCGCGGTGAAGTGGCGGGCGACGGTGAGCGTCGGTACGGACTCGCCCGCCAGCTCCTGCAGGTGGAAGTCGGAGCGATAGTTGTACTCGCCGAGCCGGTACTGGGTATCGAGCAGGTTCGATGCCTTGACGCCGAGCTTGTAGCGATTCCACGCCAGCGACGCCGAGCCGTCGATCGTGAAGATCGTGTCCGATCGCTGGCCGTACGGCAGCGCGCGTGGCCCGACGTAGGTGACGCCGAGCCCGACGGTCGCGACCGGGGCCTGACCGCCGAGCTGCCACGGCAGCGCGCCGAACACGACGCTGTCCGAGCGCACGACGACGTCGGGGACGTACGGGATCAGCGTGCCATCGGCGTCGACGGTCGAGCGCACCACGGTCACGCTCGCGTTCTGATCGAACCACGGACCGCGCAGCCGCCCCGACAGCGAGCTGCCGAGCCGGGTCGTGCCATCGGTGAGCACGTTGCGGCCCTGGGTCTGGTCGAACAGCAGATCGTGATCGACGTGGGTCCGGAACCCGGACATCCGGAGCTCCAGGTCCAGGTCGCCCGGTGAGCCCTTGTACGCCAGGCCGGCCTCGTACGACACGATCTGCGCGAACGGCGTCGCGCGGTCCTGCGTGATGTACGACGGATCGATCGACCGCACGCCGCGGCCGATGCTGGCCGACGGCGATAGTCCAAAGAACGGGCCGAGCACGAGCGACGCGCGCGGCAGCACGATCGCGCCCGCGGTCGTCGAGCGCTGGACCGGCTCCCGGGGCCTGCCCATGTCGGCTTGCGACAGGCAGCTCGCGTCGCCCGGCGGGTTGTTCGGCGACGGGTGCGCGACCGATTGCACGGCGCAGTTGTCGAGCACGTTGTAGGTGAACAGGTCGGAGCGCACGCCGCCGCGCAGCGCGGCCCACGGCGCGAGCCTGGCGTTCGCCGCCGCGTACAGCCCGACGTCGCCGAGCACCGCGTCGAGGTCGGTCTCCTTGTGGTATGGATATGGGGGTGTCGCCTGCGAGACCAGCCGGTACTGCTGGCCGGACGTGGCGTCGAGCCGGCCGAACAGGCCGAGCTCCAGTTCCTGGCCCAGGCCCGCGACGTCGAGGTGGCGCCGCATCCAGCTCTGCTCCTGCAGGGTGATCGCGTCGGACTCGAGGTCGATCAGATCGCCGCGCTGGCCGTGCGGGGTCTGGACCTGCTCCTGCTGGTCGAGCAGGAAGCCGGTGAAGTCCTCGCGCAGCCGCAGGGTCTGCGCGGTGAACGATAGCTGGTGGTGCGTGGTGTAGTCCTTGTGCTGGAACTCCAGGTCGCCGAGCACGAACCCCCGGCTCGCCGAGCCGCCCTGGTCCGGGTCGTAGGTATCGAAGAACCCGATCCGGTGGGCGGCGTAGTCGTCCTCGCGGAGGACGCCGGCCGAGTGGTACTCGGTGAGGTACGCGCCGCTGGTCAGCCGCCACAGCCCGTCCTCGCCGAGCTTGTCCTCGAGCTGGCCGAGCGCGGTGGCCCGCTTGGCGTCCCGGTTCTGGCCGAACCCGTTGGTCTGGTAGAGCTCGACCCCGCCGAAGTTGTGGCTGTCGCGGGTCGGCGAGCCCCACAGCAGCAGCGCGCGCTGGGTGCCGTACGAGCCGACCTCGTAGCTCGCGGTCAGGCCGCGATGGGTCAGCCCGAGCTCGTAGTCTGCGCTGCCGGCGACCGCGAAGTTGCCCTGCCGCGGGTCATAGGGCCCCTCGATCACGCGCAGCGACTGGACCAGCTCGGGGATGATGAAGTGCAGATCGGCGTAGCCGTTGCCATGCAGGTTGCCGACCTGGTTCACCACGTCGCCGTTGACCCGCATCTCGATGTCCTGGCCCTCGCGCGCATCGAACCCGCGCAGGAAGATCTGCTCGGCGTGACCCTCGCCACCCTCGTTGGTGAGCAGGAAGCCGGGCGCCCAGCCGAGCAGCTCGGTCGCGTCCTTGTGCGGGATCTCGGTCGCGAGCTTGCCGGCCTCGATGTGGACGTCCTGCGCGCCGACGCTGGGCGCCGCCTGGTGACCGCGCTCGAGCGCGTTGAGCGTGCCGTGCACCGTGATCGTCTCGCCGCCGGGCGCGGCGGGGTCGAAGTGCACGGTGACGTCGAGGTGGCTCGCGACCGGCTGGCCGCCGCTGTGCGCGGGCTCGAACGTCCACGACAGCACGCTGGCGATCGCGAGGTCGTCGAACGGCGGGTTGGGCTGCGAGATCACGCGCGGGTTGGCCGGCGAGCCGCCGGCGTCGACCTCGACGTGGACCCGCACGTCGGTCGGCTTCTGGCGGGCCTTCGGCACATCGGGGAAGATCGGCGGGCTCTGGTGCGCGACCCGCGGCGGCTCCTCGGTGGACGGTGGCGCGGGCGGTGGAGAGGGTGACGCTGCAGGTGGCGGCGCGCTGGTGTCCGGGGGCGCCGCGGGCGCGGGCGTATCCGGCACACCGGCGTCCGCCGGCTGCGCGTGCACGAGGCGTGGAAAGGCGAGGAGAAACACCATCAGATGGCGACCACGGATCACGGATCACTCCTCGAGCCGCCGGCGGCACCGGAGCGCCGAACCGCGAGCTCGTACAGCTGGGGCGCGACCGATCGGTCGCGGTCATGCGCCGCCGGATCGCGGGCGCACTGCGCGCCACCGCGATCTGCGGCGTCCGACCATTCACCACGACAGCCAACCGGCCCGGCACAGCTCGACGTGGTGCCGGGGTAAACACCCAGGTCTACGTGCGAGGGAGGCCGGGATGCACATCCCGTGCGGCCACGTCACGCCGCACCGGCCCGGCCAGCCGCGTGGTGAATGGTCGGACTAAACGGCGGCCGGCGGCGACGTCTTGGGCGCCAGGCGATAGACCGCGGCGGCGATCGCAAAGGACGCCGCCGGGGCGATATGCCGCACATGCGTCGCGCGCGCGGTGGTGACCACCGCGGGGGCCGTGACATCGGCGCTGGCCGGCTGATGGAACGCGGTCAGCAGCGCGCACTCGCCGGCGTCGGCGTCGGGGTGACGCTGGCGGTGGATGTCGGAGTTGTGGCCGTCGTGGTGGCCCACGAGCGCCCTGCCATGGACGAGGCTACCCGCCGCGTCGCGGAAGTGGGCGACGGTGGCCTCGTGGCGCGCGGCCAGCACGCCACACACCACGAGCCACAGCGCAGTGGCGGCCGCGATCACGCGGACGCGCATCTGCGGGCAACTCGTACTCGCCACATTCCGTCTCTGGCACAGCGGCGGCATTGCTGTCAAGCGCCCGCCGGGGTGTCGCACGCAAGACCACGTGTCCTGCATGCCCGGTACATTCGAAAATCAACTGTTCTTGCAATGAGATAGTTGATGCATCTTCACTGCATCTGTAATCGACAGTGCCCGGTGGAACCCAGCGCGATTGCGGTCAGGCGTCGACCCCGGCGTCGGCCGGCGGCGGGCAGGCGACCGGATCGTCGCTCCCGGCATCGGGATGACATGGCACGAGCCCGCGAACCGGCGGATCGGGCTCGCCATCGTCCTTCGTGCAGGTCGCCATCGCGATCACGATCGCG
This sequence comes from Kofleriaceae bacterium, assembly GCA_036265355.1. Classification (GTDB taxonomy): domain Bacteria; phylum Myxococcota_A; class Polyangia; order Haliangiales; family Haliangiaceae; genus JABFXX01. The sequence goes on along the minus strand of DATAPF010000647.1, from coordinate 12,937 downwards.
GCCATGACCAGCGCGATCGCCTTCATTTCTCCCCCGCGTGGTGGGGTTCGGCGGCCAGCGGCAGCGAGACCGTGAGGAACACGCTGCGCGGCGCCGCGTACGAGCTGCCGACGAACCCGTTGGCGATCCGATACGCGTAGTGCGCATTGAACATGTTGATGATGTCAACGCCTATCCGGATCGGATAACCGCCGGTCTCGAGTGTGTAGGCCAGCGTCTCGTCGACGTGCACGTGCTGCGGCACGTGCTCGGTATTGCTCGGTCCGGTGCGCAGGCCGGAGCCGTACTGCACCGTGAGGGTGGTGGCGAACCGGTCCTGGCGAACCGTGACTCCGGCGTTGCCCGACAGCGTCTGCGCGTGATCGAGCGTCTGCCAGGCGTTGTTCGCGAGGTCGTCTGCCGAGAACAGATACTTGGCCGACGAGATCCCCTGGCCCTGTGCGAACCCGTACGACACGTTGGCGAAGCTCGACAGCCAGGGACCGACGCGCAGCTCGACGGTGGTCTCCAGCCCGCCCGCGCGGCCGCGCTTGAAGTTGTAGTTCGACAGCAGGCTGGTCGAGCCGATCGCGGTGTCGTCGAGCTGGTTCCATGCGTAGCGCCCCCATCCCACCAGCCCCACGCGGATCGGGGTGGCGAGACGGGTCGCGAGCCCGAGCTCGCCGTACACGTCGGTCTCGGGCTTGAGGTCGTACATCACCGGCTGATCGGGGGGCACGGCGCCGAGCGCGCGCGCCGCGTTCGCCGCGTCGAGCGGCGCCGGCGGCTGCCAGTTGACCCCGGTGAACGCGTGGACCACGGTGTCCTTGGTGAACGCGTAGCTCGCCCCGGCGCGCGGGCTGATCCCGGCGGAGTCGTCGGTCGAGCCGTCCTGCAAGCTCACGTGTAGCTGGTCGATGCGCAGCCCGACGTCCGCGGCGAAGCCGCCGGATGACCAGTGGTCCTGTGCGTACGCGCCGGTCGACAGCGCCCGCGTGCGATCCCGCCCACCGGCGGTCATGCCCGGATCGATACCGCCGTGGACGTCGTCGCGGGCGTACTGCGTGAACGTCGTCGTCCCCTCGAGAAAGTCGACCTGCGCGCCGGCCTTGAACAGGTGCGCACCGAACGGCAGCGAGTACGCGGCGATGCCACCTGCGTGCTGCGCGAGCCGGGTGACGTCGCTCGCGCTCGACCCGGGATCCGCCATCGGTCCGAGCGCGTGCGCGGCGTCCGCGAACAGCGCGCCGCGCGATAGCTTGTAGGTCGGTGCGACCAGGATCTGCCCGTGGTCGAAGCGATGCAGGTACGACGCTGCGACGAACAGCTCGTCCTCGGTCTCGCTCGCGTTGGTATCGTGCGGGAGGAACGGCGGCGAGGCGTTGCCGTACGGATCGACCGGCCGCACGAAGCTCGGGTTGGCCGGATCGAGCGGCACGACCGATGGGTCGATCGGGACCTGGAACCGGTTGTGCGCGTAGGTCGCGAACAGCTCGTAGTGGTTCGCCTGGTCCATGTCGTAGTCCGCGCGTCCGAACACCCGCGCGACGTAGCCGTCGTCGTGCAGGATCGGTGTGACCGACGGCGGATCGAGCGCGCGCTGGGATGCCAGCACGCTGCCGCCGACGAACGCGCCCACGTGATCGGAGAGCTTGCTCGAGTAGGCGACGGCGGGCCCGACCGTGCTGAACGAGCCGTACCGCATCTGCGCGGCGCCCTCCGGCTGGTCGCCCGCCGCGCGTGTCACCAGGTTGACGACCGCGCCCAGGCGGTCTCCGAACTCGGCCGGCATCCCGCCGGTGATGATCTCGAGCCCCTGGACGAGCCGCGTGGGAATCGAGGCCGCGAACAGGCTGCCGACCGAGTCAGGCACCGGGATGCCGTCGATCTGGTACTGGATGTTGGCGTGGTTGCCACGCGCGTACACATTGCCGAGCGCATCCGGCACGAAGCCCGGCTGGGTCGCGATGACATCGGTCACCGGGCGATCCTCGCCACCCGGCAACTCCTGCAGGGTCTGGCGTGATACCGCGCTGACGCTGCCGGTCGCTCGGGTCGGCTCCGGCACCGCCCAGTCCTCGTGGATGGTGACGACCTCGCCGGTGTTCACCAGGACGAGCTCGACGTTGGCGACCTGCGAGGACGCGAGCTGTAGGTGCTGGTGCTCCGGGACCAGCCCCGGCAAGGACGCCTCGATGGTGTAGTCGCCGAACGGCACGCCGGGAAACGCGAACCGTCCATCCGGGCCCGTGACGGTCTTCGCGACGGTCCGTCCGGCGGTGTCGTGGAGCAGGACGGTCGCGCCGGCCAGCGGGTGCAGCAGCGCATCCTCGACGACGCCGGCCACGACCGCATCGACCGAGGCGCGCGCTGGCAGCGCGGTGGTGAGCGCGAGCCATGACAGCACGGCGGCCGAGATCAGCCTGCAACGAGACGAGCACAGACGGGCCATGTGAACCTCCAGAGCCTCGAGCACGTCGGGAGGCTCGGCTGAGCGCCGAGCCAGCGAGCTCATACGACCGGGCCACGATCGATCGGCGCCGATCCGCCGCCGATCAGCAGCGTCCGAGCCATTCACCACGACGATCGACCAGACCGGCGCTGCGCGCCACGGTGCCGGGATATACCTGGGTCACGTGCGAGGGGAGGCCAGGACGCAGGTCCCGTGCAACCGCGCCGCGTGCGCCGGTCCAGCCAGCCGCGTGGTGAATGGTCGGACTAGGCGACGGCCGGCGGCGACGTCTTGGGTGCGAGGCGGTAGACCGCGACCGCGATCGCCGAGACCACGTCCGGGTCGATGCGCCACACATGCGTCGCGCGCGCGGTGGTGACCACCGCGGGGGCCGTGACATCGGCGCTGGCCGGCTGATGGAACGCGTTCAGCAGCGCACACTCGCCAGCGTCGGCGTCGGGGTGGCGCTGGCCGTGGATATCCGAGTTGTGGCCCTTGTGGTGGCCCGCAAGCGCCTTGCCGTGGACGTAGGCGCCCGCCGCGTCGCGGATGTGGGCGACGTTCGCCTCGTGGCGCGCAGCGAGCACGCCGCACACGACGAGCCACAGCGCGGTGGCCGCCGCGATCACGCGGATGCGCATCTGCGGGCAGCTCGCACTTGCCACGTTCACGTGTCTGGCACAGCGGCAGTGTCCCTGTCAAGCGCCGCACCATGTCGCACCACCATGTGCTCCGTGGCAGCGCGAATGGACGCGTTTCGGAAGGCAACTGCTCCTGCACCTGGATGATTGCTGCACGTGGACTGCATCTGCTCCGGTAGCCCCGCACATGGTCATTCGAGCGCGATCTCGAGTCCGGCGGCCGTCAAACCTATTCGACAACGAAGCTGATGCGGTTCGAGTTCCGGCCGGCAACCGACACGGCCACGTCGCTCGTACCCGGTGGGAGCGCGGGAACCTGAACGGTGACCATCGTATCGGTATAGGACAGGACGCCCACGGGAGTCGTGCCGAACGTCACCGTGCCGATGTGCATGCACGCGAGCGGGTCCACGTCACTCCCACCAGACTGTGGCTGCTGGCACAGATAGCTCCCCGAGACCGTCACCGTGATACCCGGCATTCCATGATCAGGCTGTATGCCGCTGATCGATGGCGCCGGAACATCGTCGTTGGCGCTGCACGCCCCCAGCGCAAGCCACGCGATCAAGCTCAGCGGACGCACGAACATGCCCGAGCTTGGACCGAGATGCACGCGCTGGCGAACCCGTGCTGCACGGAGGTGGAGCGGTCCGCCCGGTTCGTTGCGGTCACACCGGCGTGGACGCGGCCTCGTCGGCGATGTACGGCACGTAGCGGAAGTCGCGGATCTGCTGGACCCGGCCGCCGTCCCAGGTCAGCAGGATGAAGTACGCCGGGCGCGGCTGGCCGTCGACGTGCGCCGCCAGCGCCAGCTTGCCGTCGAGCTCGACCACCGCCAGCCGCACCGACTGCTTCTCGTAGTTGGCGAAGTACGCCCCGACCGCCTTGCCGCGGCGCTGCGACTTGGCCACCAGATCGAGCCGGCAGTCCTCGCCGACCAGCGCGCGCACCCCGTCCCAGTCGCCGGCGTTGAACAGCGCGGCGTAGCGATCGAGCTCGGTGCGGCGGCCGGCGTCGAGCGCGGTCGGCTCCGCCGCGGCGTCGCGCAGCCGGGCGCGGCCGCGGACCAGCGCCGCCTTGACCGCGGGCACCGTCGCGCCCATCACCGCCGCGGCGTCGTCCAGCGAGTGGCCCAGCACGTCCTTCAGGATCACCGCGCTGCGCTGCGCCACCGGCAGCACGAGGAACCGGGTCAGCGCGGCGCGCACCACCGCCGGATCGGCGCGGTCGTCGAACCCGATCGCATCGTCGAGGTCGTCGCGCGCCTCGGTGTACCTGGTGCCGTGGCGGCGCAGGAAGTCGATCGCCGCGTTGTGCGCGATCCGGAACAGCCATGGCCGGAGCGGCGGCACCTCGGGCATCATCGACAGCGCGTAGAACGCCCGGGCCAGCGTGTCCTGGACGATGTCCTCGCCCTCGATCACCGATCCGGTCAGCCGGGCGCAGTAGCGGTGCAGCTCGGGGCGGATCGCGCCGACCATCGCGAGAAACTGCTCGCGCGCTTGGGCGAAGCCCGCCGGTGCCGGTTCCATGCCGCACCATAGCAGCGCGGCGACGTCGCGAGCGCGGGTGGCCCCGTTGCGCCGTGCGCAGGCGCACGTCCGCGTGTCGCGCCAGGTCCCGTCCGCGTCGCCGCCACCGCCATGGAATCGCTCGGTAACGCGCCCCCGACGAGCGCGCGGCGCCGCGCGCCTGGCCGCGCCGGGCGGACGAGGCGAGCGGTGACCGCACTGCGTGGATCCGCGCGGTTCCGGTGCATCGCGAGAATTACCGCCCCGCGGATGGCGGCGACAACGGATTCCAGCATGGTTCGCTCATGAATCAGCGCGTGTCCACCGGCGTCGACGGCCTGGATCACGTCGTCTGCGGTGGGCTGCCCCGGTATCGCCTGTACCTGCTCGAGGGCGATCCCGGCGTCGGCAAGACCACGCTCGCGCTGCAGTTCCTGCTCGCCGGGGTGGCCGCCGGCGAGCGCGCGCTCTACGTCACGCTGTCGGAGACCGAGGACGAGATCCGCGCGATCGCCGACTCGCATGGCTGGTCGCTGTCGGGGCTCGCGATGTTCGAGCTGTCCGCGCTGGAACAGCAGCTCCGGATCGACGCCCAGAACACGATCTTCCGGCCGTCGGACGTCGAGCTCACCGAGATCACGCAGGCGCTGCTCCGCCGGGTCGACGAGGTCGCGCCCGATCGCGTCGTGTTCGACTCGCTGTCCGAGCTCCGGCTGCTCGCGCAGAATGCGCTGCGCTACCGCCGCGAGGTGCTGAACCTCAAGACCTACTTCTCGACCCGGCAGTGCACGGTGCTGCTGCTCGATGACCGGACGTCGGACCCCGGCGATCAGCAGCTGCAGAGCCTCGCGCACGGCGTGATCTCGATGCACCAGCGCGCGCCGGACTACGGCGGCGACCGCCGGCAGCTGCGCGTGACCAAGCTGCGCGGCGCGGCGTTCCGCGGCGGGTTCCACGACATGCTGATCGAGTCCGGCGGCGTGCGGGTGTTCCCGCGGCTGGTCGCGGCCGAGCACCACGCGGCGTTCGAGCGGACGCCGGTGCAGAGCGGCGTCGCCGAGCTCGACAGCCTGCTCGGCGGCGGCATCGATCGAGGCACCAGCACGCTGCTGATCGGCGGCGCCGGCACCGGCAAGTCCTCGATCATGGCGCAGTACGCGACCGCGGTGGCGGCCCGCGGCGAGCGCGCCGCGATCTTCGCGTTCGACGAGCTGCGCGACATCTCGATCCACCGCGCCGACGCGCTCGGCATGGGGATGAGCGGCCACATCGCCGCCGGCCGCATCGTGCTCCAGCAGATCGATCCCGGCGAGCTGACCCCGGGCGTGCTCGCCCATCGCGCGATCGAGCTGGTCGAGCGCGAGCGCGTGCGGTTCATCGCGCTCGACACGCTCAACGGCTACCTGCACGCGATGCCCGCCGAGCAGCACCTCTACGTCCAGCTCCACGAGCTGCTGTCCTACCTCGGCCAGCGCGGCGTGACGACGATGCTGGTGATGGCGCAGTCCGGCATGGTCGGCGCGATGCATAGCCCGGTCGACGTCAGCTACATCGCGGACAACGTGGTGCTGCTGCGCTACTTCGAGGCCGAGGGCCGGATCCGCAAGGCGATCTCGGTGGTCAAGAAGCGCACCGGCTGGCACGAGGACACGATCCGGGAGCTGTCGCTCAGCAGCGGCCGTGGCGTCGAGGTCGGCGCGCCGCTGGCCGAGTTCCGCGGTGTCCTCACCGGCGTCCCGGAGTTTCACGGCCGGCGCTCGCAGCTGAGTGAGCAATGACCGCGCCGGCGAGCGAGCGAGCCCTGGTGTTCGCCCCCCGCGGGCGCGACGCCGAGCTCACGTGCACGCTGCTCACGATGCACGGCATCGCGGTCTCCTGCTGCGCGAGCGCCCGCGACCTGATCGCCGGGATCGGCGACGGCGCCGGCTGCGCGATCGTGACCAGCGAGGTGCTCGATCGCGAGTTCCACAGCGAGCTCCACGCCTGGCTCGCGACCCAGCCGCCGTGGTCGGACTTTCCGATGATCGTGCTGAGCAGCGCCACCGCCGCCGCCCTCGACGCGTTCGAACTGGCGAACATGACGATCCTGGAGCGGCCGGTGGCCCCGCGGACGCTGCTGGCCGCCGTCCGCGCCGCACTGCGCGGCCGCCGCCGGCAGTACGACGCGCAGGCCGCGATCCACCAGCGCGACCAGTTCCTGGCGATGCTGGGCCACGAGCTCCGCAACCCGCTGGCCGCGATCGTGCTCGCGTCCGAGCTGCTGCCCGCCGAGTGCGCCAGCCACGCGGTCCTGGCCAAGCGGCTCGTCCTGGTCGGCCGCCAGGCCAATCACCTCAGCCGGCTCGTCAACGACCTGCTCGACGTCGCGCGCGTGACCTCCGGCAAGCTGCAGCTGCGCCGCGAGGCGGTCGACATCGATGTCCTGATCCGCGACTGCATCGAGACCGCCGAGCCCCGTGCCCGCGAGCGCCAGATCGGCTTCGCCGTGACGCTGATGAGCGGCGCGACGATCGAGGGCGACGCCGGCCGGCTCGAGCAGGTGATCGGAAACCTGCTCGCCAACGCGATCAAGTACAGCCCGCCCGGCCGGACGATCGCGGTGTCCTCGACCCGCGCCGGCGACGGCTGCGAGGTCCGCGTGTCCGACCAGGGGATCGGGATCGCCCCCGACATGCTGCCGCGCGTGTTCGACCTGTTCGCGCAGGCCGACGTCAGCCTCGATCGTTCGGAGGGTGGGCTCGGCATCGGGCTCGCGCTGGTCGACCGCCTGGTCCGCCTGCACCGGGGGACCGTCTCGGTGTCCAGCACCGGGATCGGCACGGGCAGCGAGTTCGTCGTGTGGCTTCCGCTCGGCGATCCGCCGGGCGCGCCCGCGGCCGCGGCCGGCCCGGTGGCGGAGCTGGACCGGCCGCTCCGCGTCGTGATCGTCGAGGACAATCGCGACCTGCTCGAGCTCACGCAGGCGGTCATCGAGTCGCTGGGCTGCGCGACCGAGATCGCGGCCGACGGCGAGGAGGGGCTGGAGCGGATCGTCGCGACCCATCCCGACCTCGCGCTGGTCGATGTCGGTCTGCCCAAGCTCGACGGCTACGAGCTCGCGAAGCAGGTCAAGCAGCGCCTGGTCGTGCCGCCGACGCTCGTCGCGATCACGGGCTACGGCCAGCGCAGCGACCGGACGCGCGCGCTGGCGGCGGGGTTCGACGACCACATCACCAAGCCGGTGCGCACCGAGACGCTGCAGGCGCTGATCGACGCCACCCGCACGCGGCTCGCGCCGTCCCGTCGCGATTCGCGACCCGAGCACGACGACTCCGTGTCGTAGCCGTCACCGCTGGCGGGCGAGCGCCATCACGCGGCCCTTTCGGCTTCGCGCTGGAGGTCGGCAGCATACGCCCGGAACGCCGGTCCGAAGTCCGGGAGCGAGCCCTTGATCATCGGCAGCATCACGCCGCTCAGCACCTCGACCATCGAGAACGCGGTCTTGCCGTCGCCGGCCGGGGCGAGCGCGAACGTCCGCACGCCCTTGAACATCGGCGCGAACCCGTCGCTCCACACCATCAGCTTCCCCGGCTCGATCCGGGTCACCCGGGGCCGGAACGTCCGCCCGGGCGCCGCCGCGACCTCGAGCGCAAGCCGCTCGCCCTCGGCGATCGTGCCGGTGATCCGGGTGACCGTGGAGTTCCAGCGCGGAAAGTCCGCGGCGTTGGTGAGCAGCGACCAGATGCGCTGCGGCGTGGCGCGGATCTCGATCGCAGCCGCGCACTCCATGCGGAACGTCCGCGATGTCTGGGTGACCTGGGCGGGGGAAGTCGTCATCTCGGCTGGATAACGGGCGAGCCGGCCGAAAGGATGCGGTCCGGGCAACAAAACGTCGCCCGGCCACCGGCGCGTCCGTGAGCAGCCTCTGGCGCTGGCCTTGACTTGCGGAGCCTACGCGAAGTACTTCGCGAGCGGCTCGAAGTAGTTCGCCGGCCAGCCGGCGGACAGATGATCGTGCTGGTCGGCCGGGTAGCCGGTGTGGTCGAGTGCGACGCGCGTGCCGCTGCCCTCCGGCGTCAGCGTGAACCGCACCAGCGAGTAGTGCCCGTCCGGCCACGGCCGGGGGCGCCACGCCTGGACGACGCGCTTTCCGGGGACGAGCTCCACGACGCGGCCGTGGATCGCACCGCCGAACAGCGAGAATGCCGCGCCCTCGTCGCGGCCGATCTCGGCGGGGGCTCCGCCGGTGGCCTCGGTGAACAGCTTGCCGGTGGTGAGCACGGCGTAGACGCGGTCGGGCGATGCGGGGAGGGTGATTTCCTGGTGGATCATGGTGGTTCCTTGCGAGGTCGTCGTTGCTTGCGTTTGTAAACCAAATGGTTTAATAATTGCGGATGTGAAGTCAAGCGCCGCCAGCGACGAACGGCTCGACGATCTGTTCGGCGCGCTCGCCGATCGGACGCGCCGGCGGCTGGTGGCGCGGCTCGCGCGATCCCCCGCGACCATCACGCAGCTCGCCGAGCCGTTCGACATGTCGCTCCCGGCGGTGTCCAAGCACATCCGCGTCCTGGAGCGCGCCGGGCTGGTGGTCCGGACGATCGAGGGTCGCGTCCACACCTGCGCGCTCGACGGCGAGCACATGCGTGACGCGGTGACCTGGCTCGAGCGCTACCGCAGCTTCTGGGACGACACGCTCGCCGCGCTCGCCGAGTTTGCGGAGACCAAGCCGTGACCGATGCCGTGACCCTGACCGTGCGCCGTGTGATCGCCGCACCGCCAGCCAGGCTGTTCGACGCCTGGACCCAGCCGGCGCTGCTCCGCGCGTGGTGGGGCCCGCGCGACGTGCGATGCATCGCCGCCCACGTCGACCTCCGGGTCGGCGGCGCCTACCGGCTGGGCAACGAGCTCCCCGACGGCCGCGTGCTGTGGATCACCGGCGCGTTCGAAGCGATCGACCGGCCGCACGAGCTGGTCTACTCGTGGCAGATCGGCGACGAGCCAGTATCCCGGGTGACGGTGCGGTTCGCGCCGTGCGACGGCGATCGCACCGAGGTCACGGTGCTGCACGAGCGGATCGCGTCCCCGGCCGCGCGCGACGACCACGCCCGCGGCTGGGACGGCTGCCTGGCCGGTCTCGCCGCCTGGGCGGCAGACACCCCGCCGGCATGACTCGCGGCGTACAGAGGCGTGCGCATCCCGCGAGCCCGGCCGCGCCTACGGCTTGATCTCCAGATCGGTGATCCGGATCTTTGCGATCTCGTCCTCGACGATCCTGGTCGCGCCGGGTTGCCGTCGTTGAACCGCAGCCCCCGCAGCGGGTTGCCGATGATGTCGGCGCTCTCGTCTTCCCCCACCGCCGGGCCGTCGCCGATCTTGCCTCCGCAGCCCCCGCCGTCGGGGCCGCTGAACGCCCCGCCCTCGGGCGCGGCGAACCCCACGCCGCTCGCGAACGCATCCGCCCCGCCGCGCCCCGGACCTGCCCCCTGCGCCGGTGGCCCGGCCGGCTGAGCACCGGCGTCGATCCACGGCAGGTCCTGCGTCAGCGTTCGCTTCCCCGGCGTCCCCTCGTTCGCCGCGCCCCGACTCGTGCCGCGCTCCGCCTCGGAACGCGTCATCCAGCGTTGGCTCATGGCTCCCGGGCGCAGCAAGCCGCATACCGCCGCACATCGCGCCGGAATCACGAGCGTTCTGCCGCTGTCCCACTCGCCACACCCCGGTGTTCCGCCGGTTTTCCTCGGGTGTCACAGCACGGGACCTACCGGTTCAGGAGCGCTCGCCCGCGGCGCTCCATCTCAGCCGGCTCCAGATCCTGCTTCCACGACAGCAGCACCCAGACGTGACCGAACGGATCGCGCACGCTGGCGCTGCTCGCACCGTAGAACATGTCGGTGGGGGGCTGGATCAGCTGTGCGCCGGCCTCGACGGCGCGTCGCAACAGCGCGGCATTGTCATCGAGGAAGATGTGTAAACCAGCGGTGCAGCGCCCGAGCTCCCGTGGCTCACCGTACAGCGGAGCGTCCGGATCACCGATCATGATCACCGAGCCACAGATCGAGATCTCGGCGTGCAGGATCTTGCCGCTGGGGTGTGCGATCCGGAACAGCTCGACCGCACCGAATGCCCGCTGGTAGAAAGCAATGCCGTCGGCGGCTCCGTCCACGTAGATGTGCGGCACCACGGCGTTGCGGTAGCGTTCAGGTCGCAGGGTCATGCGGTCCTCCTCCTCCGCGAGACAACAACTCCCGGTACGCCTCGAACCGAGCGACGAGCTCGTCGGGACGCGCGAGCGCGGGGCAGTGGCCGCCATCGATCTCGTCGGGCTCGATCCCGAGACGATCGCGGACGACGCCGCGCAACCAGTCCGCCGGGAACAGCCGATCGTCACGGCAGAGCAAGAACCGCACAGGCACGTCTGGCCATCGCGGTAGCGGCCACGCTGCATTGCCGATCGCCTCGGCCTGCCTTCGGCTTCGCTTCAACGCTTCGGCAGCGAGGGCCGGAGGCACATCGTGATAGAAGATCGCCGTGGTGTCGCCATCGTGGCGGTCGCGCTTCACCTCGTGATATCTGGTCGCCGTCCAGTACTGGTTCGGGGTCTCGCCGGGCGCCGGAATCATGCCCGCAACGAGCACGAGCAACCCGGCCGGCCGCGCAGCGCAGACGAGCGGCGCCGTGAAGCCGCCAGCCGATTGCGCCACGACAACGAGATCGGATCGAGTCCCGATCGCCTCGAGCACTGCGTCCGTGTACTCGGACCAGCCCGCCGACTCGTCCTCGCACGGCAGATCGACCGCGACAACGTCGTGACCACGGCCGCGCAGTGCGCGCGCGACGAGATGCCAGTACCAGCTGGTATCGCCCGCGCCGTGAATGAGCACGTAGGTCGCCATTGCTGCGAGCTTGGCCCGGAGCTGGCGCGCGGGGTAGCGGGATCGCACAGCCCCGCATCTTCGAGTCTGCCGACTGCGCATTTCCGCTCGTACGAAGCGCTCTGAGGACGCCTGACCCGGCCGCGTGCACGTCGCGCGCTCAGCCCGTGTTGCTGGCAGCGGCAGCCCGGGAATTCACGGTGCAGGCCGCCCGTGCACCAGACGGCTCAAGACCTCGTGCGCGGTGGCGAGCCAGTCGCGCAGCGATTCCGCACCAGCAGGCAACCGAAATGGCGTGGCTCACCAAGCTCGGCCCGCTCGACGACGTCCACATAGTCGGCCGTGGACTTGGCGCCGATGTCATGCTCCGCGAGGTGCGCCAGCGTGCGATCGCGGGACATCTTGTCGGTACGAGGCACGGCGCACAGAGCGAGGATCCAGCCCTCGATGGCCGGCTTGGCGACGCCGCCGATCACCTCGATCGGCCAGCTCTCAGCGCGGATCCGCGCGAGCGCCGCGGTCACCGCGTCCTCTCGTTCCAGGTCGCTGTCGAGGTCGCGCGTGAACGCGACCGCGTCGGCGGCATTCTCCTGGGCTTCGAGCACCAGGCCGAGCACGTGAAGGTAATCGCCGTGGCTGTGGGCTCCGAGGTGTGCTCCTCCGGCCTGGAACTTCTGGATCGCGTGCCACTGTTGCTTTCCTGCGCACTCCCACCCGCCATCACACACGCGGGTGAGCAACGCTTCGATCACCCCGCGATCGCGACCCCCGTAGCCGTCGCCGGCCCCCAGCTCGTTGTTTCCTTCCCCCGCGATCCAGACCTTCGCCGGCATGGCTACCCCGCTGCTGTAGGGGGCTTCGACTCGGCGACCAGATCGCTCTCGAATTCACCATCCGCGTAGTTGAGCCAGAGCTCGCCCAGCGCGTAGACCTTCGAGCGCTGCTCGAAGTTCTTGGTGCGCGACAGCGGCGTCGCGATCGTCCCACGCTCGGGCGTGCGGGTGATGATCGTGACCTCGTCGGGCTGCAGCTCGTTGATCACGAGCGGATGATGCGTTGCCAGGATGATCTGCGAGGTCTTCGAGACCCGCGCAGCACACGCATCACGTCCCCGATCCGCGACGGGTGGAGACCATTCTCGGGTTCTTCGATCAGGATCAAGGGTGTTGGTTGCAGATATGGCAGCGCAGCGAACGCCAGCCAGTACAGCATGCCCTCGCAGAGGCCCGCGACGTCATCCCTCGTGCCGCTTTGCGCGAACAAAACCCTAACAATCACAGGATATTGGCTAGAATTCGGTCAAACCAGGCATAACCTTCCGCAATCAGCGAGGGAGCCAGCAAGAGCTGGTATCCGGCCGCGCGCGAAACCCTCAGCGCACCGGGTGGCCGAGGACGGCCTCGAGGTCGGCGATCGCCTGGGCCGGGTCGCCGACCTTGATCGTCGTCATGCCCATCGCGCGCGCCGGCTTGAGGTTGATGCCGAGGTCGTCGAGGAACACGCACG
>DATAPF010000646.1:0-27594 GCA_036265355.1 Kofleriaceae bacterium | reverse complement strand
GCGGTCTACGCCGCGCGCGACACCAAGCTCGGCCGCAAGGTCGCGATCAAGTTCCTCAACAGCCACAACCAGCCCGAGCTCACCGCGCGCTTCATCCTCGAGGCCCGCGCGACCGCGCGGTGCAGCCACGAGAACATCATCGTCATCCACGAGGTCGGCGAGCACGACGGCAATCCGTTCATGGTGCTCGAGTTCCTGCAGGGCGTCCCGCTGACCCAGCTGCTGCAGGACGGCCGGAGGCTGCCGCCGGCCCAGGCGATCGAGCTGATCGTGCCCGTCGTGCGCGCGCTGACCGCCGCGCATGCGCACAACATCGTCCACCGCGACCTCAAGCCCGACAACATCTTCGTCACCGACTCCGGCACGGTGAAGGTCCTCGACTTCGGGATCGCGAAGCTGGTCCAGGGCGACGACGAGGACAACGCGATCCTGCTGCGGACGGTCGCGGCGAACCCGGCGAACCCGGCGGCCCCGGCGCAACCGGGGCCGGCTCCGGAGGGCCGCGAGCTGACCCGCCGCGGCCACCTGATGGGGACGCTGCCGTACATGTCCCCGGAGCAGTGGGGCGCCGGTAACGCCGCGGTCGATCACCAGACCGACCTGTGGGCCGTCGGCATCATCCTGTTCGAGATGGTCGCCGGCCAGCACCCGCTGGCGCCGCGCAAGGGCTGGGACCTGATGATCACCGGCGTGTTCAACGAGCCGATGCCGGGCGTCCGCGGCGTGTGCCCGAGCCTGCCCGACGAGCTCGCCAGCGTCATCGACCGCTGCCTGCAGAAGCCCAAGCCGCAGCGGTTCGGCTCGGCGCGCGAGCTGCTCGACGCCCTCGAGCCGCTGCTCCCCGGCCGGTTCACCCGCCGGCTGCGCTCCGACGAGAGCCCGTACGCCGGCCTCAAGTCGTTCCAGGAGTCCGACGCGCACCGCTTCTTCGGCCGCGCGCGCGACGTCGCCGCCGCGGTCTCCCGGCTGCGCGACGCCCCGCTGCTCGGCATCGTCGGGCCGTCGGGCGTCGGCAAGTCGTCGTTCGTGCGCGCCGGCGTGGTGCCCGCGCTCAAGGCATCGGGCGAGTCGTGGTCGACGCTCGTCGTCCGCCCCGGCCGCAACCCGATGGCGGCGCTCGCCTACGCGCTCACGCCGATGCTCAGCACCGGCGCCAGCCCGACGACCGGCACGGCGACCGCCCCGGGCCTGGAGACCGCCCCCGGCACCACCGCGGCCGCGGTCCCCGACACCGGCGCGGTCACGGTGGCGTCCGATCTCTCGCAGCAGAACCAGCTCGTCGCGCGGCTCTACACCGAGCCCGGCTACCTCGGCGCCGCGCTGCGCAGCCGGGCGCGTAGCCGCGGCCAGCACATCCTGCTGTTCGTCGATCAGTTCGAGGAGCTCTACACCCAGGTCGCCGACCCCCGCGAGCGGATCGCGTTCGCCGCGTGCCTCGCCGGCGTGTGCGACGACGCCACCACCCCCCTCCGGCTCGTGCTGTCGCTGCGCTCGGACTTCCTCGACTACGTCGCCGAGGCCCCCGCGCTGATGGCCGAGCTCACCCGCGGCCTGTACTTCCTGACCCCACCCAACCGCGACGGTCTGCGCGAGGCGCTGAGCCAGCCCGCCGAGATGGCGGGCTACCAGTTCGAGGACGTCGCGATGATCGAGTCGATGCTCGATCACCTGCAGAGCACGCCGGGCGCGCTGCCGCTGCTCCAGTTCGCGGCCAGCCAGCTGTGGGAGACCCGCGACCGCGAGCGCCGGCTGCTCACCGCCGAGAGCTACCACCGGCTCGGCGGCATCGCCGGCGCGCTCGCCAGCCACGCCGACGCCGTGATCGCCGAGTGCACGCCGCGCGAGCAGAGCCTGGTGCGCGCGCTGTTCCTGCGCCTGGTCACCCCCGAGCGCACCCGCGCGATCGTGCCGGTCAACGAGCTCTACGAGCTGTCGGCCGACCCCGGCGAGCTCCACCGCGTCGTCGATCGCCTCGTGCGCTCGCGCCTGCTGGTCGGCCAGACCACCACCAACGCCAGCGGCGGGTCGGTCGGTGGCACCGTCGAGCTCGTCCACGAGTCGCTGATCACCGGCTGGCCGCTGCTGCGGCGCTGGCTCGACGAGACCCAGGAGGATGCGGCGTTCCTCGAGCAGCTGCGCAACGCGGCCAAGCAGTGGCAGATCCGGGGCTACGCCAAGGACCTGCTGTGGCGCGGCGAGGCGATGCAGGAGGCCCGGCACTGGTACAGCCGCTACCGCGGCCAGCTGCCCGACCTGCAGCGCGCCTACCTCAACGCGGTGTTCGCGCTGTCGGTCAAGGCGACCCGCCGCAAGCGGCTGGCGATCATCGGCTCGATGGCGCTCCTGTCGCTGCTCGTGGTCGCCGCCGGCGTCGCGCTGTACACGATCCGCGCGGCCCAGCAGGAGACGACTGCCCAGGCCCAGCGCGTCGCGCGGCAGCTCGCGTTGACCCAGACCGCCGAGAAGGCCGCGAAGACGGCCGAGGCGGCTGCCAACACCGAGCGCGAGAAGGCGGTCACGGCGCGCAACGACCTGGCGACCAAGAACGCGGACCTGATCGCCGCGATCGACGAGGCCAAGCGCGCGCAGCAGGCCGCCGAGCAGGCCCGCCAGGACGCCGAGGACGCCCGGCTGCGCGCGGAGAAGTCCAAGCGCCAGGAGCGCCGCAGCCGGCGCAAGGCGACCGAGGCCGCCGCCGCGGCGGTGGTCGCCGCCGAGGATGCCCGGCGCGCGAAGGAGAGGGTCGAGACGCTGCTCGACCAGGAGCGAAAGCGGGTCGACGAGCTCGAGAAACAGTCGCGCGGCGTCAAGATCATCCCGGACGTGGCCGTCCATGACCCCGGTCGATGACCTGCACGGGCGCCACGCGCCGACGGGAGTTGCACGTGAAGCTTGCCAATCTGCTGACCTGCTGCGCGGTGATCGCCGGCCTTTTCGCCGCGCCGGCGCCGCTCCATGCCCAGCCCGTGGACGCACCCAACATCGCCGGCGACGAGAACATGCCGTGGAACAAGGGCGTCCCACAGGACGTTCGCGCCGCGGCGCGCGACGCGTTCCTCGAGGGCAACCGGCTGTTCAAGATCCCGCTGTTCTCGCGCGCAGTCGAGAAGTATGACGAGGCGCTCGACAAGTGGAAGCACCCGGCGTTCTACTTCAACCTCGCGATCGCCCAGATCAACCTCGGCCAGTGGCTGGAGGCGCGCGAGGACCTGGAGCTGGCGATGAAGTACGGCCCGGACCCGCTGCGCGCGGACCGCTTCGACGAGGCCAAAAAGCAGCTCGTCGAGGTCGAGCGTCATCTCGGTCGGATCCGGGTCAGCTGCCCGACCCCGAGCGCCGAGGTCACGCTCGACGCCGCCCCGCTGTTCACCGGGCCAGGCCAGCGCGAGGTCTGGGTCACGGCGCGCGCGCACGAGGTCACCGCCAAGAAGGCGGACTACGGGACGCAGGCCCGACGCGTGGCCGTGGCTCCCGGCGCGCAGGAGGCGGTCGAGCTGACCTTGCGCAAGATGGTCATCGAGGATCCGCCGAAGTGGAAGTACTGGACACTGGTGGCAGCCGGTGCCGGCGTCGCAGCCGCGGGCGGAGTGGTGCACGGCCTGTCCGCGCGCGACTTCAGCAACTTCGATAGCGGGTTCGCCAAGCTGCCCTGTGCAACGATGGGGTGCAAGCCGGACCAGATCGATTCACAGCTGAACTCGCGGCTGAACCGGGCACGGCTGGAGCAAAAGATCGCCGTCGGAGGTTACATCGCGGGCGGCGCGCTGGTCGCCACCGGTGCGGTGCTGCTGTACTTCGCTCGGCCGCGCCTGGTCGAGCAGGACGATGCGGCCCCGCGCGGCGGGATCTCCCTGGCTCCCGTCGTGTCCAAAGACATGCTCGGCGTCGCGGTGACGGTGCGCCCGTGAGGAGAACTGCCATGCATCGATCCCTGCCCAAGCGTTCGGTTCCGGTCCTGGCCATCGCGGTCACCGCGGCCGCGGCGATCGCCGCAGTGATCGGGTCCTGCGTGTTCGACACCCGGACCAACTTCTGCGAGCAGTTCGGCGTGCGGTGCAAGGAGGGCCAGGAGTGCGCGGCCAACCAGGCGGTGTGCATCGACATCGGCGGCTGCGGCGACGGCATCGTCGACAAGACCAAGGGCGAGATCTGCGACGACGGCAACATCGTCGATGGCGAGACCGACGACGCCGGCGTGTTCACGCCCGATCAGTGCAGCCACGACTGCACGTCGACCCAGCTGTGCGGGAACAAGGTCGTCGACAAGGGCGAGGACTGCGACCTCGGCAGCGACAACGGCTCGCTGACCAGCACCTGCGACAACAAGTGCCACAAGGTGAGCCGGGTATGCGGCAATGGCATGGTCGACGCGGACACCGGTGAGGACTGCGATCCGGGCGCGATGGACTCGGCCGGCTGCAACGGCAGCGGTGCCGGTCCCGTCAGCTGCAAGGCCGCCCGGTGCGGCGATGGCTACACCAACATGATGGCGATGGAGAAGTGCGACACCAGCGGTGTCGACACGATGCAGTGCAACGGGCGGATCTGCACGCTGACGCTGTGCGGCGACAACTACCTCAACATGGCCGCTGGCGAGCAGTGCGAGAGCGGCGGCGTGGACACCCAGACCTGCAACGGCACCGCCGCAGGCTCCGGGCGCGCCTGCCGTTCCCCGGCGTGCGGCGACAGCTACATCAACACCGCCTTCACGCCGAGCGGCGGGAACCTGCCCGAGGAGTGCGACAACCCGAACGGCAGCGACAGCACGACATGCAATGGCAACCACGGTGGTAGCAATGGCCCCGGTGCCTGTCGCAAGCCGGCGTGCGGCGACGGCTACATCAACACCACCTTCACGCCGAGCGGCGGGAACGCACCCGAGCAGTGCGACACCCTCGGTGGCGCCGACACGACGACGTGCAACGGCAGCGGCGCGGGCGCGGTGAAGTGCCAGCTGTCCGCCTGCGGCGACGGCTACAAGAACACCCAGGCCCAGGAGCAATGCGACGTCCTGGGCGGCTCGGACACGTCGATGTGCAACGGCAGCGGAGCCGGCCTCGTGGCCTGTCGCACGCCCCGATGTGGCGATGGCTACCCGAATCCCAAGGCCAACGAGACCTGCGACAACGGAGACGCCGACTCGCTCACGTGCAACGGCAGCACGGCACCTTCCGGCGTGAGGTGTCAGCCGCTCAAGTGCGGCGACCACTACATCAACACGGCCGCCGAGGAGTGCGACCCGGGAACCGGGGTTGATTCGCAGCTGTGCAATGGCAGCGGCGCAGGCTCGGCCAGCTGCAAGGTCCCGGTGTGCGGCGATGGCCACGTCAACACGAAAGTCGGAGAGGCTTGCGATCCGGGGAACAACGGATCCGATTCCGCGACGTGCAATGGCAGCGCCGCAGGGCCCGCGGCCTGCCAGGACGCCAGGTGCGGCGACGACTACATCAACGCCAAGGCTGGAGAGCAATGCGAGCCGGGCGGCAACGGGTCCGATACCGCGATGTGCAACGGCAAAAACGCCGGTTCGGGAGTGGCCTGTCGCAACCCCAAGTGCGGTGATGGCTACGTCAACACCAAGGCAGGAGAGGAATGTGAAAGCGATGCCGATTGTACCTCTCCCAAGACCTGCAACGCATGTAAGTGCACCTGAACACACGGCCGTCGATGTTCACACTCAACCCCTGACACCAACTCGACCCATGCGGAACTTCATCCTGGTGATGGCTGTGGCCGGCTGCGGCGGTAGCAACAATACCTCCATCGACGCCGCGATCGACATGGCGCCGCCCGCGCTCGACTGCGCCACCTACTGCGCCAAGGTCCAGATGAACTGCGCCGGCGCGAACGCCCAGTATCCTAACCTGGACCAGTGCACCCACACATGCGCGTCGTTCTCGGTGGGGACCAGCACGGTGACCGATACCACCGGTAACACGCTCGGGTGCCGGATCAACTACGCGGTCGCTGCTTCGATGATGGCAGCCACCCACTGTTCCCAGGCGGGTCCTGCCGGCGATCTGATCACGGCCTCGACACCGGGGTTCTGCAGCGGGGGAGATCTTTGCACGAGCTTCTGCAACCTCGACCTCCTCGCCTGCGGCTCGATGGACGCCCCCCTCCCTGGCAATCCCAAGGATAGCTTCGGCACCGCGCTCTACCAGTACAAGAACTTCGACGGCTGCATGAGGCTCTGTCCCGCCTGGGACAAGACTCACGCCTACGGCACGACGTCGATGGGAGACTCGCTTGCGTGCCGGCTGAGCGCCGCGGTCACCGCCTCGATCTCGGTCGACAGCGCGAAGGTATACTGCGCCTACACGGCGGACTTCCCGACTGGCCAGTGCGCCGGCACCGCCTCGCCCTGAACTTGCGCGCGGCGGACCGACCCCGCCCACCGGGCCGTCACTCCAGCGCGAGCGGGAACTGCGGCGATGCGGGGGTCCGGGCGAGCGTCCGGCCGCGGCTCGACAGCGCGAGCGCGGATTCGGGGGCGGCGGTGCCGAAGATCGGATCGCGCGCGAAGCTGTCGTCGAGCGCGGCGGCGAGCTGGGCGGTGATCGCGGCGTAGGCCGACGGGGCGCGCAGCAGCGCGAGCGTCGCGCCGGCGAGCAGCTGGGCGTCGTCGCCGAGCGCGACGATCGGGCCGGTCGCCGCGGCGGCGGCGATGCCGGCAGCAGCCTCGTCGTCGGCGTCGTCCCAGGTCTCGATGTCCTGGATCGAGTGGCCGCCGAGCGCGTCGAGCCGGGCGGTCGCGATGTACGCGCCGACCGCCCGGGCCGCGCTCGCCATGACCGGCAGCGGCAGGTGCTGGACCACGGCCCCGGTGGTGATGTCACGGGCGTCGATCGTCGCGGCGCCGCCGGCCGCGGCCTCGGCGATTCCGCCGAGCAGGTCGAGCCAGGTGGCGCGGCGGGGTGGCGACAGGCCGGCGAGCGCGTCGACCGCGCCGAGCGCGACGTGGAGCCGCAGCAGTTCGACCGGGTGCGCGTCGACCATCTGGCTGCCCGCCACGGCCAGCTGGGTCCGGACCGCGCCGAGCGGGGCCGTCGATGCTGCGCGCGCGGCGCCGATCGTGGCGAACAGCGCGATCAGGCCGACGGCGAACGCCGGGCCGATGTTGAGGATGCCGTAGACGTCGGAGGCGGCCTCGTCGATCCAGGTCGCCCACACCGGGCGGAGCGCCGGCGGCAGCGCGTCGAGCTTGCCGACGCCGGCCGCGAGCTGCTCGATCAGGCCGGGGTCGGCGTGGATCACGTCGTGGCCGCCGGTCTCGTGCGCCAGGCCGGCCCACACCAGCGGGTGCGCGGCGTAGGCGCCCGGCAGGCTGACGACGCCGACCGATGCGCCGATGTACTGGCGCACGCGGTCGACCGGCAGGGTGAACGGCCCGCGATCGGAGGTCGGCGCGAAGGTCACCAGCGGCGGCAGGACCTCGGCGAGCGGCTGGGGCAGCCCGACGCGCTGCTCGCGGGCGAGGAACGAGCGGTAGAGGTTGGACACCACGGCCTGGAACCGGCCCAGCGGCGCGAGATAGGCGGGCTCGCCGCGATCGCGGACCGCGCCGACCAGGGTGTCGGCGACCGACCGGGCCTCGCCGAGCGCGTCGCCGGAGGCCGCGCCGAGCAGCAGGCTGCGGTCGACCTGCTGGCGGAGCTGCGCGACGAGGTCGGGCAGCGCGGCGAGCAGCGGCGCCGCGTAGGCGGCGCGGTAGGGCGCCGGCAGCTGGGCCTGCTGCGCGCGGACCACGGCGGCGAGCTGGCCGGCGTCGAACGGCGAGCCCGCCGGTGAGCTCACCGGGGAGGCGTCGAACCACCGGACGTTGTCGAGCAACGCCTTGCACATCGCCACGTAGTCACCCGCGCTCGTCATGGCTCTCCGGCCCGCGTCCGTCGCTCCAGCCACACTACGCCGGGGCAGCGCCGCCGACAAGCGCTCAGCCGGCGGCGCGCTCGGCGCCCTCGTCGGCGAGCTCACCGAGCGCCACCGCGACCTCGTGCATCGCGGGGCGGTCCTCGGGCCGCTTGGCGAGCGAGCGCAGGATCAGCCGCTCGAGGTCGATCGGCATCGGCCGCAGCCACGACGGCCGGGTCGGCCGGTGCTCGAGGTGCGCGGTCATCAGCTCCGGCAGCGAGCCGTCGAACGGCGGGTGGCCGGTGGTGAGATCATAGAGCGCGCAGCCGAGCGCGTAGACGTCGCTGGCCGCGCACGGCTGACCGCGCCACTGCTCGGGCGCGATGCACCACGGCGTGCCGGCGACCGACGGGTCGTCGCGCGGCGGCTCGTCGATCAGGCGCGACACGCCGAAGTCGATCACCTTGACCCGCGGCCCGTCCAGCACGAACAGGTTGTCGTGCTTGACGTCGCAGTGGATCACGCCGGCGTCGTGGAGCGCCGCGAGCGCCGCGGCGGCCTGCGCGCAGATCGAGAGGATCGCCGGCAGCGCCAGCGCGCCGCGCTCGGCGATCGCGCCCAGGGTCTCGCCGGCCAGGTACTCCATCACCAGGTACGGGACGTGGTCGTCGGTCCAGTACGCGCCGCGGATGTCGACGACGCCGGGGTGGCGGACGCGCGATGCCAGCGCATGCTCGGCGAGCAGGCGCTCGACGACCTCGGGGTGGCCGGCGTGCTGCAGATCGAGGACCTTCAAGGCGACGCGCTCGCCGGTCCAGGCGTGTGCGGCGAGGTAGACGCTGGCCATGCCACCTCTTGCCAGCGGCGCCAGGATGTCGAAGTCGCCGAACTGCGAGAGCCGGTGCGCCGGTGCCGCGAGTGGCACGGCGGCGCCGTCGCGCATCCTCAGCGGCAACGTCGCGGTGACCATGCGGGCGCGAGGTGCATCGCCAGTGCCATGTGCGAAACACAGCAGTCCACCGCGTAGCTGGCTGTTCCGGCGTGGAGCGGACTGTGCCGGCGGCGACCACTGTGAACGAACAGCGCCGCGGGCGGGCGATCGTTGACCGCACGGCACGGCAATGCAACCGCCGGCCGCGCGCCGCTGTCATCTTGGCAAATCGATGCCGGCGCCGGCGCAGACCAGCGTCGCGCGCCGCCGTGGATCGCCGGCGAGCTTGCCGGCGAGCTCGGCGACCCGCGCCGCGTCGTGGCGGCGGCACGCGGCGGCCACCGCGCGCATCCGGTCGTCGCCGCGCAGCTCGACGTGGTGGTCGACGATCGACGGGATCCGCGATGGATCGGCGAGGTCGTCGCCGGTCGCCAGGGTCATCAGCACCGCATAGAGGTCGGCCCTGGACACGCCGGCCTTGAGCATGCCGCGCGAGCGCGCCAGGTGAGCCTCGACCAGCTGCTCCATGGTCTGGGTGTCTCGCGCGCCGCCGACCGGCATCCCGTTGAGGAACGTGGTCGGCGTGCCGTCGACGCCGAGCGCCTCGGCGGCAGCGGTCTCGGCGAGCACCGCGTCGCGGTAGCGATGGTCGTCGAGCGCGGCGCGGAACCTCGCCAGGTCGAGCCCGGCGGCGGCAGCGAACCGCTCGAGGTCGACGCGCGCCAGGTGGCCGAAGTCGCCGAACACCTGATCGTGGAACGCCCAGAACTTGCCCTGCTCGGCGGCGGCGACGCCGGCCTCGGCGGCGAGCGCGGCGTCGCGGTGAAAGCTCATCGCGACGTGGCGGTAGATGATGCGCACGTCATCGCCGTACCGGTCGCGCAGGTGGGCGAGCACGGGCGCCATCCGGGCGCAGAACGGGCACTGGAAGTCGCTCCACACCACGATCGTGACCAGCGCGTCGTCGGGGCCGACCTGGTGGCCGGGCAGGCCGAGTCCGACCCGGTAGATCGCGGTGTTGTCGAGCGGGCGGTGCGGGCTCGCCGCGTCGGGCGCGGCGTCGGCCGCCGGCTTGCCGCCCGCGACCAGCGCGTCGTAGCGCCCCGCGCCGGCGGGCTGCGCGGCCGCGCGCGCGAGCTCCTGCTCGACGACCTCGACGAACACCTGCAGCGACTGGTTGCCGTGCACCGGGCGGCCGTTGATGAAGAACGTCGGCGTCCCGGTGATGCCGAGCGCGCGCGCGGCGGCCTCGTCGGCGGCGATCGACGCGCGGTACGCATGGCCGTCGAGGTCGGCGCGGAACCGCACCATGTCGAGGCCGAGCTCGCGGGCGATCAGCTCGACGGTCGGCCGATCGACCCGGCCCGACAGCGCGAACAGCCGGTCGTTCATCGGCCGGAACCGGCCCTGCGCGCCGGCGGCGAGCGCGGCCTCGGCGGCGAGCGTGTTGTCGTCGTCGAGCGGCAGCGTGCGGTGCACCCAGCGCAGCTGGCCGGGGTACAGCCGCGCGAGGTGGTCGAGCGTGACCTGCGCCCGATCGCAGTACGGACACGCGTAGTCGCTCCACGCGACGACCGTGACCGGCGCATCGCGCGGGCCGTTGACCGGCGCGTCGCCGAGCGGCACCTTGTAGACCGACGCCGGGTCGAACCCCGGGTGGTCGGCCCCGGCGCGGATCGACGGCAACACGATCGCGAACGCGAGCGAGACCAGCGTGACCCAGATGGCGCGGCGCATCACCCGGAGGCTACCAGCTCCGCCGCGAGCTCGCGACCGCGCCGGCCGGTGCCGCGGACCGCGAGCCGGCGGCCATCCGGGGCGTGGGCGAGCTCGATCCGCAGGTGATCGGGCGGCAGCACGTCGAACCGGTCGGCCCACTCGACGACGCAGATCCCGCGCGGGTCACCGATCACGTCGTCGAGCCCGAGCTCGGGCAGCTCGGCGGCCCGCTCGATCCGGTACAGGTCGACGTGCCACACCACGAGCCGGCCGCCGGGGTACTCGTTGACCAGCGAGAACGTCGGGCTGGCCGCCGCGCCGCCGCCGAGCCCGGCGACCAGCCCGGCGACCAGCGTGGTCTTGCCGGCGCCGAGATCGCCGATCAGCGCGATCGCGTCCCCGCCGCGCACCAGGCCGGCGAGCCGCTCGCCGACCCCGCGGGTCGCTGCCGGATCCGCGAGGTTCACGCGAACCGATCGTCCCAGTGGTCGGCCGACCGCGCGATCGAGTGCACGAGGTCCTCGAACTCCTCGTAGTCGAGGCCGTCCAGACCGCGCAGGATCCGCAGGTACAGATCGCCGGTCTCGGGGTGGAGCGCGAACGCCGCATCGCCGGTCTCGGCGAACGACGCGGTGAGCAACCGGCGCCCGAGCGCAGCGTCGATCGGCGGGGCGGTCGCGACCCTGGCGAGCAGCAGGAGCACGCCGCGCTCGGCCAGCACGTGGATCGTGACCACCGCGGAGCCGCGCTGGATCGAGCCGATGCCCTCGGCCGACAGCGGCGGCAGCGTGACGTTGCGCTCCTTACCAAACCGGTCCAGGAACGCCGCCACACGCGCCCTGGGATCGGCCTCGTCCATGCCGCGGAGCGTACACGGAAATGGTATAGACGATCGTGCTCCGCTGCACCGTACTCGTCGCGATCACGCTCGCCGCGTGTAGCCGCGACCGCGGCGCGCCGCGGCCGCGCCCGATGCCCAAGATCGACGCCGGCCCGGCGCTGCGCGGCGGTGGGCCCGCGCGCTCATCCCGGATCGCCAGCTACAAGATCGAGGCCACGCTCGACCCGGTCCACCACCAGGTCGAGGCGAGCGAGACCCTGACCTGGACCAACACCGGACAGAGCGCCGTCGACACGCTGGCGTTCCACCTCTACCTCAACGCGTTCAAGAACGAGCAGTCGCTGTTCATGCGCAGCTCGCACGGCGAGAGCCGCAGCGCGCGCGCCAGCGACACCGGGTGGGGCTACATCGAGGTCCACTCGGTGCGCGTCGCGGGCATCGACCTCACCGGCAAGC
This sequence comes from Kofleriaceae bacterium, assembly GCA_036265355.1. Taxonomy (GTDB): domain Bacteria; phylum Myxococcota_A; class Polyangia; order Haliangiales; family Haliangiaceae; genus JABFXX01. Next base: position 15,793 of record DATAPF010000646.1, on the reverse strand, counting down.
TGCAGCTACCCGCGGCGGCCGGCACCGACCAGACCGTGATCGAGCTGCCGCTCGCCCAGCCGGTCGAGCCCGGCGCCACGATCGAGGTCGCGTTCACCTTCACCGACCAGCTGCCCGAGGTGTTCGCGCGCACCGGCTACAAGGGCGACTTCCACATGATCGCCCAGTGGTTCCCCAAGATCGGCGTGCGGGTCGGCGCGCCGGGCGCCGAGCGCTGGGAGTGCCAGCCGCTTCACGCCAACACCGAGTTCTTCGCCGACTTCGGGACCTACGACGTCGCGCTCACCGTGCCCAGCACGCACACCGTGGCGGCGACCGGCGTGCTGACCAACGTGATCGACGCCCCGCACGGCATGCGCACGCTGACCTACCACGCCGAGGACGTCCACGACTTTGCGTGGATGGCCGATCCGTACATGGAGGTGATCACCGGCCAGGCGCACCTCGCCGACGGCGGTAGTGTCGAGGTCCGGGTCTACCACCGCCACGAGCAGCGCAGCTTCGCGCGCCGTCACCTCGAGGCCGGGATCGGCGCGATCGAGAAGTTCAGCGCGATGTTCCTGCCCTACCCGTGGCCGATCATGTCGATCATCGACCCGCCGCCCGACGCGGCCGACGGCGCCGGCGGCATGGAGTACCCGACCCTGGTCACCACCGCGGGCGACTCGGTGTTCGCGCGCCCCGGCATCCGGCTGCCCGAGTACGCCACCGTCCACGAGGTCGGCCACAACTGGTTCCAGGGCATGCTCGCCTCCAACGAGGCCGAGGAGGCCTGGCTCGACGAGGGCGTCAACGAGTGGGCCGACGCCCACGCGATGGCCGAGATCTACGGGCCGCGCGGCTCGCTGGTCGACTGGATGGGCTGGCAGGCCGAGCTCTCGGCGATGTTCCGCGCGAACGACGTCAGCCGGCTGCCGGTCCCGTCGGCGATCGCGACCGCGGCCTACGCGTTCGTCGACGCCGGCGCCTACGCCGAGGCGAGCTATGCGATGACCGCGCGCGCCCTGGCGACCCTCGAGCACACCGTCGGCAGCCAGCGGTTCATGGCCGCGATGAAGACGTACGCCAGGACGTTTGCGTTCCACCACCCGACCGGGCGCGATCTGTTCGCCACGCTCGGCCACGAGCTCGATCAGGACCTCGGCTGGTACTTCGGCCCGGTGTTCCACGAGGTCGGCCAGCTCGAGCTCGCGCGGCGCAGCGCGAAGTGCTGGCCCGCGCACGAGCCGCGCGGCGTGTTCGGCGACGGCTCGGCCCGCAAGACCCGGACCGAGATCGAGGCGCCGGCGACGGGTAACTGGACCTGCGAGGTCGTGGTCCAGAACACCGGCGTGATCCACGTCCCGGTCGACATCGAGCTCAGGTTCGCCGATGGCTCGACCAAGCAGCTGCGCTGGGACGACCGCGGCAACGGCAACTGGGAGCGCTTCGTCGTCGAGCGCAGCTCCCGGCTCACCGAGGTCTGGATCGACCCCGAAGGCAAGATCGCGCTCGACAACCCGACCGGGCACCATTACCGCCTCGCCGGCGACGGCTCCGCCGCGCTGCGCGCCTCGGCATGGTTCGGCTGGTTCACCCAGACCGTCATGCAGATCGTGGGGCCCTGATCATGCCGCGGCTCGGACTCGGAGACCTGATCGGCGCCGGCCCGCGCGCCGTGTCGCGCTACACCGGCACCCTGCTCGCCGTGTTCGTCGCCCAGAGCCTGATCGCCGCGAGCTGCATCGTCGCGATCGCCGCCGTCCTCGCTTACACGTTCTTGCACCTGCCGATGTTCGACGAGGCGGTCGATGGCGACTTCGTCGCGCTGATCTACGCCGTGCGCTACGGCAAGGACAGCATGGTCGTGATCGCCGGCATCGTGTTCGGCGCGGTCATGCTGTGGCAGCTCGCGTCGTGGTTCGTGGTCGGCGGCGCCTGCACCGTGTTCGCCCAGCGCCCCGAGGGCCGCGTCGACACCGCGCGCTGCTTCGGCGCCGGCGGCGCGTCGACCTACCTCGCCTATGCCCGGCTCGCGCTGTGCGGGCTGCCCGGCTGGATCGTCGTGCTGTCCGTGCTCGGGTTCGGCGTCAACCTGGTCAAGGACCGGATCTGGCACGCGCTGACCATGAGCGAGCTGCTCGGCCCGCTCGCCCTCGCCGTCCTCCCCGCCGCGCTGCTGCTCCACGTGGCGTGGACGGTCGAGGACTACGCGCGCGTCGAGCTGACCCTGCGCCATGACACCCACGATCCCGGCGTCGTCTCGACCTACCTGCGCTCGCTGAGCTACGTGCTGCGCCGCCCGATCACGCTGGTCCACGCCGGCGTCGGCTGGCTGGTGTTCGCCCTGGTCAGCCTCGCGTACTTCTACCTCTCGCTCGGCCACCCGATGTACGGCGCCGAGGGGGCGATCACGCTGTTCATCATCCGCCAGGGCGTGTCGCTGCTCCGCATGGCGATCCGGTTCGGCGTGCTCGCCGGCCAGGTCGAGCTCGGCCGGACCCGGCCGCTGCCGCCCCGCCGCGTCGAGGTCAAGGTCGATCCGAAGCCATGACGGTGACGTGCGTTCCGCCTCGGGCATTCGCCACGGCGCGCAGCAATGACCACGAACAAGCACGGCAACGGCAAGCTCGAACATCGCCGCCAGGAGGTCCAGCAGGCGGTGAAGAACGCCTGCGACCAGCTCAACAGCGATGGCGTTGCCCCGCGCGACTACGTCGAGCAACTCGCCTGGCTGTTCTTCTTGAAGGCGTTCGATGAGTCCGAGACGCGGCTCGAGCAAGCGGCCGGCTTGGACGACCAGCCCTGCGGGCGGCGGCTCGACGGCGAGTTCCGCTGGTCGGCCTGGGCCAGGAACGTCGAGCGTCCCGACGAGATGCTCGAGTTCGTCGACGGCAGGCTCTGGCGCCACCTGCAGACGTTCGGTGCGAGCCGAGCCACCAAGGACTTCGCCGCGGATCCGGTCGCGGAGCGGTTCCGGCGGATCTTCTCGTCGGTCCGCAACCACTCGCGCAAGGGAGCGAGCTTCGCCCGCGTGGTCCAGCAGGTCAATCGGCTGCAGTTCTCCGATCAGACCGACGTCATCGTCCTGTCCGAGATCTACGAAGATCTCCTGAAGCGCGTCGCCGGCGACTCGGCGGGCTACGCCGGCGAGTTCTACACCCAGCGGCACATCATCCGCGCGATGGTCGAGGTGGTTCAGCCGGCGATCGGCGACCGGATCTACGACCCCTGCTTCGGTACGGCAGGCTTCCTCGCAGAATCGGCGGAGTACATCCGCCGGAATTCGAAGCCGTTCAGCGGCAAGAATCTCGACGCGCTGAACCATCGCACGTTCTTCGGGATCGAGCTGAAGCCCCTGACGTACTTGCTCGGTACCATGACCATGCTGCTGCATCGCATCGAGGGTGCGAATCTCGAGCAGGCCAACACGATCGAGCTGCACTCGGCCAACGTTCCCGAGCGGAACAAGTACGACGTGGTGCTGTCGAACCCGCCGTACGGTGGGAAGCTGGCCCAGGAGCTCCAGACCCACTTCACGATCCGGTCCGGTGCAACGGAGATCCTGTTTCTCCAGCACATCATGGCCAACCTCAAGACCGGCGGCCGGGCGGGCGTGATCGTGCCCGAGGGCGTGCTGTTCCGCGGCGGACCCGACGCCAAGCTGCGCGAGCGCCTGCTCGCGGAGTTCGATGTCCACACCGTGCTCTCGCTTCCTGCGGGTTGCTTCTTGCCTTACACCGGCGTGAAGACCAGCGTGGTGTTCTTCACCAAGCGCCAGGACGGCAAGGCCACCGAGGATGTGTGGTTTTACGAGCTGACCAACGATGGCTTCGATCTCAAGCAGACCCGCCGCCCGATCCATGGCAGCCAGATCCCGGACTTCGTTGCCAGGTCGACCAGGCGTGCCGGTGGCCCGAACTCCTGGACCGTCCCGGCGGGCGAGCTGATCAAGCGTGGCTGCGACCTGTCGGCTCGGAACCCGAACCGGACGAATGACCACGAGCATCGGCCGGCACTCGAGCTGGTCCAGTCGATCAAGACCAAGGAGGAGCGCGTCCTCGACCTGCTTGGCGAGCTCGAGCAGCTGCTGGAGGACCCGCCGTGACCGTCGAGGTCGAGGGCGGCCCCTGGCCCGTACGTCCGCTGGGAGAGACCTGCGAGATCCTCGATCGGCTCCGCCGACCGGTCAATGCCGCCGAGCGATCCGGACGGCTCGGACCCTACCCCTACTACGGCGCCAACGGGCAGGTCGGCACCATCGACGAGTACATCTTCAACGAGGAGCTCGTGCTGGTCGCCGAGGACGGCGGTTTCTTCTTCGATCCGCTGCGCCCGATCGCGTATCGCGTGTCCGGGAAGTGCTGGGTCAACAACCATGCGCACGTGCTTCGGGCTAGCGAGGGAGTCGATCCGGACTGGCTGTGCTACGCGGTCGCGTTCCAGGATGTCTCGCACCTCGTGAAGGGTGCGACACGCCCCAAGCTCAACCAGAAGGAGCTGCGAGAGATTCCCGTCCCGGTGCCGCCGCTGGGCGAGCAGCAACGTGTCATCCATCGGATCAAGGACTGCTTGCGTCGCGTCGACGAGGTCCACAGCCTCCGGCTGGAAGCCGATCGCGAGGCCCGGGCACTGCTGCCCTCGGCCCTGGCATCCGTGTTCCACGACCTGGCGGAAACGTATGACCCGCGACCGCTCGAGACGCTGGTCTCGGATACACGATATGGCACGAGTCAAAAGTGCAATGCGGACAGCAGGGCAACTCCGGTTCTACGGATTCCCAATGTTGCCGATGGCAAGGTCTCGTTCGACGATCTGAAGTATTGCGAGCTGGAGCCCGACGAGCTCGGTCGTCTCGCATTGCAGGGCGGAGACATCCTGATCGTACGTACCAACGGAAGTCCGGATCTGGTTGGACGCTGCGCGGTGTTCGAGGCCGCGGACCGGCCGTTTGCCTATGCCTCCTACCTGATTCGACTGCGGATCAACCACGCGGCCGATCCTCACTTCATCGCGTTCTACCTCGCCTCGACGCACGGCCGCGATGCGATCGCAGAGATCCGCCGTACGTCGGCGGGTCAGTACAACATCAACAGCGAGAACCTGCGCGCGATCAGGATCCCACTGCCCCCGGTGGGCGAGCAGCAGCGCGTCGCCGACCGGCTGCGCCAGCAGCAGGACATCGTTCACGCGATCGCGGCCGAGCAAGTCGCCCGGCTGGACGAGGCGGGTCACCTCCGGACGGCCGTGCTCCGGAAGGCATTTGCCGGTGAGCTGTGACGTGGAGCGGCGCTCCGGGAGCCGACCGCGCGACGCTCATCGCACATCGCGCCGGCCGCGCCACCCCCGCCAGGCGAAGTAGACCGGCACCCCTGCCGCGATGATCGCGGAGCAGATCAGCGCGTTCGGTGGATTGTCGACGAACGAGTTCGCCACGATCCCGAACCCGGCGATCACGAAGACCAGCGGCAGTACCGGGTAGAGCGGCGCGCGGTACGGCCGGGGCGCATCGGGCCGGGTCCGCCGGAACACGATCAGCGCAACGCCGGCGAGCGCGAAGAACACCCAGTCGGCGAACACCGCGTAGTCCACCAGGCTGGCGTAGGCGTTGGTGAGCGTGAACAGCGCGGCCAGCACGCCCTGGGTCGCGATCGCGGCGACCGGCACGTGGCTGCGCGGCGACACGCGCGCGACGGTCTCGAAGAACAGGCCATCGCGGGCCATCGCGTAGTAGACCCGCGGGGCGGTCATCAGCGCGAGGTTGAGGAACCCGAACGTCGAGATGATCACCAGCACGCTCAGCGCGTCGGCGCCGCGCGGACCGAACACCTCGCGGGCGAGGTCGGCCGCCGGGGTGTGGGTCGCGGCGAGCACCGGCGCGGACAGCACGTGGACGTAGGCGATGTTGGACGACACGTACACCGCGATCACGATGCCGACGCCGAGCAGGATCGCGCGCGGCAGGTTGCGCTCGGGATCGCGGATCTCCTCGACGACGAAGTTGGCGTTCTGCCACCCGCCGTAGGTGAACATCGCCGGCACCAGGCCGGCGAACAGCGCGGAGATCAGGCCCGGACCGTGCAGCCGCGGCGGGATCAGCGGCTCGAAGGTCAGCCCCGAGCGACCGGCGATGAGGAACGCGCCGAGCACCAGCGCCGCGATGGCGAGGGTCTTGCCGATCGTGATCACGTTGATCACGATCGCCCCGGGCTTGATGCCGGTTCCGTGCAGCACGACCAGCGCGAGCAGCAGCGCGATCGAGACCGGCTTGACCGCCGCGTCGGGCAGCCCGGTGAGCCTGGCGAGGTAGCCGCCGCACGTCACCGCCACCGCCGCGGTCGCGCCCGACTGGATGATGAACAGCAGCGACCAGCCGTGCAGGAAGCCGACCAGCGGATGGAACGCTTCGCGAAAGAAGGCGTACTGACCACCGGCGCGCGGTAGCACGGTCGCGAGCTCCGCGAACACGAACGCGCCGCACAGCGCGATCACGCCGCCGATCACCCACACCGCGAGGCTCAGAAACGGGGTCTCGACCTTCTGGGCCACCAGGTACGGATTGATGAAGATCCCGGATCCGATGATGCCGCTCACCACGATCATCGTGGCGTCGAGCGGACCGAGCTTGCGCGCGAGCGGCATGCTCCGAAGGTACGCCGGCCCGGTGACGGAAGACGAGGCTGGCGGCGCGTTCCGTCACGCCACCGGGCTGCGCCGGCTGGTGTCGCGGGCGAGCGAGCGGGCGAGCGCCTCGAGGCTGTCAAGATCGTGGACCGGACGGTGCTCGTCGACGTTGGGCAACAGCGCGCGCACGCCGGCGGCGCGGGGCTCGAAGCCGGCGTAGCGCAGCAGCGGATTGAGCCAGATCAGCCGCCGGCACGACCGCCGCAGCCGCGCGGCCTCGGCGGCCAGGCCGGCGGTGTCCTCGCGATCGAGGCCGTCGGTGACCAGCAGCACGACGGCGCCCTGCGCCAGCACGCGCCGCGACCAGGTGCGGTTGAACTCGTGGAGGCAGGCGCCGAGCCGGGTCCCCGACGCCCAGTCGCCGACGTCCTTGCCGCAGCGCGCGAGCGCCGCGTCGACGTCGCGGTGGCGCAGCGTGCGGGTGACATTGCTGAGCCGGGTCGCGAACAGGAACACGTGGCCGCGGCCGTGCTCGGCGAGCAGCGCGTGCAGGAACCGCAGCAGCATCTCGGAGTAGCGGCCCATCGAGCCCGAGATGTCGCACAGCGCGACGATCACCGGCGGCCGCTCGAGCCGGGCGCGGTGGCGCAGCGCGATCAGCTCGCCGCCGCCGCGCAGCGCCGCGCGCAGCGTCCGCGCCCGATCGACCTCGCCGCGCCCGGCCGGGCGGGTTCGCCGCGTGATCAGCGGCCGGACGTCGAGCTCGAGCCGGCGGACCAGCGCGCGGGCCCGCGCCATCTCGTCGGCGGACATCTGATCGAAGTCGCGGGTCCGCAGGATCTCGTCGGCGGAGTACGCGAGGAACGTGTCGATCTCGGGCGGGGCCTCGCGCCCGGGCGGGGTCGCGGCGGACGGCGCGGGCGGCCGCCACGCCTCGCTGAGCCGGCGCGACACGTCGCGGTTGGTCGGCGCCCGGACCTGCGGCAGCAGCATCGCCAGCGCGCTCTGCATGCCCATCGGATCGCGCCAGAACAGCCGGAACGCCTCGTCGAACAGCGCGTGGTCGGTGTGGCGGCGGACCAGCACCGCGTGGAGCGCCCAGTAGAACTGATCGCGCGACAGCAGGTCGACCGCGGCGACCGCGCGCTGGGCATCGAGCGTGTCGCCCGGCCCGACCCGCAGGCCGGCCCGCCGCAGCAGCCGGGCGAAGTGCACGACGTTGGCCGCCAGCCGCTCGCCGGTGGGCTCGGTCCACGTCATCCGCGCGAAACCTCGGGCGATCGGAACGGGCGGTCACGGACCATGCGCCCGCAGCGTACATCAGCGCTGGGACCCCTGCCGCGACTTGCCACCGCGCCGTGTCAACCGGCGTGACCGCCCGCGCGAGATCGCGACGCGAGGACCGGCGTGAATGGAGCCATGGGCCTGTCCACCGCCGGATCGCGCGAAATCAATGTCACGCCGCTGATCGACGTCCTGCTGGTCCTGCTGGTCATCTTCCTGGTCGCCCTGCCGATCCTGTTGCCGGCCGAGACCATCGCGATCCCGCCGAGCGAGCCGGGCACCCTCTCCGAGGCTCCGCCGCTCACGCTCCGGGTCGACCCCGATCTCTCGGTGTCGTTCGACGACGGCCCGCGGTTTCCCGGCCGCGAGCTCGCGACGCGCCTGCGCGGCGAGCTGCCCAGGGTCGGCGCGGTGTTCGTCGACGCCGGCGAGACCGTGCCGTGGTGGGTCGTGGTGTCGACGGTCGACACCGTGCGCGGCGTCGCCGGCGACGTCCGCCGCAACGGCATGACGGTCGCACTCCGGCTCCACGATCGGTGAGCCGCCGGCGCGAGCCGACCCCACGCTGCGCCGCTGACCGCGCATCAGCAATATCAGGCGATTGCCGGTTCAGCGCTGCGAGGATCCCGGAGCCAGCTGCTTCCCGGCGCGGATCTCACCCTGCGCGGTCCCTCGTCGGTCACATTCTCCGGTAGCCATCCGTCATGTGACTGAACGCGGCACCACCGCGAACACGACCCACGGAGGAACCACCAGATGAAGATCAAGCTGACCAGCGTGTACGTGGACGATCAGGACAAGGCGCTGCGGTTCTATACCGAGGTGCTGGGCTTCACCAAGAAGGCCGACTTCTCCCAGGGACCCTTCCGCTGGCTGACGGTCGGATCGCCGGAAGATCCGAACGGCACCGAGCTGCAGCTGGCGCTCAACGACAAGCCGGCGGCCAAGGCCTACCAGCAGGCGCTGTTCCAGCAGGGCCAGCCGGCCGCGATGTTCGCCACCGATGACATCACCGCCGACCACGAGCGGATCAAGGCGCGGGGCGCCGAGTTCACCATGCCGCCGACGAAGGTCACCGGTTCGACCATCGCCATGCTGAACGACACCTGCGGCAACCTGATCCAGCTCGTCCAGCTGACGCGCCACTAGTCCACCGGCGTCATGTCGGCCACGCGCGATTCGGGTCCGAGCTGGGAGACAGGCTGCGACGGCCTTGTTCCGCAGCGACAAACAATGTAGGAATCCACCATGCAGATCCGGACGATCCGCTGGGCGATCGCAGTGGTCCTGGCCGCCTGCGCAGCCTCGCAGCAGCCGCCGCAAGGGCCCCCGACCGATGATCCCATGAAGGCGCCGCCCGAGCACAAAGCTCTCACGCAAGAGCAGTGCGAGGCCCAAGCTGGACGTGTCGTGGGCGACATCGGTGACGGTGCCACCCATCGCCCTGACTACCTTTGCCCGAGCGGCAAGCCCCCGCTTGGCGATATCGCGCCGCCCGCAGGGGGGCCGGTTGCCACCGAGGGAAGCGTTTGCTGCCCGCGATGAGTCGCGGCTCCATGATGCTCCCCTCGATCGCGCAGTCGTGATTCCGCAGCTCACGCGGAACCACCGAATGGTCAGGGTGGGCTATCGGTAACTAGCGCCGAAGCCCGATCGAGGCCTCCTCGCTCTCCAGCTCGTTCTGGATCTTCAGGTCGCCGACCAGGACGCCTTCCGCAACGATGATATGGCTCAGCTGCGTGGTACCCGCGGTCTCGAAGCTGAACACGTCCGCGGTGGGCTTCGCGCGCGTGATCTTGGTCACTGCCACGGACTGGCCATCGAGTCCGACGAACGACATCTTCTTGGTGACCTCCCTGGCCTCGATGATCGTGCCGTCGTCGAGCACCATCGGATGGTGCTGCGTGACCCGCAGCGTGTGGCCGTTCGCGAGCGTGAAGACGAACAGCTGCGCGTCCTCGGGTCCCACGGCGATGCGCTTGACCGTCTGCGACGCCAGGGAGACGTCGCCGCCGAGGTTCGCGTCGTCGGCCATGCTCACCAGTGGGCTGTTGGGCGCCACCGACGCGGCCTGCACATAGTCGGCCTTGCCATCGGCCGTGACGTTGCTGGCGATCTGCGTATCAGCGGCGAAGCAGCCTTTCGGGCAGAAGTCCATGACCATGTAGCCTGAGCCCATGTCCGCGACGATGGCACAGAAACCAACCTGAGCGAGGAAATCAAATCCACCCTGCGTGATGAGACTATTGCTCAGGGCCGTGTTATTGAGAAAGTCGCAGACCGTCTGATCGATGGCCGTGGCGCAGCGCTGGCCAACAGGTTTGTTGGTGTAGCACGCGATGTCGGTCTCGTTGGCAGGCACCGGGACCACAGCGGGACACTGGGCACGAGCCGACTGGGGCCAGAGCCCGACGACGATTGCAGCAGCGAGTAGTAATTGTCGCATGTGAAAGTCCTTGGTATTTATTGGTTGTTTTGTGGCAAAAAGCTCGTAAGTGGCTTTACGAGTCACGACCTTGGAACAGCGACATCTCGGCAAAGGCAGTTACCCGCCGCATGGCGCTTCAGACGCAGATCTGCCCTGAGGGGGCAATCAAGCGATCGAGCGGAACTGGCACTGCCGCCGCAGTCGCCGACCGATGGCCGGCGCGCGACGGAGCGGGCTCAGGGCGTCTTCACACGTTCGATGGCGGCCTGCGCCTGCTCGATGCCGTCGGCCGCCCATATCCCCTGAAACAGGCCACGGAGACAGAGTTCGCGCACCGGCTGGGCCAGCTCGCCCGTGCAGCCCAGCTGGGCCAGCGCGGGGGAGTTTGCGTCCTTCAGCCCCGCCGAGCCGATACTCTCACCGACGATCGCGACGAGGCTCATCAGGTCCTCCGCGCGACCGCGGTTGGGCTCGCCGCCGGCCGCCGCGATCTGAGCGGTCAGCCCCGAGGCGGTCTCGCTGACGAAGTCGAGGTTGCCTTGCCGTGCGACCTCCTTGAGAGTGGTGATGGCGTAGAAGCGCGCCTCGGCCTGGAAGTCGCCGAATGCGGATCTGGCGAACGCCGGATCGAGCAGGATCTCGCGCATCAGCGCGCTGCCGTCGGGCAGCGCCAGGACCTGCTGCGCCAGCGCACGCCGCTCCCGGTCCTGGATGACCAGCCCCCGCACCGCGATCATGCCGCGGAACGCTTTCTCCACCAACTGGATCGTCTCGGCGGAGAACCTTCCGACCTGGACATGGGGCAGCGCCGGTGGCATCCGGGCGAGCCGGTTCGCAGCCTCGCGCCGCGCTGCCTGTTCTGCGACGTTCATCCCCGCCTTCGCCGGCTGGGCGACGGACTCACCCGCCTTCGCCGTTTGGGGGACGGGCTCACCCGCCTTCGACCAGTAGCGGACGACCAGGATGATCGCCGCGAGCAACAACACCCCGACGAGATAGCGCCGTTTCATGTTCGAGACCTCAGCTGTTTTCGATGAGTGGTCGTAGCCCCGCAGCCGGCCGGCTTCCCGCTTTTCACGCGAAGCCACCGAATGACGGGGATGGCTATCGGTCGTGCTATCGGTAGTGCTGTCGATAGACCTCGAGCTGACGGAACGCGATCGGATCTTGATACACGCACGGCTGCGCGCCGTCCTGGCCACACAGCGCCGGGGTCAGCTCCTGCTTGAGCGTCTGGATGAGCGCGTTGCTCATCGGCTCACCGTCGTGATTCGCATAGCGCAGGTTGATGAGACGGCCGAGGCCAAGCGGGTCGACGTACGAGCTCGCCATGATTGGCAGGGCGGTTGTCCCGAGCCCGAAACTTGCGGCCAGCTCGTAGTGCGGATCCGCGCACCCGACGAACGGCTCGCAGCGCCAGTTCACAAACACGTCGGCGTCGCTGTTGTGGCCAGGGAACTGCTCTGCCTTGTGCACGGTGCCCCGTCCAAACTCATCGAGCCCCGAGTCCATGGACGAGATGAATCCGACGCGGACGCGGTTCCCGAAGGCGGGGCTCACCTGGTCGAACGGGAAGTCGAGGGGGTCGCCCAGGTTCGCGGAGGCGTGTGCGGTGATCACGCCCTCCGTGTTGAACAGGGCGTCATAGATGGGATCGTACAGGTGCACCAGCTGCCGCACCACATCCTGACTCGGGACCGCGCTGCCGCAGGTGCGCGACCAATCCGCGGCGAGCGTCTGCGCCGTGTCTCCGAAGCTGGCGTTGACGAACCGCACGTTGTGACGGCTCATCAGCTGCCTCAGCGAGGAAGCGATGGCCGTGAAGTGCGCCCTGGCGGCAGCCAGCGCCACATCGTCCACGTGCGCGCACAGCGAAGGCAACAGGCCCAGGAGCCCCGTGAGATCGAGGAACACCAGCGGTTGCTCGGGAGCCAGCTCGACCAGGTGCGAGAAGACAACGCCGGCATGCCCCAGGAAGATCAACGGGACCTTGCTGTAGGCGGTGTTGGCCGCCTGGGCGACCATCGTGAGCAGACTCGCGGGAATGAAGTCCGGGTCGGCGAACGAGATCAGGGCATCACCGAGCTGCTTGGGCAGGTGCACCGACGGGGTCCGCGCCTCGATCGTCTCGCCATTGACGCGGTAGAGGCCGAGAATGCGATTGCGGTAACGCACGAGCTGAGGGAGCGCGCCGTCGCCGACGTCATCGACCATGAGGATCGCTTCGCCTGTCGACACGGCCATGTTGAAGTAGGCTGGCGAGATCCCGTAATCCGCCCATTCGCAGCCCGACGTGTCCGGCTGCGCGAAGCAGGTGTCGGCCGTGATGCGCTGGACGGCAAGGTTGATGCGAGCCTGGAGCGACGGGCCGTCGCTCGAGTCGGACGATGCCGGGGCATCGGTCGGCGCCGGGGCGTCGGGCAGCTCCAGGGCTCCGTTGTCGCCGCAGCCCGTCAGGCACCACGTAGTGAGCAGCAACACCAGCGGCACTCGCATCTTGACCTCCATCGATCGTACTGGGTTAGGCTACAGCGAAACGGCGAGGCGCGCAGCATGGCCGCCTCGCCACCTGGGGCTAGCGTCGGAGCTCGATCGAGCCCTGCTCGTCCTCCAGCTCGTTCTGGATCTTCAGGTCGCCGACCAGGACGCCTTCCGCAATGATGATATGACCCAGCTGCGTCTCACTCCCGGTATCGAAGTTGAACACGTCCGCGGTGGTCTTCTCGCGCGTGATCTTGGTCACTGCCACGGGCTGGCCATCGAGGCCGACGAACGACATCTTCTTGGTGACCTTCCTGGCCTCGATGACCGTGCCGTCGTCGAGCACCATCGGATGGTGCTGCGTGACCCGCAGCGTGTGGCCATTCGCGAGCGTGAAGACGAACAGCTTCGGGTCCTCGGGTCCCATGGCGATGCGCTTGACCGACTGCGACGCCAGGGAGACGTCGCCGCCGAGGTTCGCGTCGTCGGCCATGCTCATCAGCGGGCTGTTGGGGGTCACCGACGCGGCCTTCACATAGTCGGCCCCACCATCGGACCTGATGCTGCTGAGGAGCTGGGTATCCGCGGCGAAGCATCCCCTCGGGCAGAAGTCGAGGATCACAGTTGGAGGAAAAAACGAGAGGATGGAACAGAAGCCAATACCTTCAAGGTAGTTATACCCATCTGGCGTGAGGAGCCCGTCGCCAAGGGCCGTCGAATTGAGCCGATCGCACTGGGTCGGATCGATAGGTGAAGCGCAGCGCTGCCCTATAGGTTTGTTGACGGTAAAGCACATGACGGCGGTGGTGTCCGCTGGGTCGGGGATGGCGGCGGGACACTGGGCGTGAGCCGAATGGGTCCAGAGCCCGATGACGCCTGCGGTGGCAAGTAGTAATCGTCGCATTGGAAAGTCCTTGGTATCTTCGTGGTTGTCTGTGATAGAGATCTCGTAGGACCATCCTACGAGTCCTCGCTACTGAAGCACACCTGGTTCCCATGATGCGGCAATTTTCCGCCGCGTAATGCGGGATTTCCCGTTGCGCAACTCTGCAGGCGCAGATCTGGATATCTGTGGCGGTCGCGAACGGAGACACCACGGCGAGCGGGCGGCACGGGTCGCGGCCTCGATCGAGATCTACATCTAGTAGAGGAAGTCGATCGCGGTGATGTCGCTCGCTGTAAAGAGACCGTTCTCGCTTCCGTTGAAGCACGAGTTCATGATCGAGCCTCCGACCACCGCGCCGCTCGGCGTACCCGGGATCAGGATAGCCCCGACGCCCCCGTCGCCCTCGTTGCCCCCAACGCCACAGCTGATGCTGCGGTTGAAGAAGTCCGAGTGACGGAAGCCGATCGTGTGACCGATCTCGTGGGTGGTGACGTGCTTGGCCACAGCGGCGCCGAACGGGTCGACGCCGTCGCCGATGTTGATCGTATCGAACGGCGCGCCACCCGACGGGAAGCCGGACTGACCGCCAGCGAGGCCAGGCACGACGACGCCGTTGATGAAGAAGTTGCAGCCCGCGATCGGGCCACCCGGGACCCGGAAGAAGAACAGGCGGATGGTGCCTGCCTGGAACAGCTGGTTGTAGTTGTCGATCGCGCCGTTGAGGCCCGCGTTCAGTGTTGCGTCGGCGCTGAACGCTCCGCCGCCGACACAGATGATCGACGGAGTGGGACCACCGACCAGGTTGTTCGTACGATACTGCTCGTCGCCGGGGCCGCTCTCCAGCATCTCGCGCGACGCCTGGAGCGAGACCTCGGCGTCGTTGCCGACGTAGACCTTGCCGTCAACGACCTGGATGTCGTTGGCCGGGAACCCGGCCTGGACCAGGTTATCGATGGTCTCCCGCGTCTCGTCTCCGCTGCTGTTACCGACGCACCCGAAGGCAAGCGTCGAACAACCCATTGCCAATAGGATCGACTTGGTGAACATGCCTCTTCCTCTTTCTAGCTCGGCTATTCTGGCTCTGATATCGACGGGTTGGTGCAGGCAGCTCGGAGGAGCCGCCAGCGTCGCAAACGTTCTGTCCCGAACAGGCGACGCGCTCCACGGTGCGGTCTCGCCACGCACGATCGCCAGCGTTTCGTCAAACGCGCGCTGGAGAGCTCGATCGTGGTCGTCGAGGGCGATCACCATGCGGCCCCTCTTCTATCACCACCACGAAGGCAATTATACGGCGAGCTGTGGAGCTTATTACGGCATGAGCCACAAACGGGTGCTCATGAATAACTCGACCATCCGGGAGACCGCTCCTCGAGGAAAGGAGACCGGATAGGGATAATCACGTATCTCGCACTGTTGTCACACTGCTGCTATCTGGTACATATCAGCGCAATAGCCCGTAAGCACGCTTACCGAGTCATTCGCGACGATGCGGTGTCCGATCGTCGAGTCGTCGCTCTCTGGAGATCGCTCCTCCGAGGAGAGAAGACCGGGAGTGATAATCACGTTTATCGCACGATTGTCGCACTGCTGTCCGATCGTCGAGCCGTCACCGAGCGGTAACGCACACCAATGCCATGCAGCGGTAATCTGCCAAGGCGAACTCGCGCTCGAGCTGCAGCAGAGGGCGCTGAACTGTCACCGAGCGGTAGCGCACACCAATGCCAATGCCATGCAGCGGCAATCTGCGAAGGCGAACTCGCGCCCGAGCTGCAGCAGAGGGCGCTGCCATCTTCGCTTCGTCGCACGGTTGTCGCACGGCTGCTATCTGATACACACCAGTGCAATAGCTCCGCAAGCACGCTTACCGAGTCATTCGCTAGCGCACACCAATGTCACGCAGCGGCAGTCTGCGACGGGAGAACTCGCGCTCGAGCTTGTCGAGCCGTCACCGAGCGATAGCGCACACCAGATGCCACGCAGCGGCAATCTGCGACGGGAGAACTCGCGCTCGAGCTCGTCGAGCCGTCACCGAGCGATAGCGCCCACCCAAATGCCACGCAGCGGCAATCTGCGACGGGAGAACTCGCGCTCGAGCTCGTCGAGCCGTCACC
>DATAPF010000645.1:0-9835 GCA_036265355.1 Kofleriaceae bacterium | reverse complement strand
GGCCGCAGCGCGCGGGCCGCCTGTCCCCCCGATGGTCCTGCGCTTGCTGGACTCCGGCAAGCCATGCGCACCGTCGCGATCTCGACCGGCCTCCTGCTCCTCGCAACCGCGGCCGCCTGCAAGGAGGCCCCGCCACCCGTGTTGATTGATGTCCGGCCAGATCCACTGAGGGCGCCCGCGTGATCGCCGCGCAGATGTGGTGAACTCGGCCGGTGCGCGACGTCGACCCCACGAGGCCGTGGACCCGGCTGTACCCGGATCGGGTCCCGAACGAGCTGCCGCTTCCCACCGAGAGCATGGCCGACGTCCTCGAGGCCACCGCGCGGGCGGCCGGCGACGCGCCGGCCATCCATTACTTCGACGCGACGATCTCGTACGCGCGGCTCGAGGAGCTCGCGGCGCGGTTCGCGACCCTGCTCGCGGCGTGGGGCATCGGGCACGGCGATCGGGTCGCGCTGTACCTGCAGAACGTGCCGCAGTACCTGATCGCGCTGTATGGGATCTGGAAGCGCGGCGCGATCGCGGTGCCGCTCAACCCGATGTTCAAGGACAAGGAGCTCGCCTACCACCTCGCGGACTCCGGCGCGCGCGTGCTGGTCGCGCTCGAGTCGCTGTACGAGACCGTCGCCCGCGGTGCGGTGCCCGGCTCGACGGTCGAGCGGGTCGTGACCACGAGCGAGCTCGACCTGCTCGGCGGCGAGCCGCCCGCCACCGTGTTCGCGGCGAGCCGGAAGGCGGCACCGGCGGGGACCGTCGACCTGCTGACGGCGCTCGACCGGACGACCGCGGATCCGGCGGCGCGCGTCCGGGTCGCGCCCGGCGACCTCGCCTCGCTCGGCTACACGTCAGGCACCACCGGGCAGCCCAAGGGCGCGATGAGCTCGCACCAGAACCTCGCCTACAACGCCGAGGTCTACCGCGTGTGGCTCGACCTCGATGCCCACGACGTCATCCTCGGCGTCGCGCCGCTGTTCCACATCACCGGGATGGTGGCGCACATCGCGGTCGCCGCGGTCGCGCGCTGCCCGGTGGTGCTGGGCTACCGGTTCGAGGCCGCCCAGACCGTGGCGCTGATCCAGCGCTGGAAGCCGACGATGACCGTCGCCTCGATCACGGTGTACCTCGCGCTGATGAACCATCCGTCGACCACGCGCGAGGCGCTGGCGTCGCTGACCAAGGCGATGTCGGGCGGCGCGCCGGTCGCGCCGAGCATCGCCGATCGGTTCGAGCGCGAGTACGGGGTCTACATCCACAACGTCTACGGCCTGACCGAGTCGAACTCGCCGACCCATGCCGTGCCGCTCGGCGCGCGGGCGCCCGTCGACCCGGCCACCGGCGCGCTGTCGGTCGGGTTGCCGATCCCGGGCTGCGAGGTCAAGCTCGTCGACCTCGAGGACCCCACGAGAGAGGTCGGGCCCGGCGAGCCCGGCGAGATCGCCGATCGCGGGCCGATGATGGTGTCCGGCTACTGGAACCGGCCCGAGGCGAACGCGCGCGCGTTCCACGACGGCTGGTTCCTGACCGGCGACGTCGCGACGCGCACCGCGGACGGCTACTTCTTCGTGGTCGACCGCAAGAAGGACATGATCAACGTCTCGGGCTACAAGGTCTGGCCGCGCGAGGTCGAGGACACGCTGTACCTCCACCCCGCCGTGCGCGAGGCGGCCGTGATCGGCGTGCCCGACCCGTACCGCGGTGAGACCGTGAAGGCGTTCGTGGCGCTCAAGCCGGGCAGCTCGGCGACGCCGGAGCAGATCATCGAGTTCTGCCGGTCGAAGATCGCGGCCTACAAGTATCCGCGCCAGGTCGAGATCGTCGACGAGATCCCCAAGACCGTGACCGGCAAGTTCCTGCGCCGCGCGCTGCGCGACCAGGATGCCACCCGGAACGCGCGACCGATCGGCTAGGCTCGCGCAACACCGTGTCGACGTCGTTCCACCTGATCATCACCCAGCTCGTCTCGATCGTCACCGTCGTGCTGACCGTGGTGCTGATCGCGCAGGTCGTGGTCCAGCACCGCGCGCCGGGAACCACGCTGGCGTGGCTGCTCGCGATCATCCTGATCCCGTACATCGGCGTGCCGCTGTACCTGGTGTTCGGCAGCCACAAGCTGCGCAGGCGCGGCGGCAAGTCGCAGCTCTATGCGCCCGGGCCCGTGACAGCCGAGCGCGGGACGATCGCCGGCGTACTGTGCGCCTCCGGTGCGCCGCCGCCGAGGTCCGGCAACGAGGTCGTCGCGCACGCCACCGGCGAGCAGGCCTACGCGGCGGTGATCGAGGTGCTCGAGGCCGCCGCGCGAACGATCGAGGTCTCGACCTTGATCCTCGGCAATGATCCGGTGGGCCACGCGATCCTCGCGGTGCTCGAGCGCAAGGCGCACGCCGGCGTCGAGGTCCGCTTGTTGCTCGACTCGCTGTACCGCTACCGGATCAGCCGGCGGCGGCTCGCGCGCCTGGTCGCGGCCGGCGGGCAGATGGCGTGGTTCATGCCGGTGTGGCACGTGCCGTTCCTCAGCCGGGTGCGCGCCAACCTGCGCCTGCACCGCAAGATCATCGTCACCGACGGGACGACCGCGATCATCGGCGGCATGAACCTGGCGCAGGAGTACATGGGGCCGACGCCGAGCCCGCGGCGCTGGCGCGATCTGTCAGCGCGGGTGCGCGGCCCGGCGGTCGCCGATATCGCCGCGGTGTTCGCCGCGGACTGGGCGTTCGCGGCGCGCGCCGAGGTCACTCCGCTGCCGGCGCGCCCGGCCGAGGCCGGCAGCGCGACGATCCAGGTCGTCGGCAGCGGCCCGGACGTTCGCGACGATCTGCTGTACGACGCGTTCCTGTCGGCGGTGTTCGAGGCGCGTGAGCGGATCTGGATCGCCACGCCGTACTTCGTGCCCGACAGCGCGCTGATCCGCGGGCTGGTCCTGGCGACGCGGCGGGGCGTGGACGTCCGCGTCGTCGTGCCGGCGCGCTCGAACCACATCACCGCGGACTACGCGGGCGCGAGCTACCTGCGCGAGCTCGCCGCTGCGGGCGGCCGGATCTGCTGCTACCAGCCGGGGATGCTGCACGCCAAGTCCGTGCTGGTCGACCGCGCATTCACGGTGATCGGCAGCGCCAACCTCGACATGCGCAGCCTGTTCCTGAACTACGAGATCGCGCTGTTCCTGTCGTCGCCGGCGGAGATCGCAACGAGCGCGGCGTGGTTCGAGGCGCTGTGGCCGAGCTGCGGCGAGCTCCGGCCGGCGACCCGACTGCGCCTGCTCGTCGAGTCGGTCGCACGGCTGATCGGCCCGCTCGAGTGAGCCCGGCCCACGCGGTCGCGCGACGCCCGCTGGGCAGGCCACCCGCGCTGCGCTACGGTGCAGGACGGGGGGTGGAAATGACCGCGATCGCCAATCTGATCTGGTTTGTCCTCGGTGGCTTCGTGATGGGGCTGGGCTGGTGGCTCGCCGGCGTGGTGATGCTGATCTCGATCGTCGGGATCCCGTGGGTGCGGGCGTGCTTCGTGTTCGGCGGGTTCTGTTTCTTCCCGTTCGGCCGCGAGGCGATCGATCGGCGAGAGCTGACCGGCCGAGGCGATCTGGGCACCGGGGTGCTCGGGCTGCTGGGCAACGTCGTCTGGTTCGTGTTCGCCGGGGTCTGGCTCGCGATCGGCCACATCCTGTCGGCGGTGGCCAACTTCGTCACGATCATCGGCATCCCGTTCGGGATCCAGCACCTCAAGCTCGCGGCGTGCGCGCTGGCGCCGGTCGGCAAGACCGTGGTGCCCAGGGAGGTCGCGGCCGAGGCGCGGCGGCGCAACGCGATGATCCACGTCGACCGCCTGCGCTGACCGGAGCTACGCAGGCCGGATCGGCGCGGCGCGCTGAATCGGCGCGCTGATACGCCCGCGTGGATCCGGTTCTCACCGGACGAGCAAGTCGTCGTTGCCTGCCGCGGCGCGATCCTGTGTGCGCAATCACCATCAGCGCGCGACGAGCGATGACCGCCATCGACTCCCGCAGTGGCGCATCCCGTGCACAAGGTCGCGACCACAGCGCACGAGGACAGCGCTGCTCGGAGGAGAGGAATCATGTCTACATCGATCCTGTCGCGCATCATCCATCGCACCGTCCGCCGGCCGGACCGCGGGCCCGCTCCCGGTCGAGCTCGCTGGAAGCTCGCCGCTGCGACGCTGGGCGTGGCGCTGGGCGCCACGTCCGCAGCCGCCGCCATCGTCGCGACCGCCCCGGCATTCATCCAGATCACGCCGGCGCCGCCGAGCGTGGTGCTCGGCGCGCTCCAGAGCGACATGGTCCTGTTCTCGTTCAACGAGCGCCAGTGCCTCCCGGTCCCCGCGGGCGGGCTGAAGACCGATGGTGGCGTCATCCCGGCGGGGACCCTGGTGAGCAGCCACTTCCTGCACGGCGATCCGGTGACCAACCTGCTGCTGAGCGGCCAGGTGCTGTTCAACGGTCCCATTCTCGGCGTGATCAGCAGCAGCGGAGGACTGGACGCCAGCGACGTCCCGTTCGGAGCCCCCGGTACGACGTATCCGACGGGATTCGGGCCTCGCGGGCTCGAGGCCGGCATGGCCGATGCGTACGCGATCATCGCCGGAGGCTTCGGGATCGCCGCACGCATGGAGGTGCCGCCGCTCTCGTTCCTGGACCAGATCCGGGTGATCACGCGGTGCTGCCCCGGCGGCCCCGGCGGCGCCTGCCCGGGCGCCCCCGGCGGCCCCGGCGGCCAGCCGGACTGAGCTCGCCGCGTCGAGCGACGGTGGCGTTGCGAGCGCGGAACGCTGCGCGCCACGACCCGCGTGATATCCTGCTGCGATGTTCGTCTGCCCCGAGTGTGGTCTGACGCAGCCGGCGCCCGGCCCGTGCCCGGCCGATCGCACGCCGCTGGCGCCGATCGGCGAGGACGTGCTGCTCGGCACGACGATCGGCGCCTACCGGGTCGCGCGGCTGCTCGGGATCGGCGGGATGGGCCGGGTCTACAAGGGCGTGCACCCGGCGATCGGCAGCCGGGTCGCGATCAAGGTGCTGTCGCGCGAGTGCTCGGACCGCCGCGACCTGGTCGAGCGGTTCTTCGCCGAGGCCAAGGCGGTCAACCTGATCCGCCACGAGAGCATCGTCAACGTGCTCGACCTGGCGATGCTGGCCGACGGCCGGCCGTACATCATCATGGAGTACCTCGACGGCGCGCCGCTCGCGACGCTGATCGAGCTCGCGGTCCAGCAGGGTGCGCCGCTGCCGCTCGGCGGGATCGCCCGGCTCACCGCCGAGGTGCTCGACGCGCTCGGCGCCGCGCACGCCAAGGGCATCGTCCACCGCGACCTCAAGCCCGACAACTTGTTCGTCGCGCCGTCGGGCCGGCCCAAGATCCTCGACTTCGGCATCGCCAAGCTGTCCGACGTGTCGAACACGTCGACCCGTACCGGCTCGCTGCTCGGCACGCCGCACTACATGTCCGCCGAGCAGGCGGCGGGCCGCCCGGTCGACCACCGCGCCGACCTCTACGCGATCGGCGTGATCCTGTTCGAGTGCTCCACCGGGCGCAAGCCGTTCCAGGCCGAGGCGCTGTTCGACCTGCTGCGGATGCACGTCGAGGCGCCGCCGCCGTCGCCGCGCGCGCTGCGCCCCGACATGCCGCCGGATCTCGAGCACGTGATCCTCACCGCGCTCGCCAAGGCTCCGGACCAGCGGTTCGCGAACACGATGGCGATGAGCATGGCGCTGCAGCATGCGACCGCGCAGCTGCCGCCGGAGCAGTGGCGGCCGCTGACCCCGCCGGCCGCGCGGCCACCGGGCGGCAGCTGGGCGCCGACCCCGCCATCGAGCTGGTCGGGCCCCGGCTCGCGGCCGCCGACACCGCAGCCGCCGATGCCGCCGCCGCCCCCGCCGCAACCGCCGTCGATCGGCAACGCCTCGACCGTGTCCGCCGGCCAGGTCACCCGGCGCGCCCGGCCGGCGTCGCGCAGGGCGCTGTGGATCGCGCTGGCCGCGGTCGCGATGACCGGCGGTGGCATCACCGCGGGGGCGCTGCTGGCCAGCCGGAACGGCGGCGGCTCGACCAACCCGGCCGCGGCGAACGCCGGTTCGGCGAACGCCGGTTCGGCGGTCACGGCGCCCGGCCAGAGCGATGGCAAGGACGACGGCAAGGACGACGGCAAGGACGACGACCAGGCTGCGCCGAGCGGCACGCCGTCGGGCACGAGCCCCGCGGACGACGCGATCGCCGCGGCGCTCCGCCAGCTCGACGCCACGATCAAGCGGCTGCCGCCCGATCAGCAGAAGCGGCTCGCCGCGTACCGGGGGCTGTCCAAGCTCCCGCCCGCCGAGCGGCTCAAGCGGCTGCGCCAGCTCACGCAGCAGGCGATGGCCGGTGCCCCGGGAATGTCCGGAATCGAGGCCCCGGATCCAGCGGCGGCAACCCGGCCCACCGGCGCCCCGGCGCAGGACGACGCCCCGCCGGCCCCGAGCGCCCCGGTGAAGTGGATCACCAACCGGAGCATCGATCCGCCGGCCGGCTACGATCCCGAGCACCTCGACGTCACGGCGTTCGTCCCGTGGGCGATCGCGCAGGCCAGAAAGGCGATCCCGGACGCCCAGATGTTCCGGATCGACGTCGACGGGGTCGGTCCCGATGGCCGCGCCAACCTCAAGCTGCCGACGCTGGCCTCGGCGCACGGCGATATCGACGTCCGGTTCATCTCGCCGTCGCGCGGCAAGCGGGATCCGGACCAGCCGATCGGCGTCGCCCGCCACGACTTCAAGTGCGAGTTCCGGGTGATGGCGACGCCCGACGGCGTCGAGCTGATGCCGATCGACTTCTTCGACTGCGCCAAGGAGCACGTGGTGCCGGTCCCGCGGTGCAGCCTGGCCGGGGTGTGGAAGAAGGCGATCGCCCGCAAGGCGCCGTCGCACAACGCGGTCGGCAACGTCGGCTACCGGTCCAACGGCTCGCGGCCGGTGTGGTACTTCGACATCGGGTTCGGAACCGACAAATCGTTCAGCGAGATGTTCGGCGACGACTGCTAGCCGCTCCACCGATCACCGCGAGCAGGCGCCGGCGTTCGAACGCCATCACGAGACGGCTGGCGATCGACCGCGCGCCGGTATCGCCAGCCGGCTTCATGACGATATCCGGCGACGACTGCTGGTCACTTCTTCGGCTTCGCGGCGGGCCGGGTCTGGCCGGCGGTCGGATCGGTGAGGCTGTACCCATGGCCGGCCTCGAAGTCGACGGCGGACAGCCGGCCGACCAGGAACACCCGCGAGACCTCGGTGCCGAGCTGGTTGCTGGCCTGGAACGTCCGCGACAGGTTCGGCGTGGCCAGCGTGCCCCACTCGGAGGTCCCGATCCCGTGCTCGTCCTTGCCGGCGGCGGTGGTGATGTCGTTGTTGCCCTCCATCGTCTCGAATGTCTTGCCGTCGATCACGCGGCGGACCATCGCGGTGTGGTCGGCGTGGCTGGGGTCCGCGCCATGGAGGTACAGCGTGACGACGTCGCCGGGGCGCAGCACGCTGTCGAGCGCGCCGCGGGTCTGGGCGGCCTCGACCGTCGATGGCTCGACGACGATGCGCTTGCTGTTGCGCCTGGTGTGGTAGGCCTCGACCGTCATCCAGCCCTGGGCCGGATCGTCGTGCGGGCGGATGTACAGCGGGTTGCGACCGGCCTTGTCCGGGTGGTAGCGAAAGAACGCCTCGACGTTGTCGGTGTGGTTGAAGATCGAGCGGAAGTGCGAGCCACTCGAGGCTTGGAAGTCGGCGAGGCCGGCACTGACGAACGTCGCCTTGACGAACTCGCCGCAATAGTCGTCGTCGCTCGTGCCGGCGGAGCCCTTGTGGATCCCGTACACCATCGCCCCGTGATCCGCCCTGGGGGCCGCCCACTGCTGCGCCACGCTGTCCCCGGCGCGCACCGCGAGCGCCCCGCGCGCGACGACGATCGCGTCGCTGGCGGCGGTCGCCGCCCGCACGACGCCATCGTCGGTCGCACCGGTCGAGAGCTGGTCGACCTGGTGGGTCTCGGCGTCCAGATCCTGCTTGATGTCGTGGATCCGCTCGGGGGTCGGGTCCGCAGCTCCGGGCGCCGGCCCGAGCGCGGTCTTCGGCGCGAGCTCGTCGGCGTAGCCGCGCGCCATCGCGGCGATCGCGTCGAGCTGCGCGACGATACCCTGCGGATCGCCCTGGCGCTGCACCCCGGCCCCGCCCGCGGGCTGCGCGGCGCGCACCGGCTGGCCGACGACCTCGCCGCGGGCAGCGCGGTCGCCGAATGCGTCGGCCTCGGCCTCGAGCGCGGCGTCGGCGACCACCGCACCCTTGTGCTGCGGCGCCGCGACCCGCCCCTCGCGCTGCTGGACGACGTGCGCCATCTCGTGCCGATCAGCCGGTCACCGTCGGGCGTCCCGGGCTGGAACCGGCCGGGCGCGAAGTGCACGTCGTCGCCTTGCGCGTAGGCCAGCGCGCCCACCGCCGGCGCCGCGCCACCCTGATGGACGCGCACCGCCGACAGATCGGCGCCGAACAGATCCTGCAGCTTGAACCGCGTCGGCTCGGGCAGCGCCGCCCCGGCGCCCGCGTCCTCGACCGGCGCCGCCGCCGCGTCACCGCGCTTGGGCAGGATCGACGGGCTCCGCCCCGGCGGCCGGGTCGGTATCGCCGGAGCCAGCTCGGCCACCTTCGCGTACGGAACGGCCATGACGTTCATGATGGACCCGGCGCCACGGTCGGTCATGAACAGGACGACCTCGGAGAGCTTCTTGCCGGTCCGCGGCGTGGTCCACGACGGGTCCATCACGGTGTACGCGTCCTGGGTCTGATCCGGCCGCCACACCAGCACGATGTGGCTGCCCTGATCTCCAACCTTGTGGGTGTTGTTCTTGTCCTCCGTTCCGCCCCATCCCCACGGACCGTCCAGGGCATTGCCGAGGACCATCACCGCCGAGCCGTCCGTGCAGTGCTGCTGGATGAACTCGCCGGCCAGCTCGGGGCTGTACTGCGCCCCGCCGGGTGTGGTTGGGCTCAGCAGCTGGAACATCGTCTCCGGATTCGGGACCGGCACGCCGAGCACACCGAGCACGGTGATCAGGCAGCTCTGGATCTCGTCCAGGCGCCGCGACTTGCTGAGGTCCTTGTCCTTGTCGTTGGGGAACCCGATGTGGCAGATGTACTTGACCTTGTTCTGATCGGTGAACGGCTGGTACTCCGCCGGCATCCTCTGGACGAGCAGGTGCTCCACGCCCATGGCGCGGAGCGCCATCAGGATGCACGACGGCCCGCAGTCGTTGTTGCGGCCCACTTCGCTGCCGGCGCCATACTGGGAGACCAGCGCGGTGTTCGGGATCGGGTGGCTCGCGTCATCGCCTTGGAGCTGGATCGGTCCGCTGCCGCGCGCGCCGCCGAGCGCCTGGGTCAGGGTGCGCTTGCCGGGCGATTCGAACGCACCTGAGCTGGTGTGCCCGCCGGCCGGGAGGGCATGGCCCCCGGCGCCGGGTCGCTGATCGTGGAATCCGGACATCGGCCCTCCTGGTCTCGCTGTCAGACGCGAGGGCCGGCGACCAAACCCGTCACGCCCGGACGTGTGACCCCTGCCACATCCCGGTGGCGGGCGATGCGAGCCGTCCCGCCGACCTGGCGCTGGTGGCGGCCGCCATCAGGATCGACGATCGTTCAGCGGTCGACGGGACTGCACCCCGACCCACCGCACACCGACGGCGCGCTGTCCGCGGGGCCGGGCACGGTCGCTGCGGACGCGGCGGCCTGCCGGCGCTGCTCTGCCTGCCGGGTCGCCGGGTGATCGTCGCCGAGCTGCGCGCGCAGCATCTGCGCGGCGTGTTCGAGCAGCGGCTG
>DATAPF010000644.1:0-9911 GCA_036265355.1 Kofleriaceae bacterium | reverse complement strand
CGCTCGTGCAGCCGCACTCGCTCCTTGTTCGCCGCGCGCGCCGTCGGCACCCCCAGCAGCTCGCTCAGCTCCGCCTCTGACGTGATCTCGCTCCAGCGCTCCAGCTCGGTCATACCGTGAGCCTAGCGCCGCCGACCTGTGGTCGGCCACCGGCGATCTGCAGCCCGTCCGGCGCAGCCCGCCGCGCCGGTCACGGACACAGATGCCTGGACACCACCCGAAGCCGGCGCTGATCGCGCATGGACCACGCAGGCGAACGCCTGGCGGGCCTGGGTCGACGTGGAACCGAGGCCGCCGCGACGCCGTCGGCCTGCACGCTGCCTCGTCACCCGGTCAGATCGACGCCGGCTCCGCGGTCCCGTCGGGTCCGCCGCGTCTGCGCCTTCAGCCACGCCTTGAGCCGGGTCGTGTCCTGGAATGCCGCCAGGTCGCGCTGCATCGTCGCGATCTGCTGCTTGACCTCCGCGTCGTCGTCGCGCACTCGCGAGAGGACCTGCGCCGGTGCGAGCCGCTCCGACGCCGCCAGCCCGAGCTCGAGCCGGAACGGCAGCTCCAGCTCCTCCAGCTCGACCGCGAGCTGCCGGGCCTGCTCCTCGAGGATCCGGATGTAGTGGCGCAGCCGCTCCTCGGCGAGCGCGTCGACCTGCGCCTCCGCCACCTGCTCCAGCTCCAGCTGGAGCTCGAGCAACCGCAGCAGGTCCCCGGCCTCGTACGCCACGTTGACCTCTCGCATCACCTCGGTCTTGCGCGCCTGTTCGACCGGATCCTGCTCGCGGTCGGGGTGCAGCGCCTTCGCCAGCGCGCGATAGACGTCCTGCAGCGCCTTGCCGGTGCTCCGCTGCTCCGCCTCGCGCCGCGCCTCCGCCGCCCGCTGCTTCGCCGACTTCCTGCGCCGGGCCCGCCGCTCGTCCTCGGCTGCGGCCTCCGCCTCGGCCTCGGCTTCCGCCTCGCGGATCTGGTCCTCGGTGAACGCCTTCAGCTTGTCGAGCGAGCCGACGTCCGCGTCGCCGAACTCCAGCCCGAACATCTCCATCATCGAGCGCAGCGCCGCCGCGCTCTGCGCATCCGCCGCCGCCGCCTCGGCATCGAAGTCGCTGCGACTGTAGCGGTTGTACAGCGGCTTCAGATCATCGTGATTGCCCCCTTCGATCAGGTCCCCCGCGATCTCGCAGATCAGCTGTCCCAGCTTCTTGCGATCCGCCTTGCTGAACACCGCATCCGGATACGACCGATCGAGCAGGTCGACCATCGCACGACCGAGCTCATGCAGCCGCGCCATCGACGCCGCATACCGCGCGATCTCGGTGTCGATATCGGCCCGCGCCTCCTTCCAGCCCCGGACCTGCTGCTTCCGCCGGTCGACCTTCTGGAGCACGCGCCGGAACTCTCGCTGCAGCTTGCTGTCCGCGGCGCCGGCTCTCGCCGCGACGCGCTGCAAGCTCTGCGATCCCGCAGACCGCGCAGCGGCGGCCCGTCCCCCGCGAGCCTGCCGCTTCCGGCGCGGAACCGCCGGGCGAACCGCCGGATCGCCATGCCCCGACCCGCGCAGCTTCGCGTGCCCGGGATGCGACGGATCGTCCACCACCTGCTTCCACGCCGTGTAGTGCCGGATCAGCCGCTCGCGGTACTCGCGATCCTTCCGGATCACCTGGGTGAACAGCTCGAGCAGCGCCTCGGCGTGCTCGCTCTGCGGGTTCAGCGGATCGAGCGAGATCTGCGGCTCGTCGCGCCGCCGCGACGGATCGAACGCATAATTGATCGACGCCGCGACGCACCTCTCCTCCACCCAGTGCACGTGCAGCAGCACCCGCCGGCAATCGCACCCCGGATCGGCGCAGTAGAGCTCGCGGAACAGGAACGTCGCCGGCCTGCCCCGGGGATCGGTCGTCTGCATCGCCCGGCTCTCGCGCTCCGCCACGTCCAGAAACACATGGTCGAACGCCATCATTGCCATCGGCGTCTCCACCGAGCGGCAAGCCGCACCGGGCCTCGCGAGCTCATGGTCCGGATCCTGCCACGCTGGCCTGACATCGCACGCGTCCCGCGCCGCGGTTCGGCCGCGACCGACGCGTGATCCGTGAGGTACGATGTGCCATGAGGCGAGCGTTGCTCCTGGTGGTCGGTTCGTTGCTCGCGGGCGGCTGCCTGTGGCCCAGGGATCGCGACACCGTCCGGTCCGTCCTCACCGAGGCCAGGCCTCGACTCGATGCGCAGCGAACCGTGCTCGGTCCCGTCGAGATTCACGGAAACGAGATCACTCTCCTCGACGGTGGCCTCAAGCTGGTGGCCCGCGTCCCCGACAAGGACGAAGCCGGTGGCCGCGCACCCGTGCACGTTCACGTCCTGGCGATCCCCAAGGATCGCGCGACCGGCCGGCTCGATCTCTGCATCGTCGGCACGGATTTCGCCGACGCGGCGCGTGCGTTGACCGAGCATGCACTGCCACCGTTGATCTCGGCCACTCAACAGCAGCCCGTCCTCGACGCATCGCACACCTGGAGCGATACGTCCCCTGGAATCCCGGGACACAGCGCCTACCTGGGCCGCTCCTACGTGCGCGGTGACGCGGATGGCCCGGTGGTCTCGAATCTCCTCGACGCGGGCGTCCTCGCGAACCTGCCCGAGCTCCCCCGCGACGGTCGCATGCACCTCCTCAAGGTCGTGGTCGAGGCCAAGGCAGGAGACTGGGTACGCGACCTCGAGCTCGACGGCGACATCAAGCTCGAGACCGCTCGCCCCTTGAAGATCCCGTCGAGCGCACCGGCCATGGTCGTGGCGTTCGTCGTGCTCGACGGCGAGCCCGATCCGCAGAACGACACGGGCGCGCGCCGGGAGGCTCACCAGCGCCTCGCAGCGCACCCCAAGTCGCTCCCCGATCCGACCGAGTGCCCGGCGAAGCTCATGCCCGCCAGCCCATGGGGCCGCGCGATGCTGGGCCGCGCGATGGTCGAGGGCGACCCGCGGCACCGCGATCTGCAGCGGGCGCGCGCGGTCTTGCCGAAGGCCTGTCGGCTTGCCGAGGACGACCCCGCATGCCAGGCCGCAAGTCAGCTCCTCGAGTCGCTCGACCAGTTGCCGTCCGCCGGACCTGGCGGCGCATCGCGCACGGGCTGGTGAGCCGCCATCCCTCGCCGCGTCGCCGGCCTCGACGGTCCCGGCCCGCGGCGCCGGGAGTGCCTGTGCCGAGTCGATGCGGGTCGTGAAGACCGCCCCGGCCCTTGACAGCGCCCAGGGATCTTGTATGTTTACGGGCACCTGCGGGATTAACTCAGCGGTAGAGTGTCAGCTTCCCAAGCTGAAGGTCGCCGGTTCGAATCCGGTATCCCGCTCCAGAAATTCACAAAAGGGGTAGTTGAGAGGGGCACGGGAGCTCATGCGGCACGCCGGTAGTGGTTCGTGGATCTTGCGGTGAGACGCAGCTGCCGGGCGCGATCAGCCGATCGCTGCGACGGCCGAACTGAGCACCAGGCCGTGGGCGAGCGGCGCCGCGCTGGCGATGCCCGGCCACGACTTGGTCGAACGCCTGGAACACAGGCTCTATGCGACCGCCACGAACTGCCCGAGGCCCTGGTGCGCCGCATAGCCGAGTGCGATCGGCCCGGTGACCGGCTGGTCGAAGCACAGCCGGAAACCGAAGGTTGCATCGCTGCCGCGGCTGCCACCGCCCACCGTCCGGAGGCGCCGGAAGCGCTGCCAGGCGATCCGTGGAGACCTCATCGTCGTCGCATCCTCGGAGGCGAGCGGCTCGATGCGCGGCAGCGGACGACCGTGCAGCGCGAGCAGCCGCGCGAGTTGCTCGTTCGCCGCGTCTCGCACCCCGGTGGCGCGGTGCTTGATGTGCCGCGGCGGCACGAACGGGGTCAGACTCTCCCAGATCCGCGCCGTGCCAAGCTGCGGGGTGCGGGCGTGGCCTCCGTCGCGGCGCAGACAGCCGAGTTGATCGGGCGAGCCAACCGCGATGAGGGTCACCGTCAGATCGGGCCCGCCATGGCCCCAGACCCGCCGCAGTCGCGCGAGTGCGCGAAGCGCGGCGAGGTCGAAGCCTCCGCGCGCGTACACCAGGACGTGGTCGATCGCCCCGTCGTCGTCGTCGTCGGCCGGCAGATACCACGCATGGTCGTGGTGCAGTCCGCGTTTCACGTGCCCGGCAGCATCCCGCCCCGTGAACACCGGGTGTCCGTCGCTGCAGCGCAGCAGCGCCAGCCGGACACGGTCCCCGACGGCAACCGCATCGGCGAGCGATGGCAACACGGTCGCCGTCAGTGCGAGCCGCGCCGCGACGAGGGCGGTCCGCACGAACGGCACTGTGTATTCAGCGGTCCGGTGGAGTGCCCACCCGGTTCCCGACACACCCGTCCGACAGATCATGATGTTGTCCTGCATGACTGCTCTTGAAAGGGGTCCATGGATGCGGCCATTGCGTGAGTACTCGGTCACGGCGCGACGGAGCCGCGCAGCCTGCGACCGGCATCCGCGTCTGCGAGCTGCGAGCTGCGAGCTGCGAGCAAGGCATACCGCGAAGCGCGAAGCCGGCCTGTCCTGGCGACACCAGGCTACGACTGGTCAGGCCGACCGTTCGACGACGGCCTGCATGTCGTAGGTGGTCAGTGTGCTGCGGAGCCACTCGGAGTCGGCCAGCAGGGCGAGATCGAGGCTGCCGGTCGCGGGAGGAGGCAAGGGATTCTTGGGATCACTGCTGGTACCGATCGTCGCGGTCCAGCTCACCAGCGGTGCGCCCGATGGGTTCGCCGCGCCGACGATGGTCGCCGGCGTGCTGAGCGTGACCGTGAGCGGGCCGTCGAGCGAATCGTCGTTCGGTGCCCGCAGGTGAACGACGTGATCGCCGGCATCCAGGGTGGCAACCCAGGTGCTATTGCTGCATGGGATCGCGACGTCCTGTCCGCTGGTACAGATGCGTAGGTCGGGGACCTGCGGGGGCAGCTGTCGGCTCGCCGTGATGATGAGCGAGACGGTTCCAGTGGTACGGACTCCGAATAGCAACCGGGTGGGGGTCTTCATGGATGATCCTGTGTTCGGTGACCTTGGCGGTGCTTGACCCGCCTCGAACAGCAGGACGTCTGGCAACGCTCGATCGAACAATGGCGCTGCGAAAGCTGAGAACCTGTCGCGGATTCGCGGATTTCCGCGAGGCGCCGCGGTCCCGGATGTCGCCTGTCGGTCAGGAACGGCTACGGCGCGACCGGGATGGTGCGAATGTCGATGCTCGCCCCGGCGGCACGCGCGTCCAGCAGGTCGCGGTCGATCGTGCCGTCGCCCGCGGGGATGCTCGAAGCGCTCGACAGCACGATGACCTGATACCGGCCGGGCTCGGCCAGCTTCCAGTCGAGTTGCAGGACCGATACCTCGTGCGAGCACGCGGCGCTGCCCGGGCATCGCGCGATCAGCCGCGTGCCGAGATAGATGCGCAGGTCGACCTGCGGCCGATCGAGGTGTGCTCGCGCCCGGAGCACGTTGCCCACCGCGGCATCGCCCCGGTGGGTCGAACCACGCTCGGTGAGCACCGCGACCTCGAGCCGGGCCGCGTCCGATGCGCGGCATGGCTGCAGCAGCAGCACGGCCGCGAGCGCGATCGCCGTCGTCGCGCCGAGTGCGATGCCAGCGCTGCGCCGCCGCTTGCGTCTGGCCCGGGACCATCGCGCCACCGCCCGGTCTTCCCAGCCCGCCGGCGGAGCGATCTCGTCCAGGTCCCGCACGCGCTCGAGCAACCGCTCATAGGGGGCGCGCGCCTGCGCCTCCTCGGGAGACCGCGGCGGCTCACCGGCGTCGAGGCGCTCGATCACGTCCGGGTCCACATCCAGGTCCTTGTCGGAGGACGACCCGGTCGTCACGGCGTGACCTCCTTGGCCGCGAGGCAGTCCTTCAGGCTCTTGAGCGCGCCGCGCTGGACCCGCATCCGGATCGTGTCCATCGGCATCCCGACCGCGTCGGCGATCTGGGCCCACGGCATACCGTCGCGATACCTCATCTGCACGGCGGCGGCAATGTCGGGCGCGAGCGCGGCGAGACACTCCTCGAGCGCCTTGCGGTCCTGGGTGGTTCCGAGCTGGTCCAGCAAGCTGACCTCGTCGGGGTCATCGCCGTCCAGATCGCGCTGGAGTCGGTCGCTGCGCTTGGCGGAGCGCAGGGCGTCCAGGCACTTGCGGGTCGCGGTCTGGATCAGCCAGCCGCGGATCTGATCGACCTCGAGCAGCCGCCTCCGATGCGTGAACGCCGCCATCATGGCTTGCTGCACCGCGTCCTCCGCGGCGGCTCGGTTCTTGAGCATACGGCAACACCTCGTGTAGACCGCGGGACCGTGCACCTGCAGGAGAAGACGGAACGCGACGTCGTCTTGTCCGCGCCGCAGCGCTGCACGGATGTCATCGTCGTCCACCTCAACATGCTAGACAGAACCCGGTCGAGCTCGCATCTTTGTAGACGAGAGATCCGGCCGGATCGAGCCGCGATCACGTAGGCGGACAGCCGCGTTGCGGAAGCCGCCGCGGTTGCAGAGGAAAGCAGACCGCGTGCCGCGGTGCGAAGCCCGCACGTGGTACCCTGTACACGTGCGGATACCCGGGGCCGGGCCGAGGATCGGCAGACGCTGGGTATGGGTCATCGCCGTGTTCGGCCTGTGGCCGGCCCGGTCGGGCCGCCCGCGCTCGGCGTGCGACGAGGACTTCGAGGCGAGGGCATGGGACCGGGTGGCGGTTTCCTGTCGCGACCCTCGATGGGGAGGACGCGAGCGACTGGCGCGCGCATGGATGGCATGGGCGCCGGGCCGCGACGGGGAGGTGCTGGCGGTGGCCGAGCAGCTCCTCGACGCCGACGTGGCGGCGGATGCGGCGTACCTCGCTGGCTACATCCACGCCCAGAGCGACGACGCCCCGGAGGAGGCGCGCGCGCTCACCGACCGGGCGCTGCGCGGCTACCAGCGCGCCGGCCGGCACGCCGACGCAGCGCGCGCGGCCGGCCTCCTGTCGCGGCTGCCGCGGCCCGAGCGCCGGTTCCACGACGAGCTGCGGATGGCCGAGCTCGCCGTCACCGAGGCCGAGCAGAGCGGCGACGCCGGCGTGCTCGGTCGTGCCTCGGCGGCGCTTGCCGAAGCCTATGACTGGATCGGCATGGCGCAGGCCGCGGACGAGAGCCTCCTGCGGGCCGAGCAGCTGACCGAGCCGTGGCCGGCCGAGCTGGCGCACATCTACCTCGAGCATGCGGCGTTCCTGCTCGATCTGGGGGACCCGCACGACCTGGAGACGTCGCTGCGCTATCTCGATGCAGCCGCGACCGCGCGCCACCGGGCCATTGCCGCCGGCCTGTGGCGGCAGATGGCGGAGCTACCGCTCGCGATCCGCCTCAACCGCGCCGACGCGCTGTCGCAACTCGGCCGGCTCGATGACGCGGATCGCGAGCTCACCGCCGCGAAGAGGGAGCTCGGGGAGCGGCCCGACGCCGCGCAGCGGTCGAGGGTTCGCCTCGTCGAGGGCTACGTGGCCGCGCGCCGCGACGACCCGGTGACTGCCGAGGTGCTGTTCGCCCAGGCCGACGATGGCTCGCTCGACAGCGACTATCGCTGGCGGATCGCGCTCGAGCTGGCGCGCTCCTACGCCGCCGCTGGGCATCTTGACCGCGCCGAGCGCGCCTACCGGACGGCGATCGCGATCATCGAACAGGTGCGAGGATCCGCCACGGGGGTCGAGCTACGACCCTGGGTGCTCGCGCGACGCACTCCGCCCTATGTGGAGCTCCTTGCCTTGCTGGTCGAGCAACATCGCGACATGGACGCGCTGATCGTCGCGGAGTCCCTGCATGCTCGCGCCTGGCTCGACGTCGTGCTCGAACGCGCCGCGGATCGAGGCGCCACGGCGGAGCTCGCGCTGGCCGCGGCACGGATCCGCCAGCGCCTCGGTGCGGCATCCTCGCCTCCGCTCGACGGAGCCTCGCTGATGGCGACGATCGGCGACCGTGACGCGCTGGTGTTCCTGACCATCGGCGCGGTGACCTGGCGCGCCCACGCCGCGCAAGGAGCCGTCTCGTTCACCCGGCTCCCGGTCGATGCGGTGGAGCTGGCCCACCAGTTCAGCGCGGCTCCCGGCGACCCCGTTGCCAGCGCGCGGGCCTCGGCGGTCCTGCTCCCGGATCTCGCAGGACGCAGCGACACGCTGTACGTGATCGCCACCGGGCCGCTGGCGGACGTGCCGTTCGCGGCGCTCACCTGGCGGGGCCGCTATCTGATCGACCAGCGACCGGTGGCTCGCTTGCCCGGGCTCGCGGCGCTGCGCAGAGCCCCGGCGAGCTGGGACCAGCGCACGATCTTCATCGGCGATTCGCGCGGCGATCTGCCAGAAGCCGCGCGGGAGGTGCGCGAGCTGGCCGCGGCGAGGGGGGCGTCGGCCAGCGTGGGTTCGGCGGCCACTCGCCAGGCGTTGACCTCGGCGCGCGGCGCCCGCATCTTGCACATCGCGGCCCACGGGATCACCACGGCGTCCGGCCGCGCCATTGCCTTGGCCGACGGCAACATCACCGCAGCAGAAGTGCTCGACGCCGAGCTCGATCCGCGGCTCGTCGTGCTGAGCGGCTGCGCCACCGCGGCGAGCAACGACGCCGAGTCATGGGACGGCTTCCCGTCGGCATTTCTGGCCGCGGGCTCGCGCTACGTGGTCGCCACCCTGCGCTCGGTCGACGACGCAGCGGCGGCCCGGGTCATCGAGGCCTACTATGCAGCGCCGGAGGCACTGAATCCGATCGAGCGCATGGCGGCGGCACAGCGCCAGGTCGCCGGCGCGCTTCCGGTGGCCGCCTGGGCGAGCTTTGCGGTCTGGGGAAGCCCCGCGTGCGACGACGACGCGCGACCGTGTTCGATCCCGCCGCCGGCGGCGTCTTCCGGACAGCATGAGCTCGTCCGATCTGCTGTTGCGGCCCAAGGCGGCGATCCGGGCGCGCTCCCTCGTGCGCCAGGCGCGCCACGTCGCGGCGGCCCGAGGCCACGACGCGGCGGCGCGCACCCCTGACCGCGTCGTCCGCGACCGGCGCGGCTGCGACCATGCGCGGCACTGTCGTCGCTCCTCCACTCGCGATCCCGGTCCCAGACCATCGACGGACAGCTCCAATCCGCGTATTCTTGGTGCCATTGGTTGCCGAGCCCGGTCGCGAGACGCTCGCGTAAGGTGGGCCCGGCGTGACAACCGAATAGTGGTCATCTTTCCTACATCGCCATCGCCCAAGCCAGGTGCGAGCGGTCGAGTGCCGCCTCCGCCTCCCTGAGCCGCTCGCATGAGCTAACACGTTGTAACCTCTAGAGGTTCTGTGAGGAAGAGCATCGGCATCCCGTCATTGCTCACCGCAGTCAGGCAGCCGCTCGCAGACGCTAAGTTAAGTATCTAACATCATTGCAGAATTTCCCGGTGCCCTATCCGTCGATGAGAGTCGACGGCCCCATTGAAGCGCGCACGCCTGCGCGCCCCGCGCGCGTGCTGACGGGTCGCTATCCGTCGATGAGAGTCGACGGCCCCATTGAAGCCCTTGTTCGTCGCGACCAGGCCGCGCTCGCGCATGACTCTATCCGTCGATGAGAGTCGACGGCCCCATTGAAGCTTTGACGCCGAACGCCCGTCATCCGACGATCTCCGCGGCTATCCGTCGATGAGAGTCGACGGCCCCATTGAAGCTGAACGGAGTCGGTGGTGTCGTGAGGTCAGAGCGGAGCTATCCGTCGATGAGAGTCGACGGCCCCATTGAAGCCATGGCCGACGGCTCAGTAAGCAGGCCGGGTACTTGCTATCCGTCGATGAGAGTCGACGGCCCCATTGAAGCAGGTCCTCGGCGAGCTGCTCGCGCTCCTGCTGATCGCTATCCGTCGATGAGAGTCGACGGCCCCATTGAAGCGGCAACTCGCGCGGGTTGGCCTCGGT
>DATAPF010000643.1:0-3403 GCA_036265355.1 Kofleriaceae bacterium | reverse complement strand
GTCGACATCCCGTCGTCGAGCACGCGCAGCAGGGCGACCAGCGCGACGTAGGCCGGATCGAGCTCCGGCACGGCGCGGAACAGCACCGCGAGCGAGGTCTGCGAGCCGGCGTCGGCGACGTGGCGCAGCCGGGGCCCGGGGATCGTGGGCGGCGCGGCCGGGACCTCGGCGCGCACGCCGGCGGGCAGGGCGGTCAGCGCGCGGGCGGCGGCGGCGACCACCGCGCCGTGCTCGACCGGGCCGGCGACGCACAGGTTGGCGTTGCGCGCGCCGTAGAACGTCCGGAAGTGGCGGCGCACGTCGTCGTTGGTGAACCGCTCGACGTTGGCCCGCGGGCCGATGATGCGCTGGCCGAGCGGGTGGTCCTCGAACACCAGGCCGCGCGCGATGTCGTCGGCGTTGATCTCGACGCCCTGCTCGTCGTAGTCCTCGTTGATCTCCTCGAGGATCAGCTCGCGCTCGAGCTCGATGTCGGAGAACCGCGGCCGCGCGAGCAGCTCGCCGAGCGTGTCGATCGCCGGCGCGATGAACGCGGGGTCGAGCGCGAGCTGGAACAGCGTGTAGTCGCGGCCGGTCTCGGCGTGCAGCGTCGAGCCCAGTCGCTCGACCGCGGTGTTGAGCGCGAGCGAGGTCGGGTAGCGCTCGGTGCCCCGGAACAGCATGTGCTCGGTGAAGTGCGACAGGCCGTTGTCCTCGGGCCGCTCGAACCGCGCGCCGACCTTGATGAACAGCGCGCACACCGCGGTGTGGAGGTGGGGCAGCCCGACCGTGGTGACCGCGAGCCCGTTGTCGAGCGTCGTCGTCTCGACGTCGGGGTCCAGGCGGGAGGCCACGCGGATGCTTACCACGCCGCGGGCGCCCGCAGACGCGCCCCGTGCGCGGTCCGTATGCCAGCTGGCCAGCCCGGTTGACGTTGAGGCGGACGGGGATCGGTGGTATCTATCCAGACGATCCGATGCTCCTCAAGAAGATCGTGATCGCCGAGGATGACGACGCCATCGCGCACATGGTCAACATGGCGCTCGGTGACGCGGGGTTCCTGTGCCTGCGTGCGCGCGATGGTGAGGAGGCGCTGAGGCTGGTCAAGGCCCATGACCCGGACCTGCTCGTGCTCGACGTCATGATGCCCCGGGTCGACGGGCTGGAGGTCGCGCGCCGGCTCAAGGCGGACGTGATGTGGTCGCGCACACCGATCCTGATGCTGACCGCGCTCGCCCAGGTCGACGACCAGGTCCAGGGGCTCGAGGCGGGGGCGGACGCCTACATGTCCAAGCCGTTCGACCTCCGCGAGCTCGGCGCGCGGGTCAAGGCGCTGATTCGATCCGCCCGGCGCGAGCGCGATCGCAGCCCGACGACCAACCTGCCCGGATCGCGGGCGATCGACGAGGAGATCGAGGGCGCGCTCAAGACCGGCCGGCCGACCGCATGCGTCCACATCGACATGCTGAACTTCGACGGCTACGCCGATGCCATCGGCATCGCGCGCAGCGAGGATACCGTGCGCGATCTCGGGCAGTGGCTGCTCGACTCGGCGCGCGCGGCGTCGGGCGGCGGCGCGTTCGTCGGCCACATCGGCGGCTCGGACTTCATCGCGGTGCTGTCGCCCGAGCACGTCGGCGCGTTCGTCGCGAGCGCCGAGTCGACATTCGACGCCAAGCGCGCGACGTTCCCCGGCGATGCGGCGCAGCTCGCCCTGGTGCTCGCGATCGCCCACACCGACGGCCTCCAGCTCGGGACCGGCCCCGACGAGCTCGGCCGCCGGCTCGGCAAGGCGATGAAGGCCGCCAAGGCCGCCGGCAAGACCAACCACGTGGTGTGGTCGGCTAGCTGAACGTGGCGGAGGGTGGGCCTCCGGACGACCCGCGCGACGCGACGCGCGGAGGGGTGAATGGACCGGCTTTGCCGGTCCAGAGGGGGCGGGAAAGCCCCCTGTCGATCGACGGGTCGGGACCGCCGCCTGAGGAGGGTGAGCTCGACACGGTGGTCGGCGAGACCGCGCGCCGGGGCACGCGCCGGGTCCGGACCGGCGACCGGCTCGGCCGCTACGAGCTCGGCGACGAGCTCGGGGAGGGCGGCATGGCGACGGTGTACCGGGCGCGCGACCGCGAGCTGCGCCGCGAGGTGGCGGTCAAGGTGCTGTTTCCGCACCTGGCGCGCCGGCCCGAGATCGTGCGCCGGTTCCACCGCGAGGCCCGCGCCGCGGCCGGACTGGAGCATCCGAACATCCTCCGGATCTACGACGTCGGCGGCGGCGACGACGATTCGCCGTACATCGTGATGGAGCTGATCCGCGGCCGGACACTGCTCCAGGAGATCGAGCAGCGCGGCGCGATGCTCGCCGAGGTCGCCGCGTGCATCGGCGCACTGCTCGGCGATGCGCTGGCCGCGGCGCACGCCGCCGGCGTGATCCACCGCGACGTCAAGCCGGCCAACGTGCTGATCGCGCCCGGCGGCCGGCTGCTGCTCGGCGACTTCGGGGTCGCCCGGCTGGAGACCGAGGACTCGCTGATCACCCGGACCGGCGCGCTGCTCGGCACACCGGCGTACATGAGCCCGGAGCAGGCCAGCGGCGACATCGCCACCGCGCGCAGCGATCTGTACTCGCTCGGCGCCACGCTGTACCAGCTGGCGACCGGCGCGCTGCCCTACGCCGGGCCGCCGGCCAAGGTCATGTCGATGATCGGCGCCGGCGGCCCGCTGCCCCCGATGCGGCGGCGGCCGGCGTGCGGGCCGGACCTGTCGCGGCAGATCGAGCGGCTGATGGCCGGCGATCCGGGGGCGCGGCCGGCCAGCGCCACGGAGGCCGCGATCGAGCTGCGCGCGCTGGTGACCGGCAGCGGGTTCGGCGACCCGGGCGAGGAGCTCGCGGCGTACTTCGAGGATCCCGGCGGCTTCCTCGGCGCGCGCACGCCGGTGGTGGTCGGCGCGCTGGTCGCGGCCGCGAACGCTGCGCTCGCCGAGGCCAAGCTACCGCGCGCGATGGCGCTCGCCGACCGCGCGAGCGAGCTGGCGCCCGCGGATCCGGCGGTGGCGGCGCTGATCCGCGCCGTGACCGAGGGCGGGCACGCGTCGCGCCGCAAGCGCGCGCTGGTGGTCGGCGGCGCCGTGCTCGCGGCGGCCGGCGGTGCGGTCGCGCTCGTGCTGCAGCTGTCGGGCGGTCCCGGCGAGCCGCGCGCGGCGGAGCCGGCGGCGTGGGACAAGGCGGTCGATGGCAAGCCCGCGCCGGGGCCGGCGGGGCCGGGGGGCGGCGGTGGGCTCGGGGCGCTCGAGGCGCCGCGCGACGCGGCGATCGAACCGGCGACCGCGGTGCCCGACGCGGCGCTCGCCGCGACCCCAGCCGGGGCGAGCGACGCCGGCGCGGTGGCCGCGGCGCCGGTCGATCCGAAGGCGGTGGCGCTCCGCG
>DATAPF010000642.1:0-12552 GCA_036265355.1 Kofleriaceae bacterium | reverse complement strand
CGGTGCGCCGCCGCCAGGCCGCGGGCGATCGCGGTCGCGAGCTCGAGGCAGCGCCGCTCGGGCAGCGGCAGGCTCAGCCGGTCGAGCGACGTGCCGCGCACGAGCTCCTGGACGAGGTAGGGCTCGCCGCTGCCGGTCGTGCCGGCGCGAAAGATCGCGATGACGTTGGGGTGATCGAGCCGGGCGAGCGCGCGGGCCTCGGTCAGGAACCGCAGCCGGCTGTCCTCGGTGGTGCCGATCCGCACCAGCTTGAGCGCGACCGCGCGGTCGAGGATGGTGTCGTGGGCGAGATAGACGGCCCCCATGCCGCCCCGACCGAGCGTCCGGACGATGCGGAACTCTTCGATATCGGCCGGCGACGTACCCGGCGGTGGTCCCTGGGGGTACACCGGTCGAAGGTACACCGGCGGGCGGACGAGCTGGGCGGCAGCATCAGGCACCAAGGTCGGTCGCCGCGGCGTCTCCGTCGACGTCTCCGGCAACGACTGCCACCGGCGCCTGGTCGCTGCGGGACCGGCGACGGCGAGCGCGGCGGGTCCGGCGCACCGTCGCGATCGCCACCGGCAGCTGGGTCGGCCAGGCGTCGCGCTCGGCGGCGGCGTAGCGCAGTCCGAGTGGCAGGCCGAAGCACACGGCGTGCAGGAAGACCTGCACGGGCTGGGATACGGCGAGCAGCCAGGGGAACACGATGCGCGCGAACAGCTCGAGGTTGACGAGCCACAGCACGACGCCGTAGAGCGCGCCGATCGCGGCCTGGCGGGGCGCGGAATGCCGGGTCGGCGCCGACAGCGCGGAGTTGTAGACACCATAGCTCAGGCCGTAGATCGTCGAGAGGTACGCGTGCGCGATCAGGCCGACGACGACCGCGATCGCGGTGGGCGTGGTGGTGAGCGCAGCGGGACCGAGCAGCACGCTGGCGGATCTGCGAAATATGATGACGGCGGGCGCGCCGCTGGTGACGGCCGCGATCACCTGGGCGACTGCGAACGTCGCGCCGGCGAGCAGCCCGGAGCCGACGCCCTGGTGGACGCTCCTGCTGACGTCGGCCATCGCGATCGGATCGAAGCAAGCGCTGCGCCGCGCGCCGGATGGCGCCTGCACGAGTTCCTCGGACCTGGAGCCGGCGAGAGGCAATGGCTCGCGAGTCAGGGTATCCGGGGCGCAGCGGAATGCTGCGGGGCGCCTCGGCGGCGACGTGTGGCGATCGGCCCGGTCGCGACAGGCCTGCGAGGACTCGGCGGTCCGGTTTCACGCATGGTGCAACTGTGCAACCTGGCTTGACGAGATCGACGCTGCTTGCAGGGGAGGCACAACCATTCGCTGTCACGGTAATGCAGTGCGCATGTAGAAATCATTTACATGCCGCACAATGAGGCATTCGATAGACTTGCGCAGAGATCTTGTTCGTGGAGCCGACAGCCTCGGTCCAACGGCGAGCGGGAGTGGTCCGGAGTCGCGGTTCGCGCGGACACCAAAATTCGAATACGAGTCAATTGTCAGAACGAGGACGGCGGCGAGGTGGGTGTGTGCGCGCGGCGCGCGGCGCAGTCGGTGCGAGATTTTTCAGCGAGAGCGGCGGCGGCGGGAGTTCTCGCGGTGTGGGCATCTGGGGGCATGCTCCGTACGTGGAACGGGCTCGCGTTTCGCGATGCGGCGCGCTGCGGATGATGTGCGTTGCGTGCCCATGTGTGCCGTCGAGAAATCATGATCACTTGCGCAGATCTCGATCACTGATCGCGGCGAGGTCTGATACACATGCGAGTTAACATGGGCGTGAACGAAACAGGCGGCAATGCCGGTGGCACGATGAACGCCATCCTCCCCGAGCAGTTCGGCAAGTACTCGCTGATCGGCCACCTCGCGACCGGCGGGATGGCCGAGGTCTGGCTGGCGCGGCAGGCCGGACTCGAGGGCTTCGAGAAGACCGTCGTGATCAAGCGCGCGCGGCCCGAGCTGACCGACCGCGAGACCACGCGGCGGTTCCTCGACGAGGCGCGGCTGGTCGCGACGCTCGAGCACCCGAACATCGCGCAGGTCTACGAGATCGGGTTTGTCAGTGGCTCGTACTTCTTCGTGATGGAGTATGTCGACGGGGCAGACCTGCGCCGGCTGATCCAGTCCGCGCTCGCGAAGCGCTATCCGATCTCGTTCGCCGACGCGCTGTACATCCTGACCCAGGTCTGCGCGGCGCTGCACTACGCGCACGAGAAGCACGACCTGGAGGGCAACCCGCTGCGGATCATCCACCGCGACGTGTCGCCGTCGAACGTGCTGATCAGCCACGACGGCGTGGTCAAGGTCTGCGACTTCGGGGTCGCCAAGGCCCAGGTCCGCAAGGCCGGGGACACCAAGAGCGGCGTGGTCAAGGGCAAGTTCTCGTACATGTCTCCCGAGCAGTGCCAGAGCTGGCAGCTCGATCGGCGCAGCGACGTGTTCTCGCTCGGGATCCTGATGTACGAGCTGACCACGCTGTCCAAGCTGTTCCGGGCCAAGACCGAGTACGACCTGCTGCAGCAGGTCGTCGACGCGCGGATCCCGCTGCCGTCGGCGCGCGTGCCGGGTTACCCGCGCGAGCTCGAACAGATCGTGATGAAGGCGCTGGCGAAGGATCCGGACGACCGCTATCCGACCGCGCAGGCGATGCAGCTCGATCTGGAGGACTTCGCGCGCGAGCGCAAGCTGGCGATGTCATCGATCGGGATCGCGATGCTGATGCGGACGCTGATCGAGAAGCGCAGCGCCATGCGGGTGCGCGGTAGCCGGCCGCGGGTCAGCGACATGATGGAGGCGGAGGCCGGCAGCGAGCGGTTCGCGTTCCTGGCGGACGGCTCGGCACCGTCGTCAAACCAGCCCGAGGTATCGCGCATGACGCCGAACCCGCAGAGCATGGTGGCGGCACGCAGCAGCGTGACCGTGATCGCAGAGCCGCCGGCGCGGCGATCGGCGGCGCTGTGGCTGGTCGGGGCGCTGATCGCGGTGATCGTCGCGGTCGCGGTGTCGGTCGCCGATCAGATGGCGGCCGGCGCGGAGGAGCGGGCGACGGCGAGCGCGCTGACCGGAGACGCCGAGCGGATCGCGGCGGTGTTCGACGGGGCGGCGCGCGCGGCGCAGCTGCGCGCCAACGGGATCGCGACCACGCCGATGCTGCGCGCGGCGATCGAGACCGACACGGCGACGCTGACCGATCTCGCGTCCAGCGAGATGGTGTTCACCGCCGGTCCGGGCGAGGCGCTCGAGGTGTTCCGGATCACCAAGGGCAAGCCGGCGTCGCTGCTCCGGATCCCGAAGTCGGCGCAGGCGCTGCCGCCGCCGAGCAACCGCGACACCCGGTTCCGCAGCGATGGGCTGGGCGTGACGCTGGCCGCAAGCGCGCCGATCTCGGGCTATCGCGACGGGCTGGCCGGCGCGATCGTGATCGCGACTCCCGTCGATCTGGCAGCGGTCCGGCGCTCGCTCGACGAGCACACCGCGGGCGCGTCGCTGCTCGGGCTGGGCAGCGAGCTGATGCTGGTCGACCACCGCAGCGGCGCGGGCGGCCCGCCGGTCGAGCTCACCGTGCCGTCGATGGGGGCGTGGACCGCGGGGACCGCGAAGCTGATCGCGACGCCGAAGCGAGCCCCCGGGCTGAGCTGGGCCGGACCGGCGCGCTACGCGGCAGGCGGGCTGGCAGTGCTGCTGCTGATCGGCTTCGGGGCGAGCGTCCGGCGCAAGCCGGAGCCGCTGCAGCCGCCGCCGCAGGTGTGACGGCTCGCCCTGCGACCGTCTCGCGTGGATGGGGCCTGATGGCCTCCGTCCGCGCGCGGTAGCGCGGGGTCGGGGTTTCCCCTGCGGCGCGGCTGCGACGCCCGGTGCGCGGCGGCGGCCGCCGCCGGCCGGGGCGGGTTTCCGCGTGTCAGCGAAACCGCTGGCGCCTCGGCGGGCTTGCTGGCGATGATGGCAACGTGGGCCGCCACGCACCGCCGATCGCGACGCCGTCCTCAGCGCTCGGGGTGGCGGGGCGGCGGCTTGCAGCGCTCGTGCTCGCAGCGGCGGCGGGCGGCTGCGGCGACAACCTGTACGATCCGTTCGTGTCGCTGGTCCGGGTGTCGAGCATCTCGCCGTTCCCCGGCGGCTGCGCCGGGGGCCAGCAGGGGACGAACTTCGGCAGCGTCGAGGTCGAGCCGTGGGTCGCGGTGGATCCGACCAACCCGGCCCACCTGGTCGGCACGTGGCAGCAGGACCGCTGGTCGAACGGCGGCGCGAACGGGATCGGGGTCGCGGTGACGCTCGACGGCGGGGCGACGTGGTCGACCGACACGCCGCGGATCGGCCGGTGCGCCGGCGCGGCAGCCGGCGCCGACTACCAGCGCGCGAGCGATCCGTGGGTGACGGTCGCCGCCGACGGCACCGTGTTCCTGGCGGCGCTGGCGTTCGACTCGATGTCCGCGCGCAACGCGATGCTGGCGAGCCGGTCGACCGACGGCGGGGCGACCTGGAGCGATCCGGCGGTGCTGATCGCCGACGACGATCCGGACG
This sequence comes from Kofleriaceae bacterium, assembly GCA_036265355.1. Classification (GTDB taxonomy): domain Bacteria; phylum Myxococcota_A; class Polyangia; order Haliangiales; family Haliangiaceae; genus JABFXX01. The sequence continues at coordinate 8,037 of DATAPF010000642.1, read as the reverse complement.
TGTTCAACGACAAGGGCTCGATCACGGCGGATCCGGCGGATCCGGGCCGGGTCTATGCGGTGTGGGACCGGCTGACCGGGCAGACCCATCCCGACCAGCCGATCGGGACCGGGCCGACGTGGTTCGCGCGCACCACGGCCGGGGCCTGGGAGCCGGCGCGCGCGATCTTCGATCCCGGGCTCGACGCGCAGACGATCGGCAACGTGATCGCGGTGCGGCCCGACGGCACGCTGGTCGACGTGTTCGACCTGATCACGCAGACCAGCAACCACACGCCGTCGAACATGCTCGCGGTGATCCGGTCGGAGGATCACGGGCTGACCTGGTCGGCGGCGACGGTGGTCGCCCCGATGCGCGGCGTCGGGGTCCAGGATCCGCAGAGCCATGTGTTCATCCGCTCGGGGACCGATCTGCCGCAGGTCGCCGCGGATCGCACCAGCGGGGCACTCTACATCGTGTGGGAGGACGCGCCGGCCGGCGACTCGATCGACGCGGTGATGCTGGTCAGCTCGCTCGACGGCGGGGTGACGTGGTCGGCGCCGGTGGCGGTCAACGGCGCGCGCGGCGCGCCCGCGTTCACGCCGAGCGTGGCGGTCGCGGCGGACGGCACGGTCGGCGTGACGTACTTCGATCTGCGCAACGCGCGGCCGGGCGACGGCTCGCTGCGGGTCACGCCGTGGCTGGCGACGTCGCGCGATCGCGGAGCGACGTGGAGCGACGAGGCGCTGAGCTCGCCGTTCGACCTCCACCCGGCGCTGCTGCAGGGCGCGTTCTTCCTCGGCGACTACCAGGGGCTGGTCACGGTGGGCAACGCGTTCGTGCCGTTCTTCGCGGCGGCGGTGGCCGACCAGGACGATCGGACCGACGTGTTCGTCCACCTGCCGCCATAGCGCGCGGCAGCTGCCGCGATCAGCTCGCGGCCTTGCTCTCGAGCACGAGCTCGGGGCGGGCGCGGCGCTCGACGACCTCGCGGGTCACCACGCACTCCTTGACGCCGGTCAGCGAGGGGATCTCGTACATGACGTCGAGCATGACCTCCTCGACGATCGCGCGCAGCCCGCGGGCGCCGGAGTTGCGGCGGGCGGCCTCCTCGGCGATCGCGGTCAGCGCGTCGGGCCGGAAGTTGAGCTTGACGCCCTCGAGCTCGAACAGCCGGTGGTACTGCTTGGCGAGCGCGTTCTTGGGCTTCCACAGCACCTCGGTCAGCGCCTCGACGTCGAGCGCGTCGCACGAGACGATCACCGGCAGCCGGCCCATGAACTCGGGGATCATGCCGAACTTGATCAGGTCCTCGGTGCGGGCCTGGCGGCGCAGCGCATCCTTGTCGTCCTCGGCGGTCGACACCTGGGCCCCGAACCCCAGGCCGCGCTGGCCGGTGCGGCGGCGGACGATGTCCTCCAGGCCGTTGAAGGCGCCGCAGCAGATGAACAGGATGTCCGTGGTGTCGATCTGGATCAGCTCCTGCTGCGGCCGGTTGCGCGCGCCGTCCGGCGTGATCGTCGCGGTCTTGCCCTCGAGGATCTTGAGCAGCGCCTGCTGGACGCCCTCGCCCGAGACGTCGCGGGTCGGCGACGGCGTGCCGCCCTTGCGGGCGATCTTGTCGATCTCGTCGATGCAGATGATGCCGCGCGCGGTCTTCTCGACGTCGCCGCCGGCGGCGCGGAACAGCGCCTTGACCACGCTCTCGACGTCCTCGCCGACGTAGCCCGCCTCGGTCAGCGTGGTGGCGTCGGCGATCGCGAACGGAACGTCGAGCTTCTTGGCCAGGGTCTGGGCCAGCAGGGTCTTCCCCGAGCCGGTCGGGCCGATCAGCAGGATGTTGCCCTTCTGGAGCTCGACGTCCGTCTGCTTGCCGCGCAGGCCGATGCGCTTGTAGTGGTTGTAGACGGCGACGGACAGCGCCCGCTTGGCGTCCTTCTGGCCCACGACGTAGCGGTCGAGCTCCTCCACGATCGCGCGTGGTGGCGGATACTTGGGTCGCTCGGACGCCTCTTCCTTGGCGAGGATGTCGTTGCAAAGAGTCACGCACTGGTCGCAGATGAACACGCGGGGGCCGCTGATGAGCTTTCGCACCTCGCGCCGCTGCTTGCCGCAGAAGGAGCAGTGGAACTCTTCCATCCAGCTCCAATTCTTACATGTTTCGGGGCCCAGGCAATAGACCGGAGCGCCTCGTCTCGGGTGCGACCGTGAAGTACACCTCTGCTGTCTCTTGACCCGGGAGCGGTAGCAAGGGGATCACTTCGACCGTGCGCGTTATCGTGATCTGTGCCGACCCCGACCGTGCTGAGCGGCCCGATCGCCCCGACCGCGGCGATGAATCCGGCACGGTCGCGGCCTTGCTAGGCGAGCTGGGGTGCCGCGTGACGCTCGGCCGGTTCGACCTCGGCGGGCTCGACCTGAACGCGGTCGCCGAGCAGCCGCCCGCGGTGGTGATCGTGGAGGCCGGCGACGACATCGGCCGCGCCCACAAGTCGATCAAGCGGATGCGCGACGACGGGCCGCTGGTCGAGGTCCCGATCCTGATCGCGGTCACGGTGGCGCGGCTGCCCGCGCTCGACTTCTCGATCGGGTTCGACGACTTCGTGCTGACGCCGATCGTCCCGGCCGAGCTCTACGCCCGGCTGCGCCAGCTCGACTGGAAGACCGCCACGTTCGGCTCCGACGAGATCCTGAAGATCGACGATCTCGTGATCGACATCGCAGGCTACGAGGCGCGGCTGGCCGGCCGGCGGATCGAGCTGACCCACCAGGAGTTCGAGCTGTTGCGGTTCCTCGGCCAGCACCGCGGCCGGGTGTTCACGCGCGAGGCCCTGCTGGAGCGGGCCTGGGGCTACCGCTACGCCGGCGGGACGCGCACGGTGGACATCCACGTTCGCCGGGTCCGCTCCAAGCTGGGGGATGCCGGATCGATCATCGAGACGGTGCGCAACGTCGGCTACAAGATGCGCGGCTAGTGTAGAGTGAACCAGTGGCCGGGCGAGCCTCGATCGTCGGCGCTGCGGCGACCCATGTGGGGAACGTGCGCGATCACAACGAGGACGCGCACTTCCTCGACGAGGATCTCGGAGTGTTTCTGGTGTGCGACGGGATGGGAGGCCACGCCGCCGGCGAGGTCGCGAGCGAGCTGGCGATCGGCGCGATCCGCGTGGCGTGGAGCGGCCCGGCGCTGCACGACGCCGCGGAGCACTGGCTGGAGCGCGCCACGGCGGAGGCCAAGCGGCAGCTCCTGGAGGTCGTGCGCGGCGGCGTGATCGCGGCGCACGAGGCGATCCTCGCCGAGGCCGACCGCGACCAGACCAAGAGCGGGATGGGCACCACGCTGGTCGGCGCGGTGATCGTCGGCGGCGAGCTGGTGTTCGCGCACGCCGGCGACTCGCGCGCCTACCTGGTGCGCGACGGGATCTCGATGCAGCTGACCGAGGACCACACGCTGCTCGCCCGGCTGCTCGCCGCCGGGATCGACGTCGATGTGTCGGGCGAGGGCGCGCGGTTCCGCAGCATGCTGACCAACGCGCTCGGCATCGGTGAGGAGGTCAAGGTCTCGACCTTCGTGGTGCCGCTCGCCGACGGCGATCGCTTCCTGCTGTGCAGCGACGGGGTCAGCGAGTACGTGCCCGAGAACGAGGTCGGCGAGGTGCTGACCCGGCAGTCGAGCCCGGCGCGCGCGGCGCAGCGGCTGATCGACCTCGCGCTCGAGCGCGGCGGCGGCGACAACGCGACCGCGGTCGTGGTCCGGGTGCTGGAGGCCGGCGAGACGCCGCTGCCCGCCGAGCAGCGCAAGAAGGACGATGCCGCGATCAACGCGTGCGCGCTGTGGGGCAAGAAGCTGACGCCGCAGCAGCGGCTGCGCGCGCTGCGGATCGCGATCCCGCGCGACCACGGGGTCGGCGAGAAGCTGCCGCCGCACGCGCTCGGCGATCGCGTGGCGTGGATCGTCCTGGACGGCGAGCTGGTCCAGGACGGCGACACGCTCGGCCCCGGCGCGCTGATCTACCCCGAGTCGCTGATCAGCGCGCGCGACCAGGTGCCGCCGCCGGGGCGCGACGCGCTGGCGAGCACGCGCGGCGACGTCCGCTCGCTGGCGATCCGCGCCAACGACTTCCGCGAGCTGTGCGACGACGACGGCGAGCTCGGCGAGGCGCTGCTCGACAGCCTCGCGGCGATGATCGCCCGGCGCAAGTCGCGCGCGCCGACCGTGGCGAGCGGGGTCGATCCGCGCGGCACCACCGATCCGCACCTGCCCGCGGTGCCGCGCGACGTGGCCGAGGCATATCACCCCACCGATCCGCGGATGCCGGCGGCCGGCGATCCCGACGCGGCGGCAGCGGCCGGGGGGGATGCCGGCGATGCCAGCGCCGGAGACGATCGCGACACGCGCGACCGCGCCGAGACGGTTCCCGACGAGCCGACCGAGCGCCAGCGCCCGTCGTGGTCGCGGCTGCCCGTCGAGAGCGCGGTCATCGCCCCCGCGCCGCGCCGCGCCGCGGCGGGCCAGGCGCCGACCCGGCCGAGTCCGTCGCCGCCCGGGATGGTGAAGCGCGCGACGCCGCCCCCGCCGCCGGTGCCGACGCGGCCGAGCCCGCCGCCGCGCTCGCGCCCACCGAGCCCGCCGCCGCTCGCGCCTCCGGACGACACGCCGCCGCCCCCGCCGCGGGCGAGCCCGCCGACGCGGCCGAGCCCGCCGCCGCCCCCACGACCCGCGGTGCCGCGGTCCAGCCGGCCCAGCCCGCCGCCGGGCGCGAGCCCGCCCGCGTCGAGCCCGCCGCCTGCGAGCGCGCCATCGGCGAGTCCGCCGGCTGCGAGCGCGCCGACGAGCCGGTCGTCGGCGCCCGTCCAGAACCCGGCCCACGCGGCCGCGTCGCCGCCCCACCGGGCGACGCCGCCGCGCGGGGTATCGATCAAGCCGACCCCGGAGCGCGGCGTGGCCAGGACCATGACCCCGGCGCGCGGCATGGCCAGGACCATGACCCCGGCGCGCGGCGTGGCCAGGACCGCGACCCCGGCGCGCGGCGTGCCGCGGCCGGCCACGCCGACTCCGCCGCCTCGCACGACGCCCGGGGGCGGGTTCGCGCCGGTGGCGCGCGGTGAGCCGGGCGCGACGATCGACAGTCCGCCGCCCGCCGCTGCGCGGCCCGCGAGCGCGCCTCCCGCGGCCTCGCGCGAGGTACCCACCGCCCGGCCCGTGCCCGCGACGCGCCCGAGTGCTCCGCCTGCACCACGGCACGCCCAGACCTGGGCGGCGACGATGCCGCGCGGGCACGTCGAGTCGCCGTGGGATCCCAGCAACGAGGCCGACACCGTGCGCGGCGGTCCGGCTCCTCGGAGCCTCGCCCGCCCGCTGCCAGCGTCCGACGGCGCAGGTCTCCGGCGCGCATCGGTGCCGGGACCAGCCACCGCTGGCATGGGTCACCGGCCGACCGATCCGGAGATCGAGACCTACCTCGAGCTCGAGGCCGATCTGCCGCCGGGCCCGGGCGGCGAGCGCGATCTCGACTCCGAGGCCGCGCTGCGGTCGCTCACCGCGGACCTGGAGGAGCACGAGTCGGTGTCGATCACGATCGAGGAGGAGGGCCGGCGGGTGATCGAGACCACCACCGAGACCGAGGGCCAGACGCTGACCGTGACGGTGACCGAGCCGGTGACCAGCGAGGTCCAGCACGCGATCACCGCCGAGGACGGCTCGGAGGTCTCGGGATCGATCTCGATCCCCGAGGACCGGCCGTCGACCCGCCACCGGCGCGCCCGTCGCCAGAGCGACGGCTGGGACGACTGAGCCGGAGACTCGCCACGACGTCCAGCAAGCCATCGGGAATGGTTGGCTTCTGGGATCTTGGCAAATCGCTTCCGGGCCTGTCGTGATCGCGGAGCACCGGTCGCCTATCCAGCGGGTACAGGACGTGGCGCACCAGCGCAAGCGACAAGCACACGACGAAGACCGGACGAGCGGCGCGTGGCGGGCGCGGGCCGCGGCGTTCCATCCATGCCGCCCGAGGAGTTGATAGCGTGAGCCGCCGGGCGGACATGTCGACGCAGGTGATCCTCTTTCTGGCCGCGAACCCGCAAGGCAGCGATCCGCTCAAGCTGGACCGGGAGTGCGCCGAGATCCAGCGCGAGCTCAAGCTGGCGCCCCACCGCGACGACTTCCGGTTCGAGTCGCGCTGGGCGGTCGGCATCGACGAGCTGATGCGGCACCTGACCGAGCTCGATCCAGCGGTGATCCACGTCAGCGGCCACGGCGGCGGCGCCGCCGGCCTGCTGCTGGAGGACGAGCGTGGCGAGCCGCAGCCGGTGTCGGCGCGCGCGCTGACGATGATGATCGGCACCACGGCCCGCAACGCGCGGCTGGTCGTGCTCAACGCTTGCTACACGACCGTGCAGGCCGAGGTGCTGCGCGCCCGGATCGACTGCGTCGTGGGCATGGACGGTGCGATCGGCGACGACGCGGCACGCGCGTTCGCGATCCGGCTCTACGGCGCGCTCGGCAACCGGCGATCGATCGGCAATGCGGTGGATCAGGGGATCGCCGCGCTCGCGGCCCGGCAGCTGCCCGACGAGGTGCTGCCGCGATGCCTGACCAGGGACGGCATCGACGCCCATCAGGTGTTCCTGGACCCTCGGTAGCCCCGTCCCTGCCGGCCGAGGCGGCGGGGACGGGGAGCTCATCCAGCGCGGCGGTGCCGTCCGCCGAGGTGGCCGCGTCCGGCCGCGCCGGCTCCCGGTCGCCACGGGTGTGGCGCGGTCCGTGGTCGCGACATCCCGGGCTCGCTGCGCGGACAGAGCGTCCCGTTGCGCGCGATATCGACCCTGCCGATACGCCGCCTCGGTCGCCATCTGGCACCGAGCACACCGCGCCCGGCCGCCGCCCCGCGGCCGTGAACGCACCGCTCGTCCCCGGACCCGTCGAGGCCGCGCGGACCCAGGCGCTGCTGCAGGAGATGCATGGCTGGCTGCTCGCCGGCTATGCCGCCGATGCAGCGATCCGCGCCGCCGCGCTGGCCGAGCTCGCGCTCGGGGTGCTTGCCGGCGTGCCGGACGCCAGCGCGGGGCTCGGCGCGCTGATCGACGAGCTGCGGCGCTCTGGCCGCACCGAGCTGCTGGTGGAGGCGAGCTGGCTGTACCAGCACCGGATCGCGGTCGAGCCGCTCGCCGGGCTGGTCCGGGCGGAGTGCGATGCCGACGGCCACCGCGCGTGCGCGATCGCGAGCCGGATCGCCCAGAGCGCGGGGCTGGTCACCGCGTCGCAGGCCGCGGCGTGCGAGACCGGGGCCGCGTGGCAGGCGTCGGACCCTGCGTCGAGCGCGCTGCTCCGGCTCGATCGCGCCAGCCATCGCATCGAGCTCGGCGACTGGCTCGAGCGGCCGCCGCGCGTCCTGGTGGCCCTGGTCCACGGCGAGGTCGGCCAGGGTCACGATCACTTCGCCGATATCATGGCGTGCCAGCTGCGCTCGGCGTCGAGCGGAGGCTGGCGCGAGCTCCCCGTCGCGTGGCCGCCGCCGTCGCGCTCACTCGGTACGCGGCTCGCGATGCTGGTCGACGCGCTGGCCGCCGGCCTGGGGATCGCGCCCGGCGTGCCCGCCGACGATCCGGCCACGCCCGATGGCGCGCGGGCGTGGCGGCTGGCGCTGGACCGGATCGCGGACGCGATCGATGCGGCCCGCGAGCCGGTGCTGGTGCGCCACACGGTGGGGTGGCTCGCGACCCGGGCGGCGACCGACGACGCGCTGGTCGACGCCTACCTCCACGCGGTGTGGGCGACCGTCGCGCAGCGGTCCGGTGAGCGGGTCGTGGTCGGCCTCGATGTGCGCCGGGCCGAGCGCGCCGGCCGGCCGCTGACCCGGACGTTAGTGGGCGGCGCGCCGTGAGCTCGCCATGGCGCGGGCGATCGCGCGGGTCCTCGACCGTCACGCCATGCCGCACGGCGGCGCGTGCTTCGCGCTCCCGGAGCTGACCTCGGTCCCGATCGCGAAGCTCGTCCAGTGGCTGCGCGCCGAGCGCGGCCGCGATCGCGACACCGCCCACGCCGAGGCCGCCGAGCTC